>JAYFOG010000031.1:0-16693 GCA_034932965.1 Methanocorpusculum sp.
GCGGGATTCGCGCCGATTCGCGGTTGGTTTTTTCTCTTGTGTCCACATAAATACCATACACGAAATCGAAGTACATCATATAAGGATATCAGTTTTGCTCGATCGAGATCACAACACCGCGTAACTCCTATTAAAAAAAGATGGTGGTTAGCCTCAACAGGTGAGGTTATACCAGATTGATCGTGCCGGTGTAGATGGTCTGAGCGCCGTCAGGGAATCTTCCGACGATCGAGAGAGAGGCAAGGCCTGAGTTAAGATTGACGCCTCCATCGTAGAAGGACATTGGCACCCCTACTCCTGCTGTTGAGAATGACACTCCGCGAATCATATCCGAACCATTGTACACGAAAATGTCACCAAGACCAGTGGTGTCGCCGCCGGTGATGGTCACAAGTAATGTAGGGAAATCAGTACCAGGCAAATCGGCTCCCTGAACTACTTTCACACCAACAACATGGCTGGTTCCGATCCCGCCGGTCATACCCATGACGACCGCCGAGATGATCGCAACCAGCACTACGGTGATCGCCACAAGGAGGATCGTACCGATGACCGGGGATACTCCGTCGTTTTTCTTTGTACGTACTGTCATGATATGCATCTGGTTATTGCCGATAGCCAATAATAAAGCTCTCTTGAAAGGCACAGATTACTTTTTGAATAGGACTTAAGCGGTGTGCTCTCAATGAAAATGCTGACACATGTAGAGATCTGCTTCGATTTCGTGTACGGGATTTATGTGAGAGTATGAGATAGTTTACCGCTTATTCAAGCGAGGGTCAAAGACCCGAGTCGGTGAGCAAATCTATGATTTGCGGTTCGCGGTTCTTTTTTCTCATACTCCCACTCCAACCCCACGTGAAGGCTATAATACATCTTGCACTTACGTCAGCTTTTTGATCGAAAATAGACCGCGTAAAACCTATTAAAAAAGATAGTGGTTAACCTCAGCGGGTGAGGTTATCACAGATAAATCGTGCCGGTGTATATGGTCTGATTACCATCCGGGAACTGACCAACAATGGAAATACTTGCCTGACCAACTCCTGGTACAAATGCTTGCGGAACGCCTACAGTCGTATTAGTTGTATTACCAACATAGATGCTTCCATTGTACACATAATACTTCGAGAGCTGGTTAACATCTGCTCCGCCTGTGATGGTAACTAACATACCACCCGTTACTGCGGAATCTTGTCCAACTTTCACACCAACTACATGGCTGGTTCCGATCCCGCCGGTCATACCCATGACAACGGCTGAGATGATTGCGACAAGCACGACAGTGATTGCCACAAGGAGGATCGTACCGATGACCGGTGATACTCCGTCGTTTTTCTTTGCAGTTACTTTCATAATATTCATTTTATTATAGTATAAGGTGAGTAATAAAGATATCTGCCCGGGCATATTTCAGCTTCTGACGAGGGAAACAGCGGGGCCCACACACAAAAAAAAACAGCGAAAATAGATGAAAAATCAGAATGGACGGATTCTAAAACCTATTTTATGACAACGGTCCCGGAATAGAGGGTCTGATTTCCGTCAGTAAACTGACCGATGACCAAAACATCGGCCTTCCCTGCCGCTAGAGACGTCGGATTATTAAAACTCAGCGGAGCGCCGACCGACGAAAAAGCCGCCTCGCCGACAAACCGGGAACCATTGTAAACAGTGATCGTTTCAAGATCCGCAGCATTCCCGCAGAAAACGGTAACGAGCAGCTCCTCTGCATCGCCCGAAACAACACTCACACCGATGATATGGCTCGTTCGGACCCCCGACGCCATCCCGAGCGCAGATGCCGAGACAAGGGCCGCCAGCACAACCGTGATCGCCACAAGAAGGATCGTGCCGATGACCGGCGACACGCCATCGTCAGACTTTCGCAGCTGTGTCATGATATGCATATTATATTAACATATCCTGATGATAAACGTTTCTGAGATCATTTGTCCTCATTCAAAAACAGAATTTTGAAGATATCCCTATTTTCAGCTGAAAAACTATAGGAAATAGGAGTTACACTGTGCTGGGATGGGGCAAATTCGGGAAGGATTTGGTTGGGTGTGGAAACCTGAGAAAAGACCACCCGTGAATCTCATGTGTTCACATCCAGTAATACTCTTCCCGAATTGAATTGAGAATAACGCCGCGTAATTCCTATAGGAATATGAATTAAAATGTGTCATTCCAACTAAAAGGCATGTACTTTTTGAATGTACGTTAATTTCGTGTAAGGAATCTGTGTTGACATCTAATAATAATGAATCGTGCCGATTCAAACCAGCGAAGCGATTCAGAGAGCAAATCTCCGATTTGCGGCTCGCGGCAGGTTATTTTTATGTTTCTACACCCGCCCGACTCTTTCTTGAATTGTATCCTCCGCTCCAGATAAAGTACCTGGAAACGGTTTGGGAACTCAGCAAATAGGATACTGCGCCGCGTCGGGCTCCGTGCGGGCCCGCAAACCTTCGGTTTGCTCAAAGCTCACGTCACGTCGCCCCTGTCGCAGTTTTCGCGGCATTAGTTGATTTGCGGGGTGAGCCAACAGGCTGGTCCTTAGCCGAGCAAACCGATGTCTTTCCTATCAGCAGCACAGAATCTAAGATAGTTGGAAGTCATCCCCATCATCTATTTTTATTGTACGAAGGGCCTGATCCGGCAAATACTACAGTTATATATATATACATATATTATAACAATGTTTAATCACTATCACACAGTTCCAAGAGAACATAACAATCTACAGATACCACCCACGAGACCAAATAATATCAAAGTATATCCATTATTTCAGCTATGAAGAGAAAAATATCCGAAATAAGTAATGATGGTGTATCACCGGTTATTGCTACCGTGCTTCTTGTTACTTTAACAGTTATCATGTCTGGAATTATTGTTGGCGTCTCCATGCCCTATATTAACCAGTTAGAAGAACCATTTCTTCCCTCCGAACTCCTCGCTATCGCGTCAGGTGATAACTTAGTTACTCCAGAAATCCTTGCGATCGAGTTTGTCAATCACCGTAATAACGGGGGAACTAAAACCTTTGCAAGCAATATAACGTTGCGAAACATTGGCAGACAAGCTCTCTGGAATTCAGATTACAAGCCGGAATTTTATATCAATGGTACAAAAATACGTGTTGATCTCTTTACACTAAATGCAAGTGATTTTAGGGCTGCAGGGGGAAGCCCCACAGGCATATGGCGTCTGTATGGTCTTAGCGGCGAAGGTCCAAGTGGATATCAATGGAAGCCTGGAGCCATCGGATATATAGACCTGACAGACAATACAATCAGGCATGGATATGTGCTCCAAGTTGATATCATCAGAAAAACCGATGGCAGGATTATTTCACGATCGGTAAAATACATTGAATAATATTTTTGAAGATGTTCTCTTTGCAGGGGCCTGAGGTACTGCCCAAAAGAAGCTGGCATCTCAAACCCGCTGGCAAAAAGAACCGATTCCATTCAGACACAACTCTTACAGGTTGCGAAAGGGGCGAGCCTCACGGCCGGGTGGGTCGACAGGATTTGCCCGAACGCTCTCGCTGACCTTCGGTTTATTCGCAAGTCTATCGAATTGTTGACGGTGACGGGCGGACAAGACAGAGAGGCTGGAGTGAGAGAGTGAGGAAATACAAATCCGATTTTTCTCGCCCGAAGGGCGGATTCAAGTGAAGGCTGAAAGTCCGAAGCGGAGAGCAAAGCGAAGCTTTGTGATCGCACCAATTCAAGCGAGCAAGCGAGGGTCATAGACCCGAGTAGGCGAGCAAACCGAAGGTTTGTGAGCGAAGCGATTCAGAGAGCAAATCTCCGATTTGCGGCTCGCGGCAGGTTATTTTTATGTTTCTACACCCAATAGTTTCCTTCTCAAATTAGACTGAGACTAACACCGCGTAAGTCCTATCTAAAAATGTTACGATTTACCCCCAATAGGGTAGATAGAGATTAACTGCCTGATCGACAGTTGGTGTCGTCTTTTGCTGACCGGGAGCGAAACGCATGAATATAGCTCGATTATTTGTTGAACCGGCAACTGCATAATACACAGATCCAATTGGAGCAGTGTTAGTTTCATCAATGGTTCCAGAGTTTAATTGGTGAGCCCCATTATTATAGACCCCCCCGCCTTTTACTGTAGCATAGTTTCCGGTTATACTGCCTCCACTCATAGTTAAACTTCCTCCCGTATCAATGAAAATACCGCCGCCGTATTTCGCAGAATTACCGGCAATACTTGTGGAACCATGGAAACTAACAGTTCCAGCTATATACATTCCCCCGCCTTCTACTCCAACACCATCTTCATTCATTCCATTCTTAACTGTAAAATAATCAGCCGCATAAAATGTTGTGCCTTCACCTACAATTATTATAGGCTCATTACCATGACCCATGCCATCAAATGTGATTGCACCATAGGAAATTTGAAGACCATTTTCTTCAATCACCAATAACGCACCATCATATCCTGGTGCACGACTGATAACAGGGATATTGCCAGTCTGACTCCCTGCTATTTCGAAAACACCACTCGAACCTATCAATTCACTTGTGATTACAATCGGCTCATTTCCTACGATAATATCCTTTTTTAAGATAGGGCGACCTGTGTGATGATACTCATTTTCGTAGACAAATGTCCCTGCTTGCCAATCATTAACTGATTGAATGAATGCAGAAGCATTTGCATAGTATTCACTTCCAACTACATAATACGGGCTTGGAGTGGGTGTCGGCGTCGGGGTAGGGGTTGTCGGCGTCGGAGTAGGAGTTGTCGGAGTTACCGTTGGTGTGGAGGTTGTAGGAATGGGTGTCGGAACAGGTGTCACGACAACGCCCGAACCCCGATACAACATCTGATCGCGGCCCAGGTTATCCAGAGCAATGATCGTAAGATTTGTAACAAAATTGTTTCCTGGAAGGGTGATCGCCTGACCGGTACGCCACTCGGTCCAGGCATCATCACCGTTGATCTGCGTCAGACCCGTTATGTCCACGCCATTAACATAAAAAATGAGCCGGTTTTTGTATAAAATATCCCCGCCGCTGTGATACAGCATCTGGGGATTGGCCGAAGGAGCAAAAATAACATTCGGCGTACTCTCAGCAGCGTTCTGGGTAGCTGTCGATAGAGTGATACCTATCACCGAAGCAGCGAGAACGACCAGAAGCAGCAGAAGAACAACACCAACAACGCTGGAAACACCAGATTCATCTTTCATATATAATATCTCCTGACATCGACATGATATTCCGGTGCGGTGATCGTAAGATAAAGAGTCGCGGGAGGAACCTTGGTTATCTTCAGTGAGGCTGACGTTGATGTGGGCATACTGCTCTCGATAGATACACCTTCGATTGGATTCCATATGTTTGTTTCGCTGATTTCGCTGAAAAATCTGCTCCACAATAAAGCGTCCCAGGCATCAGCATCGGTATAGGTGATGGTTATCATTTGATTCACGGGTTCAGACGAAGAAGATGAGGGAGTGACCAGAAGAGTATCCACCGGGATCCCTTCGGAACTGCCGACCGCAAACGATCCCTGCATCTTCGGAACTACCATCTTCACATAGAGATCGCCGCCTGAATTTTCTATGGTGAGTGAAGGCGGCGTCACCCAGGCGGCATGCCCGTAATCGTTCCTATACACACCTCCCGCCTCATAACCGATCCGGGTGTTCGTCGTCCCAAACGTCGCATACAGCCGGCTGATATCAGTGGTGCTTTTCAGCGTGCCGTCGACATAGACACGAAGAGTTCCAACATTCTCTTTCATAACAAGTACACCGTCGGCATAGGCGGATGCTGCCGGAATGAGCATGCTGACTTCTGACCCGGTGAGTCCGCCGGTCCGCTGACTGTCAACAGCGATTTTATAATCGAGAAATGCATTCGTCACCTTTACCGCATGATACTCCTCGGCATCCCTGACCTGCTCAGGAACGCCGACGACCGCCCACATGCCGATGATCATCGCTATGACTAAAAGGATCATCACAAATCCGACGGCAATAGAAAGACCGGAATCACGTTTCTGCATCATATTCACCGAAGCTCCATCCAAAACACGCAGAGATGATCAGAATCGTAGGGGGTGATCTCCTCCAGCCGGTAATTCAGCGTCACAACTCCGGCGCCGGCGACCGACATCTCAGGGACTTTTGTTTTGTTCACGACAACGACATACCTGCCTGATCCGATACCAGAGCCGGGAAGAAGGATCCGGCCGTTCTGGAAAAGGGTGCCGCCGTCATAGCTGATTTCGATGTCCTCAGCATACATATTGGATGACGTGTAGTTGAGATTGACGGCGGCGTAGTCTCCGACGAATTGTTCACCGTACGTCAGCGTGACTCTGCCGAATGACGCCGCAGAAAGCAGATTGGGAAAGACGGTGATCTCGGTCCGGTCGGCCGCGGGAGAGAGCGTGAACACCGCCTGCCGGGTAATATTGGCGGAGCTGGACAGCCAAACGGTATCCACATCAGCTTTCATCTGACAAAACTCAATGAGGACATCCCCGTTGTGCACCCGGTCCGCATTGGTCCCCATCACCGGTAAAGCTATGAGCGCCGTCATTGCGATCGTAATAATAAGGACAGTCAGGATAAGGGCCACGCTGACGACCTCAGAAAGACCGGGATCCGCATTTCCTTTCATTGGGGACCCCTGATCAAAACATCATACGTAACTACGGTCACGGCGCTGAACGAGCCGAGGAATGAGTTCCAGGGACTGTCCGGATCCGGCTGATATAACGATACATTTGCATTGCTGTATGTTTGCGGATTATCACGATATGTGTAGGTAAGACTGAGGGGGATGTTGCCAAGGATCTGCTGTTCGCTGTAGTTTGCAGGAACACACACCAGAACAAGCCTGGTGTCGCCGGAAGACGGAGGAAGGATCACATACGGGATCTCGTTTTTCTGTCCCCGAAACACCGCCCCCCCTTCATAGACGATCCGAAGATCCTGCGCATAATAATTTGCCGAATTAAAGGTTATTTTAAGAGAAGAAACAGGTTTTTGTACTGTGCTCGTATTTATCCAAAACGCCGTCCCGTTGCTCACGGTCACCGTACCTGTGCCAAGAGGCGGAGACAAAAACAGCAGACCCGAAAGATCTGTCCCCTGGACGGGAGACGGGGAAAGGACCCGGCTCGCATTCATACCGACATTGCCGTTCATCCACAGCAGATCGATCCCGTATTTGATATCAGCGATCTCTTCGGTCACCAGACGGGCGTGTTCCGTTTCGACCGCCTGCCCCTGAGCAGGGATATAAAAAAGGATCCAGACAGCTGCAACTGCCACGATCAAAGCGATGATCAGTACAAAACCGATAACCTCGGCGACCCCGTCGTCAGCTGTCTGCTTTTTCATAATGTCCAAAAGATTGGTTAATGTCTAGTTTTGCTGTGAATAGTATAGAATACTTCTGGACAGGGAAGAAAGAACAGGGACGCAATGCATATATGCAAAAACCGAGTACATAGTATCATGGATAAAACTGGACTTATCACACTGATCGTAGGTATTATTCTTCTCGCTGCCGGCATTCTTGGTATCTGGTTCAACTTCGCGTTGTTTATCCAGTTCGTATTGGGAGGATTCGGACTCGTTCTCGCACTCTGCGGTCTTGGTGCAGTTCTTCTGGGCATTCTGATGCTCAAAGAATAACTTTTTTTTATGCAGATATTTTCTCTCAAAGACATCCCTTTTCAGCTGGATCTGACCGTTTCCTGCGGGCAGGCATTTCGCTGGCGGCAGCAGAACGGGTTCTGGTATGCACCCGTCGGTGACAAGGTCTGGAAGATACGTCAGATCGGGGATGAGCTGGAGTACAAAGGACCAACCGAAAACGAACTCATACGCTACTTCGGTCTGGATATCCCCCTCGACGATATCCTAAATGAGATCGACACTGACCCGCTGATCCATGCAGCGATCCGTGACTGCCGGGGGCTGCGCATCATCCGTCAGGATCCCTGGGAGTGCCTGATCTCCTATATTTGTGCGACGTGTGCGAATATTCCCGGGATCACGATGCGTGTCGAAAATCTCGCGAAGACCTACGGCAGAAGCCTTGAGCTGGACGGGGAAGTGTTCCACACGTTTCCTGAAGCTGAAAGGCTCGCCGCTGAAGAGATCTGCGCCGTTCGTGCGTGTAAAGTCGGGTACCGGGATGCCTATATCTGCAATGCGGCTAAGACGGCGGTCGATGATCCTCACTGGGCAGAGGAGGTCAGGGATCTGCCCTACCCTTTGGCAAAAGAGAGACTGATGAAACTTCCCGGCGTGGGACCAAAGGTCGCTGACTGTGTGCTTTTGTTTGCATTTGAGAAGTATGAGGCGTTTCCGATCGACGTGTGGATCGAGAGGATCCTTAGGACAAAGTATCTGGGCGGGGAGAAAAAACTCTCATATGATCAGGCGGGGAGGTTTGCGAGAGACCATTTCGGGCAGTATGCCGGCTATGCCCAGGAGTATCTGTTCGGGATCAGGGAAGAGATAAGCAAAAAAGGGGAGTGATGACCGCGGCGGATGGTGTACTGTGAATGTGTTTAACAAATAGGAGTACGCGGTGTTAGTGTTAATCCTATTCGGGAAGTGTGCGGCTGGGTGTGGACACAAGAGATAAAACAAACCGCGAATCGGCGCGAATCCCGCAAGCCTTTGGCTTGCTCCCAGAATCGGATTTGCTTATCCTCACTCTCGCAAGTCTCTCGCAAGGCAAAGCCTTGCTCGGCTAAGGTTGTCCGCTTCGCGTCCAACCCGCCCCTGCGGGTCAGCCCGCCCTCGACTTGCTCGTCCCTTCATTGGGACCGTTCGAGCAAATCCTGTCGCCGCCCCGACGGCTCCTGTGAGATATATGTTCATTGATCATTGCTAAATGTGAATAGTGTTCTTTTCTGACATTCTCAAAATAAGGGGGGGAGGAGATTCACCATTGAGAGGCGCTGGGGCGCCGACAGGATTTGCCCGAACGGTCCCGATGAAGGGACGAGCAAGACAGCGTAGCTGGATTGCGAGAGTGAGGATAAGCAAATCCGATTCGCTTCGCCCGAAGGGCGGATTCGCGCCGATTCGCGGTTGGTTTTTTCATGCACCCACAATAGTCCCGTACACGAAATCGAAGTACATCTCATTAGTATGTGAGTTTTGTTCGGTTAAGATCACACCGCGTAACTCCTATGACAAATAAATTTTCGTACCATACAGGAAATCTGTGCTAAGAACGGATAATCACCCCCCAATTATTGGTAAAAACTCATTTTTGGTACGAAAAAATCGCATCTGCATGTCCACATCCAATAGATATAAGGTAGCTGAAGGCCTATGAAATAGCCATGAAAATGAGCTTGCTCACCCTTGCCGTTATGGCAGTCGTAATCTGTTCGGCAGGATGTGTGAGCAGCCCGCACGATATCATCGGGACATGGACGAGTGAAGATATTTCAGGATTAGGTCTTCCATTGCCGGATGTTACACATATCATAGTGGAGTTCACGCCGGATAGAAAAGGAACTGAGACCTGGGTCTACACTAACGGGGGCAGATATGTCTCAAATATCTCCTGGATCGAAAATGACGACGGAACGTTTGCCTATGCCTATGAATCCTGGCTGACGACCCTGACAGAAAACGGAACACTGGCCTGTGACGAAGAAGGACGGGTCTTTAACCGGATCGGAGGGGATGCTGACAGCGGATATCCGGGGACCTGGGCCGCCGTGGAGGCGTATGAGTATAACGGGATGTTCTATACAATAACCAACGAGATCTATCCCGACAACACCGGAGTTTCGATCTGGACGAACCAGGACGGCGTGACCGACCAGCCGTGGGAGATCATCTGGTATCCTTACAAAGAAAATATGTACATCAATTATTACAAAGAGGCCCTGATCGGTTTCACCATACTGGATAACGGAACAGGAATGGACAGTTATAATCTGACCTATACCAAAGCATAAGTAAAATCGGATCTTGGGCGCGGTGATTTCGATCCAATTCGGGAAGTGTACGGCTGGGTGTGGAGACAAGAGATAATTTAACCGCGAACCGCAAATCGGAGATTTGCTCTCCGACTCGCTTTGCTCGCTTGCATGCGGGTTTTTTCTTTTTGGTTATCATCCTGATTTTGACAGTTTTATTAATAGGAGTTACGCGGTGTTGGTGTGGATCCAATTTGGGAAGGGTATGGCTGGGTGTGGAAACATGAATTTATTTAACCGCGAATCTCCGCGAATTAACGCGAATCGCATTTTCCTTGCGTTCGGGTGCTCTGCTCCGGCTGATGCGTGCAAATCGAAGATTTGCGTGCCGCCTCAAACAGGCTTTGCCTGTTTGGGCTTCGCCTACGCAGAATCGCACCCTCTCTTGAAAAATGCTATAGGAAAAACCCGCGTGCGGGTTTTTCTGTTGTTTCATTATTTTTTCGATTACACAAAAAGAGAAGTTAACGGAGAGAAAAACCGGCACGCCGGTTTTTCCTATAGCATTTTTCCAGACGTTGTGCGATTCCTGCGTAGGCGATCAGCCGGAGCAGAGCACAACGGCGCAAGAAAAATGCGATTCGCGTTAATTCGCGGAGATTCGCGGTTGGTTTTTTCTCATACATCCAGAACCGGGATTACTCGTCCCGAATTGGATCCACACCAACACCGTGTAACTCCAATTCAAAAAAAAAGATTTTTTACATCGGACCCATAGGTCCCATGCCGCCTTTCTGCATCTGTTTCATCATCTTCCCCATCGCCATCCTGTTTCCTCTGAAACCTTTCAGCGTTTTCTGCATCATCTTATAATATTTGATGAGATCCCTGACCTCTTCGATCGTCGAGCCGGACCCTTTGGCGACCCGCATCATTCTGGACGTGTTGATAAGAGCAGGTTCATCAAGTTCCTGAGGAGTCATCGAATCCATGATGATCCGAAACTTCTTCATTTTGTCGGCAGTTCCTTCAAGAGCATCCGACGGCACATTCATATTGCCCATCGGCAGCATGGACAGGACCTGTTTTAACGGCCCCATCTTCTGCACCGCTTCGAGCTGCTTGTACATATCGTTCAGGGTAAACTTTCCCCGAAGCATCGCATTGACATCAACATCCTCGGCATTGATGGACTCCTCAGCCTTTTCAACGAGGGCTTTCAGATCGCCCATCCCGAGAAGACGGGAGATGAACCCGTTTGCATCGAAGCGTTCGAGATCCTCGATCGTCTCACCGTTACCGATGAAAACGATCCCCGACTGGGTCTCGGCGACCGCAGACATAGCGCCTCCTCCTTTCGCCGTACCGTCCATCTTCGTCACGATAACGCCGTCGATACCGATCGCTTCATGGAACCGTTTCGCCTGATCGCGGGCCGCCTGACCAAGAGCCGCGTCGATGACCAGCCAGCGGTGATCGGGTTTGAGATAGGCATTGACCTGCATGATCTCATCGATCAGATCATCTTCCAGAGCATGACGGCCGGCGGTATCAACGATGACAACGTCGACATCTTTCAGGGCAGCAAGTCCGTCTTTGACGATTTTTACGGCATCCTTCTCCTTTGGATCGCCGTAACTTGGAACATTGATCTTTTTACAGAGCGTTTCCAGCTGGGCATATGCCCCCGGCCTGAAGTTGTCGGCGCCGATCGCCCCTACTTTCAGACCTTTTCTCTGGAAGTAGCGGCAGAGTTTCCCGGTCGTGGTCGTCTTACCCGAACCCTGCAGACCTGCCATCAGGATCTTCTGCGGTTTTAAGGAGAACTCAGCCTCTTTGCCGACAAGATTCACCAGCTCCTGATAGACGATCCTGAGTACATGCTCACGGGCGTTGATTCCTTTGGGGAGATTTTCATCCAGCGACCGGGCTTTGATCTGCTTTGAAAGCTCCATCACGAGTTTGACATTGACGTCAGAAGAGAGCAGGGCTCTTTGGAGATCGCGGACCAGTTCATCCACGGCGGCACGGTCGATGACCGTTTTGCCGGCGAGTTTCTTCATCGCGTCTTTGAGTGAGTTGGAAAGTGTATCAAGTCCCATGTTAGTCATCTCCGAATATTTCATCAATAATCAGGGAGGGCGTGAACGGTTTCATATCGTCATATCCCTGCCCGACTCCGAGAAAAACGAGAGGTTTTCCGATCGTGTAGGCGATCGAGATCGCAGCTCCGCCTTTTGGATCCATATCGACTTTGGTGAGAATGACGCCGTCGGTGGAAACGGTTTTTTCAAACTCCTCGGCACGGATCACGGCATCGTTTCCGGCGACTGCCTCGTCCACGTAGAAGACAAGATCGGGTTTCATCACCCGTTTGATCTTTTCCAGCTGGTTCATGAGGTTGACCCGGTTGTGGAACCGTCCGGCCGAATCTGCAAGAACGACATCGGTCTTGTGAGCTTTGGCATACTCAACAGTATCGTAGAGAACGGCAGACGGATCGGCCCCTTCCTGATGAGCGATAAGTTTGATCCCGATCCGATCACAGTGAACACGGATCTGTTCGATGGCCCCGGCACGGAACGTATCTCCTGCCCCGACCACGACGGAGAGCCCCTGACCCTGGAGATAGTGGGCGATCTTGGCGACCGAAGTCGTCTTTCCGGTCCCGTTCACCCCGGTGAAGAGGATCTTGACCGGCTTTTCATGGTTTTTAATATAGGAGACGAGATCGAACCCCTCGCCGAGCACCTCTTCGATCGCATGCCGGAGAGCGTTCGTGACAACATCATCTGCCGATTCCCGAATTTTTCGGTGAGTGCCGACGAGCTCTTTTTTCATATGTTCGGTGATTGCCTCGGCTACCGGATATGCTACATCGGACTCCAGGAGGACCATCTGGAGTTCGAAGAGGGATTCCTCGACATCTTTTTCGGAAAGGACAAACTCATGTTCTACAACAAGGGTTTTGATTTTATTGAGAAAACCCGGAGCCTTTTTCTCCTCCGGCTCGGGTTTTGATATGGTATGGGCGGCGGGAGCGGGCACTTCCGTCTCAGGCGCCGGGGTTTTTTTCTTCCCGAGGCCGAGTTTATTTTTCAGTCCTTCAAACATTATCTATTAATTCAGTCCTGTGAATATAAATTCCTCTCTGTTAGTTCCGCAAGGGAATACACTAATATACTCAGACAGTAGAGTGAAATACAGATGATATCAAACAGCGTGATCAAAAAAACGCTGATTCTTGGCGGAATTATCGTGCTTATCCTTTCTGCGATGATCCTGCCGGTTTCAGCATCGAATGAAAATTATCTTGTTTTTTATATGGTCGGATCTGATCTGGAGTCACAAGATCGTTTCGGATCAGCGAATTTAAAAGATCTTGCAGACAACTGGGATCCGGATATCGGGGACATTTTAGTCATCTACGGGGGTGCTCACAAAACCGGATGGGACAATGGTCTTGCCATCACCAATCTGGAACTTCTGCAAAAAGATCTTCTTGACGGCGAGGTCGGATGCGACGGCGACCCGGCGACCCCGACGGAGTTTGTTCTGACCCGCCTCCCTGGTCTGGATATTTCATCGCCCGGCGCGTTGTCAAAGGGTTTGGCGTATGCAGATACCTATGCTGCTTCAAACGGGCTTGCCTCAGCCGGCAGATATCTCATTTTCTGGGATCACGGCGGAGGATATGAAGGATTTGGCGCGAACGAACTGCTCGACAGCTGGATGAGCGTGGATGATCTGAAGGCAGGTCTTTCTTCCTCCAAAAAGTATGACATGATCATCTTTGATGCCTGTCTGATGGCGTCGCTTGAGGTGGCGGATGCCTTACATCCGTATGCGGATTATCTTGCGGCATCCGAGGAAAATGTCCCGGGAGCCGGACTGAATTATGCAGGGATCGGCAAAGCGCTTTCCAGCGACCCGGCGATGACCCCGGAAGATTTTGGAAAAACGATCATCACGTCGTTTATTTCCGTTCAGGACGGTGAAGCAAAAACATTCTCTCTCGTCCGTCTCGATAAAACGCAGTCTGTTGTATCTTCTCTGGACACGTTCGGACATTCCCTGCGGGACGTCCTCGATGACACCGATTCGCTTGCTGCGCTTAGCGGTATCTACACAAGTATTCAGGGGTACGGAAGGAGTGATGACGGCTCAACGGTGACCTCGGTGGATCTCTATGAATTTGCGGACCATATCCTTGCCAACACTGAAGAGGGAACGTCTCTGCACACGTCAGCCGGAAATCTGCAGACTGCCCTGCGGGATTATGTTCTCATGACAAAAGACTCGGGACATTTCAGTGCTGCAAACGGCGTGTCGATCGCGGCGCCGAAAAATGAGTTTGTCAGCGAGTTTCCAAGCAGCATAATGTTTGGAAGAAACGGATGGTACGAGTATTTTTCAACATATATGAACACAGCAGGCAGTCCTGCAAAGCCCGGCGCCCAGTACAGGAGCGGCAGTGCAGACAGCCGCACGATCGTGGTGAACGACCCGACGAAGATGACGATCGTATTGGCTGATTATCTGTATCTGAAGGATGGAAACTACCTCATCATCGGCCAGACGCCTCTTGAAGAGACCTATGTTTCCTCAGACAGCGGACTCTGGATCTCCGTTCCAAGCGGGGAGTATGATGATCCGGACTGGGACGGGTCATGGTTTGTTCTCGGCGGCGAGGGAAAAAGCTCTGAGTTATTTGTTACGATGAAGTATGCGTATTCATACCTCAAACAGGGATCCGTCAGCAATGTCTATCTGATCTCCGGCAAGATGACGAGAAAGGTCAGCGGAAAGGAAACAACGATCCCGTCGGTGATCACTGCGGTTGTGGATATGGATGCGATGAAGACGACGGATATGTTTGTTGAATCCTTATCTGAGGACGGCTGGTATTCGCGTACGAATCTCTGGGGAGATACGGAAATTTTAGCAGGCGATGTGTTTACCCCGCTTCTTGAGATCTATAATGAGGAGGAGGAGTCGGTCTCAACGGTATACTCCGCGACCGGCTTTACGTTTGGCGGCGATCCGGCGGCGGAACTTGTCAGAACAACATTGGATGAGGAAAAGTGCTACTGGGTAGTTGAACTGGATGATTATCTTGACGATGATTCGTTCTATCTCGAAGAACCGGGATTGCCGGAAAACAGTACCGCGAAGTCGCCGATCCCGCTGATCGGAATGATTTTTGGTCTGGCGGTCGTCTGCCTGATGAGCAGACGAAGATAACATCTCTCTTTTTTGAAACGTTTCGGCGTTTTGCGTGATGAAGAAGGGAACTGGAAAAAAGAGAAGATCAGCGGTGCTGAGTCTGAGAATAAATTTCCTGCATTCTCTGCTCAACGGCCCGCATCTGTTCCTGAAGCTTTCCAAGAGATTCGGAAAGCCGTTTTGCGGATGCATCCATCTCGGTGACACGGTCGCGAAGGAACGTGATCGCTTCTTCGACCGGTTTTTCAACCGTGATGCCTGCGCCGATCCCAACCAGAATGTTTTTGGTGTCGGTAACGGTTGCGTGAACCGATACGCCTCCTCCAAGATTCAGAAGAGTGGGTACATCTCCGTTCAGACCGCTGAAAGCCTCAAGCGACTCGATAGACGCCAGTGCTTCCCCGCGTGCCGATTCGATGAACCGCAGCTGCTGGGTAAGAAGTTCAAACTGCTGGGAATATTCATTGGCATAAGCCTGGAGGGAGCGGACCTCCTGCTCCAGGGATGCCTGATCAGTATTACTCGCCATTAATAGCCTTTGCAGAGTCAATGGTAATATACTTGCGTTCGAGTCTGTGCTTGCTTCCAATCGTTGCAAGAGTGAACTCTCCTGCAAGCTTCTCGGAAGGTGCATCGACTGTTTTTGTGAAGGGCTTCATCTTTCCATCGTTTTTGAACGTGCCCTTTACCTCGAATTTCGGCATTTATTTCACCTCACAGAAATCGCATACTTCTTGCAAAGTATGCTCGACTCGTGAAAAAATAGATTTTTCACAAGAATCCAAATACATCTTCGATTCTACCAAGTTCATAGCCCGTGGTAGCGTTACCAGCCAGATATCCTTTGCTGTTGATCAGAAGACCGGTGCCGATCAGACCTGAACCCATGTTGACTGAGCCGGTTCCGATAGCCACATCAGCATTATCGATGCTGCGTTCAAGTTTTTCGATCTCTTCGGGGCTGCTTCTGGCCGGCAGAAGGATACCTGCATTTGTGCAGGCACACGTCATGCCGACCGTGCCGACCCCCGCAAAGGACATCGGGATAATCTTGACTTTCAGAAAATCCGCCACCATTTCGCGCATCGCAGACGACATGTCAGGATGTACAACAGCAAACGAATCATTGGTCAGGATTACGTTCCCTGCCGCATTCATCTCTTCTCCCAGAAGCAGACAGTCGCCGTACTCCTGAAGGATTTCGAGTTCTGAATCCTGAATGAGACCGGAAACGACAAATCCGCGGGAGTTGCCGGTGAGGAGGAGACCTATGACTGAGGAACCCTGGATAAAGGTTTCAATAACCTCGACATCCAAAGCTTCCGCTATTTTGTCCCGAAACTCTTTTGGAGCTTCGACCGGGACAACTGCAAGATCTTCAAAGACACGGGCATACACGCCGATGTTCGGGTCACCATTCAATGACAGGGTCGGGTCCATTTATTCCTCAGCAAGTTCTGCCTGGACCTGACCGTCTTCGAACTTCATTGCCCGAACACGAATACGTCTT
>JAYFOG010000032.1:0-10222 GCA_034932965.1 Methanocorpusculum sp.
TTGTTTATAGATAAAAATATATCTTTAACTATGTCCGTGCGCCAGAGGTTAGTGCTTGAAAATACGGTGTTTTTGAAAAATAGGGAGGATTTGGCGGGGCGGGGAGGTGACCTAGGTTAAGAGAAGCGGGGAATTAGGATATGTATTTTGAATTACGGGCATTACTCACAGAGCGTAACGGATTAAATATGCGAAATGAAGTTGCTCATGGATTACTGTCATATAATCAACTCAACTCCTACAACTCCATGTATCTCTGGTGGTTCTGTCTTCGATTGATAATGATGACAACAAGTTCTCAAAAAGAGACAAATCAGATGTAATGTGGTAAAATCGCATCCATCGGTGGCTACAAAAAAGCATGGTTCCGGGAAGTACAGAAAAATCCTGTTCCTCCGCCCCTGTCCCCCTATTCGTGAATTTCGTTGGCGGGTTGGACGCTGAAAGCGGCCGACCTCAGCCGAGCAAACCGAAGGTTTGCGAGTTAGTGGATTTGGTGTTGGGGGACGGGGGAGGGTACTATCTGCATATCCACCGAGCTGATTCTTTATTTTTCGTGTTTTTGTGTGTTTTTCGTGAATTTCGTGTGATGAGTGGTACCACACCAAAAATCCCGTACACGAAACCGAAGCCCTCAGTCGCAAATCAAAGATTTGCTCGGCTAAGGTTGTCTGCTTCGCATCCAACCCGCCTCCGCTGAGCCCGCCCCTACAGGTCGGTCCGCCTCCGCTGAGGTCGGTCGCTTTCAGCGTCCAACCCGCACCCAAAAAAAGCTCAACATCGGAAAAATGAATAGAGGTATATTTTACAGAACCTATGATCGGACAAATTCCAATCGACATTCCTATTCGTTGGACAGATACTATCTAACACGTGTTTAAATAAGAGCCGCGCCCTATATCATTCTATGATAAATGTTGGTGTACTTGGCGCGACCGGCGCGGTCGGTCAGCGGTTTGTACAGCTGCTCGCAGACCACCCCTGGTTCAACCTGACAACGCTTACGGCCTCAGAACGTTCAGCAGGAAAAACCTACGGCTCAGTGGTAAACTGGCGGCTCGACTCACCCTTCCCGGACTCTTCTGCAGAACTCATCGTCTCGCCGACAACCGTTGACGCGGTAAAAGACTGTGATGTGGTCTTCTCAGCTCTGCCGGCCGATATCGCCGCAAAACTCGAAACCGACATCGCCGACGCGGGCGTAGGAGTCTGCAGCAACGCAAGTTCCCACCGAATGGAAGCCGATGTTCCGCTGATGATCGCCGAGGTCAACCCCGAACACGCCGCGCTGATCGACGTTCAGCGTAAGAAGGGAAGGGACGGGTTCATCGTAACGAACCCGAACTGTTCGACCATCATGCTCGCGACGGCCCTGGCCCCCCTGAGGAAATTTTCCTTCTCGAACATCAATGTCGCAACCATGCAGGCGATCTCCGGTGCAGGATTTGAGGGCGTGCCCGCTTTCAGCATCTACGACAACGTGATCCCCTACATCGGCAGCGAAGAGGAAAAGATGTCACGCGAAGCAAACAAGATCCTTGGAACGCTTGCCGGCGGCAAGATCACCGGCGCTCCGTTCTCGGTCTCCGCCTCCTGCAACCGCGTGCCGGTCATCGACGGACACACGCTCAATGTATGGATCGACATCAAAGCAACCCCCGCAGAGGTCATCGAGGCATTCAAAACCTGGCAGCCTCCGTTCTCCGGCCTGCCGACCCAGCCGGACCACACCGTCCTCTATCTTGAGCAGGAAAACCGTCCGCAGCCCAGGCTTGACCGGAACCGCGGAAATGCCATGACGGTCTCCGTCGGCAGAGTGCGGGAAGGCATCCGGTTCGTTGCGATGGGTCATAACACCATCCGCGGTGCGGCCGGCGCTTCCGTATTGAATGCAGAACTGCTGCATACGATGAAATATATCTGAGAATCCCCTATATACTAAACAAATGGACGACAACACGGTATTAATTGGCACAAAACCTTTGATGAGCTATATCCTTGCCGTAGTCACACAGTTCAACAACGGAAATTCGGAGGTCGTGATCAAAGCACGCGGCAAGGCGATCGTGCGGGCAGTCGATACGGCGGAAGTATCGACACGTCAGTTCCTTACCGGAGTTGTCAAGAAAAGTATCTCGATTTCAACGGACTCGGTCGAAACAGAGGAGGGGCCTGCCAACGTCTCTTCGATAGAGATCGTTTTGCAGAAGTCCTGAACAGGTTATGATCCCGGTCGCAGTCTGGATCCTTGGAGCGGTGTTCTGTCTGATCGTTGTGCGGCAGATAGGCACCACCCGCCTTCCCATCTGGGGGATTATGACTGCGGGAGCGTGTGCTGCAGTCATATTCGGCACGATATCGATCCCGGATGCATTTTTTTCGATCAATTTTTCTGTGATTCTCTTTCTGCTCGGGATGTTCGTTCTCGGCGCTGCTCTCGAAAAGTCAGGGATCCTGCATCTCCTGTCGCTGAAAAGCTTTGCCCGTGCACAGACAAAAAAAGAGGTGCTGTTCTGGTTCATTTTCTTAATGGCGGTCTTTTCCGCCTTTCTCATGAATGATACGATCGCGATCATCGGAACGCCGGTCGCTCTGTTCTGTGCGGCGGCCTACAGGATCCCGGTCAAAACCATGCTGTTCGCCTTGTGCTTTTCGGTGACGTTTGGAAGCTGCATGACCCCGATAGGAAATCCGCAGAATCTGCTCGTCGCCCTCTCCGGAGGAGTCCCGTTTGCTTTCCTTGAGTTCGCTCTGTATCTTATGGTACCTTCGTTTATCTGTCTGTATGCTGTTTACCGGATCCTTCTGCTGACGATCTCGGATCCGGCAGCTCCGGTGGTCCATGAACCCGGAAAGGTGTTTTTTGATGAGGCGCTGAGCCGCTTGTCGAAGATCTCGCTGGGGCTTGTTCTTCTGACGGTCGGACTGCGGATCGTTCTGTCGTTTTTCGGATTCGAACTGCCGTTTGCGGCCATTGCTGCGGCGGCGGCGTTTCCTCTCCTGCTGTTTTCGAAGAGGCGGGTCGAACTTTTGCGCGGGGTCGACTGGTCAACGCTCCTGTTCTTTGCCTCGATGTTTGTCCTGATGGCCGCGGTCTGGAACTCAGGTTTTATCCAGACCATCCTCCCGACATCGGATCTGACCTCGGTCCCGATCCTTTTTGGAACGACGGTGATCGTTTCCCAGTTCATCTCAAATGTGCCATTCGTGGCGCTGATCCTGCCGGCCCTTGCCGGCTCGGGTGTCCCCCTGTATATGGCGCTGGTCACCGGATGCACGGCGGCCGGTTCTTTAACGATCATCGGGGCAGCTTCCAGCGTGATCGTTCTCCAGCGTGCGGAAAAAAGCGGAGAGACGTTTTCGTTCATGCAGTTTTTTAAAATAGGTCTGCCTGTAACGCTGATCGCCGCGGCGGCGTATATCGGGTGGATCCTTGTAATCGGGCTGATAACCGGCTGATCGTTTTTGCGCGGTCCAAAGACGCCTGGCTTGAATAGTTAAATAGCATGCGGGCTTATCTCTATTCACGTTAAGTAAGGCGACTCCATGCGGCGGATCTATGATGCAAAAATTACCGGGGCGATCAGCGGTCATTTTCTGATCGATCTGTACACCCCGATCCTGCCGGTGATCCTTCCTCTCCTCATTACCAATATGGGGCTCTCGTATTTTCTTGCGGGACTTGTCGTTACCGTGTTTAATGTGGTCTCGTCGGTGACCCAGCCGTTTATCGGGCTCTACGGGGACAGGACCGGCAAATGGGTCAGCGTGCCGTTCTGCGTTCTGCTGGGCAGCGTCGGGATATCACTCTCCGTTCTGGCGAACAATTATCTGATCGTCCTCTTGCTTGTCGGAGGGGCAGCGGTCGGCCATGCACTATTTCACCCTTCCGCGATGGCTCTTGTCCATAAACTGAGTCCGCCGGCTAAAAAGGGTTTGTACAACTCGATCTTTACGACGAGCGGAAGCATCAGCTATTCGATCGGTCCGCTTATCGCCGGGCTTTTGATCACCTTCGGCGGCCTGCCGTCGGTCGCCTGGATGATGGTGCCGGGTGTCGTCGGAGCGGCATGGATATACCGAAACGACCGCCGCACGGGCGCCCTCGCGGAGATCAAAAAAGATCCGGTCGTAAAAAAGCAGATCCACGGGAAATACTGGTGGATACCTGCCGGGCTCGTAGTCACGGTCTGTGCTCTGCGGGCATGGGCGTATGTCGGGGTCATCACATATCTGCCGACGCTACTTCTTTTGTGGTATGAGGGGATCGATACGCTGACGACGTCGGTCATTGTCACGGTGATGCTGTTTTCCGGGGTCATCGGTCAGATCGCGGGAGGGTATCTTTCCGACCGGTTCGGGCGGAAAAGAGTGCTGGTCCTCGGGTTCCTGGCAGCGGTCCCGTGTTTTTGTCTGATCTTTCTCTCGACCGGGTGGCCGATGTATGCCGGGATCCTGATGTATGCGTTCTTTGCCAGTTTCTGTTATGTGGCGGCGGTTACGATGACGCAGGATCTTCTGCCGGGCAGTGTGGGGTTTGCTTCGGGTCTGACGCTCGGTCTTTCGATGGGGATAGGCGGTGTCGGGGCGGCGCTCATCGGGTGGGCGGCCGATGTTATGGGATCGCTGCCTGAAGCAATGTTTCTTTTGATCGTGCCGACGGTCCTCTGCCCGGTCCTTGCGCTGTTTATCAAATATCCGGGAAAGCCGGCAGAGACGGAAGGGTCGTGAGGTGAAGACCAGGGATCGGGATCGGGACCAAAACGACTGCAATGTTATCGGCGCAAAGCTTGTATTGTTCATCCGCACAGCAGACATCTCATTGTCAGGAATCAGAGTGCCGGATGCACTGTTCCGGGTGAATTTTTCATTCTTTTATCTCTTTCACCTCACAGGTCAGTTCATTCATGTATCCTGCGGTAATAATAGCAGAGGGAAGAGCAATGATTGCCACTCCGACTAATGATGAAAGCATGGTCACGATCCTTCCGGCATCGGTAACCGGATATAAATCTCCGTATCCGAGCGTGGTTAGGGTGATCGTGGACCAATAAATTGCTTCCAGAATGTTTTCAAAGGTATCGGGTTCCACATTGAATAACACAATTGCACAGACCATAATGTAGGATGCTGCAAAACCAAACACGCAGAAAAGCTGGTTTTTCTGTTTGACAAGCACATTCTTCAGTGTCAGAACCGCTTTTGAATAACGGAAAATTTTCACGGCCCTGACAAGCCTGACCAGTCTCAACAGTATGAACCCATTGTTTAATAGCGTAAATATTGGAAGGATGGACAATAAATCAATAATTGCCATAGGCGTGAACGGATAGATCAGAAAAGAACGGCGGCCTTTTTTCAGTTTAAAGTCCGCGGTACATAGTCGGAGAATATAATCTACGATAAAGATACTGACTGCCCCGATCTCAAGCCAGAAAAAGGTCTGGTTCTCCGTCTTGACAGTTAATGGCAGTATGCTCAAAATGATTATGACAATCGTGATCCGGTCGTACCATTTGCTGACTTTATCTCCGGGACCCGCTATCTCGATTATCTCGAATATCCGCTGCCTGATTGATTTAGGTGCTGGTGTGTCATTCATTCTGCTAAATTCATCCCTGTTTTCTCGGTATCAGATCGCTCTGTTTTTTGGTGAAAGGGATATTTAGTGGATGTGATCGACATCCAGATATTTCTCTGTTCCATCTATTGTACTACGTATTTATGGAAAATAAACGCTTGTTAAAAGCTGTTTATCCGATCTCGGATCACCTCTCCGGACCAACGTCCGATATCTCCTTCGGAGAATAATTTTATCTCCAAAAAATACCATACAAAAAATAATGGCATTTGATTTTGTAGATGATGATGATTCCATCCGATTTGCAGATAAGACGGGCAAGAAGAAATTCTCTGAACATGTCCCGAAGAAGGCGGATATCAAAGGGATGAAGACGAAGAATAAACGAAAGTGATCATTCTCTCAATAGGACCTGCGCGGTGTGATCTCAACAGAAAAACTGATGTACGTGTGGGATGTATTCGCACATTAGAAATCTGCTCTGGGCTTCAGGCTCTCCTTGACCCCCTCCAAAATGCCCGATGACCAAGCAAAAATCATCCAGTTTCCACTCGCAAATAGGTGTTTCTATTCCATTTTGACCTTTCGGGAACCATTTTTGATGGATTTTTGATGATGATTTTCGGTGGCCTAAATTGTAAATCGGCAGGATCCGGCGTATTTTGGTTTTCGTTCGTTCATAATATATAAATGGATAAGGAGGCGCCTGGAAAAAACGATACCCCGGGAAAAACTACCTACCTAGGTTGGTAGTACTTTATATAGTAGTAATTTTTATTTTTGTTTTTTTCTTTATCTCTCTCTCTCTCTCTCTCTCTCTCTCTCTCTCTCTCTCTCTCTCGTCTGTATTGTACATAAAATAATAATAATACCTCTAGGCGCCTAAAAAAAAAGTGATTGATGAGAGATTTTCTTCCGCTCTAGGTCACTACCTAGGTAGGTAGTTTCTCGGGGGTTATCGTTTTTTTCAGGCGCCCGGGCATTCCTTTATATAGTTTTGGGATTTTGCGGGCCAAATCGGCAGGATTCGGCGTATTTTTTCTTTGGGGTATGGTTTTTTGCTGTCGGGAAAGGGCTGATTTTGATTGCCGGAGGGGTGTTTTCCAATCGAAATGGTTATTTTCGAATGGAGGTAAGGTGATTTTGGGGTTCGGGCGGCGCTATCTCCTCACCCCCACATCCGCCCCCATTCCCCTCACCCGGTCTTTCCCAAAAAAACGCCCTCACCTCCGGGGCAGTTCTTTTTCTCTCTAAAAAACCAATAGATATGCATCGTGCCGCACGAATATAAAAAACCTCATTACCGAAAGAAAGCAGAAAAACCAGTACGTATACGGGGCGAAAAAAAACCAGTCCCAAAAAAGGAGCTCAAGCCCGGATACTACATCAAAGAAAGCGACGACTTCGTCACCAAATTTCTCTACTGGTGTCCTGCATGCAACATCCCTCTGCTGGCAAAAACCTGCTCCTGTGATACAGACAGCATAAAGATCCCGCTCCAGCAGCCGTATGATATCAGGCCCGCCTTAAAAGCCGACCACGACCTCATCTCCTCCCTCATAAAACAAAGATTCGGAGAAAACGTCACCCTCCCGAAGATCCTTGTTCTCAACAAAGCCGGAGGACTCGACCGAAACGACCTCATCATCGCAAACGGCGTACGGTTCGCCTGGCTCTGGTTCGACCCGGTCGCAAGGAGATTCAACCTCGACCTTGAAGCCGAGGCGCTACCTTATCTGATCGGCAAAGCAGATAAAGGAATAATCGATCTCGAAAAAGAGGCGGTCGGCCTGCCGGAAGGAAGACTCGGCGGAAAAAAGGTCAAAGTCACCACGGCCGGGATCACCGACGGGGTCGTCATTCTCCGCTATAAAAATAAATACGGAACCGGCATCCTCAAAGAAGGAGCGGTCAGGATAAAAGAGCTCAACAGTGTCTCTCCGATAAAATCCCGGCCAAACCCGTCGTGGGAAGATGCCGTTGAAAAGAATGCCTTCCACATCAAAAACATGGAACGAAACGCCATCCGCGAGATCAGACAGAATGCCCCGCAGAAACCAAGAGTAAACTGCTCATTCTCCGGAGGAAAAGACAGCACCGCCGTCTGGAGCATCGCCAAAAAAGCCGGAGTGACCGAAGCATTCTTCATCGACACCGGCCTTGAGTTCCCGGAGACCGTCGAGTTTGTCAAATCCGAAGGCATCGAGATCATTCAGAAAGCCGGCGACTTTTGGCAGGCAGTGGAAAAAGCCGGACCGCCGGGAAAGGATCACCGCTGGTGCTGCAAACTCCTCAAACTCAATCCGCTCAAAGTCCATCTGGCAGATATCGGCGAGTGTCTGACCATCCAGGGAAACCGCTGGTATGAATCCTGGAGCCGCGCTTCCCTCGAAGCACTCAGCCAGAACCCGGCAAACCCTCTGCAGCTGAACCTCTCCCCGATCCGCTCCTGGAGGGCCCTTGATGTGTTCTTCTATCTGTGGCTCAGGGAACTTCCCTACAACCCGCTCTACGAACGCGGATATGAACGCATCGGCTGTTATCTCTGCCCGGCGATGCTCGAATCGGAGCTTGAAACGCTCCGCACCACACACCCGGAAATGGCGGACCGCTGGGAAGAGTTCCTCACCAGATGGGCAGAGGAGCGCGGTCTCCCGCAGGAGTTCGTCACCTGGGGTCTCTGGCGCTGGAAGGAGCTGCCCCCCAAAATGCAGGAGCTCGTCAAAGAAGCAGGCCTTGATCTGACTGAGAAAAAGATCAGAAGAAGCACGCCGGCCTCGGTCGCCCACCTTATGCCGGAGGGAAAAACGGCCGACATCGTCGAGGACCGTGTCCCTGAAAAACCCGAACCAGAACTGATACCCGAACCTACCCAGACACCCGAACCCGACTGGGAAGCTCTGCGAAGCGAGTTCCCCATGATGGGAGACCTCATGTACTTCGATAACGGCGCGACGACCTGGTCCCCTGAATGCGTGCTTTCGGCAATGGATGAATTCGAGCGGCATTATCGCGCGAACGTCGGACGCGGGGTCCACCGGCTCACGAGGATCGCGACCCAGAAGTACTGGCATGCTCACGAAAAGGCCGCCGCGTTCATCAACGGAGCGGCAGGGACCACGGTGTTTGTGAAAAACACCACCGAAGCGATCAATATGATCGCCCGCGGTCTTTCATTTAAGGAAGGGGACGTGATCGTAACGACGATCCTCGAGCACCACTCGAATCTTCTTCCCTGGAAGGCACTCGAAGCGAAAGGCGCGGAGCTTCGGATCGTCGGACTCAACGACGACCTGACCCTTGACATGGCGGCATTCGAAGCAGCGATGGATGCATCGGTCCGGCTCGTGACCGTGACCCATGCCTCGAATGTGACCGGCACTATCACCCCGGTGAAAGAAATCTCCCGTCTGTGCAAAAAATACGGCGCACTGCTCGCGGTGGACGCGGCGCAGTCGGTCCCCCGCATGCCCGTCGATGTTGAGGAGCTTGGAGCAGACTTCCTTTCCTTCTCCGGCCACAAGATGTTTGGACCTATGGGGACCGGCGTTCTCTGGATGAGAGAGCCGATCCTTGAACCTCTTCTCCTTGGCGGCGGGATGGTTGAAAGCGTGAACGACGACGGATATGTTCCGGCGGACGGTTATCAGAAGTACGAAGCCGGCACGCCGAACATCTCCGGCGGCATCGGTCTTGGCGCCGCGGCGGAGTTTCTGACCGGTATCGGGATGGAGCAGATCGAGGCGCACGAACGAAAACTCACCGATCTGATGATCGGCGGACTTGCAAAGATCCCGGGGGTCACCCTTTACTCGTGTAAGGATCCGAAAAACCGTATCGGCGTTGTTTCCTTCACGGTCGAAGGTTTGACCCCGCACGAGATCGCAGAGCGGCTGGATGATGAGCACGGGATCGAGATCAGATCAGGTATGCACTGCGCCGCGCCGCTTATGAGGTATCTTTCTGCAGAAAAAGGAACGGCTCGGGCATGTATCTCCTTCTACAACACCGAAAGCGAGGTCAACACCCTCGTCGCGGTGATCCGGGAACTTGCCGGCAATTAACGTATCAGTAAAAAAAAGGGGCGGCAGAGATCATCTCTCTTATTTTTAGTAGGTGTAGACGATCGAAACCGTGGCCGTTGTTTTGATCTCGCCGGATTCGATGGTGGTCGGAACGCGGGTGCCTGCGGCATCTTTCGCCATCATAACTTCGGCATTTGAGTAGGAGACCGGCGTGTAGCTCTGACCTACATTGATGGTCCCTGTCCCCGAGATCTTCAGACCAAGCGCCGAGGAAACGGAATCCGCATCGGCGCGTGCCGACTTAACTGCAGAGATGATCGCAGCGTTTCTTTCGATGATCAGTTTTTCGTCGGAAAGACCGAACTGAAGACTGTTTACATTGTTTGCTCCGGCGTCGACTGCGGCATCTATGTAAGATCCGGCTTTGTCGACATCATAGGAGATTATCTGGACCGTGTTCGTTACTTTGTAGACCGTGGTTCCATTTGCCCACTTGCCGGGATTATACTCGCCGATGACATAGGAGTAGATGGTGTATCCGGTCGTCTGGATGTTCGCATCTTTGATGCCGGCATTCTTGAGTGCGGCAACAACTTTTGCCATCAGTGCGGCATTT
>JAYFOG010000033.1:0-11040 GCA_034932965.1 Methanocorpusculum sp.
TTACTCGAACAGGTTTGCGTAGAACTTTGCTGCCCAGACGATAAGGAACGGGTAGATGATCAGCATGATGAGCCAGCCGATGAAGGGGATCATGCCGAGAAGGCCGATGATGCCGAAGATGATCGCAAGTAAGATGATTGATATGATGTACTTGAGCCAGCCGGCTTTGCTGATCATGCCGAAGATCTCACCAAAGTGGAATGCTGCGCCGAATCCTTTGCGGGCAAAGTTGACGATCGCAGGGGTCATGACGAGAGCAAAGAGAAGGTAGAGAATGATTGCAAGGGCGAGAACGCCTGCTCCGACGCCTGCAACTGCGGCAGTCGATCCTGATGCAGCGGCAGCAAAGATACTTCCTCCGCCGAGGATCATTACGATGATGGTCGGGATAAGCATGTAGAGGAAGGCGATGATGAAGGCAAGCAGACCGTCGATGAAGGATTTGCCGATGTGTTCAACCTTCGGGTCTTCTCCGCGGTAGACCTTCAGATAGGTTCCCATTGCGATGAAGTTGACGATCGGGATAATGGTCAGGATGATCAGAAGGATCCAGTTACCTATACTTCCCATGAGTTTGTCTTTTGCATAACCAAAAGAGCCGGTTAAATTTTCTCCAATTCCAATTGACATAAGAATACCATCTCCTTTTTTGAGATAGTTTATAGAAGAACGTTCTAGTATATAAAATAAACGCTGACTTCTTTCAGATATCTCCGGATAAACGGGCTTTTTTGCACAGGAGAATGGGAATTGTCCCGGAACAGGACCTCCGGACCGGGAAAAACCATGTTCCCGCATGAAAAGCTTTCCAGCAGAGGATGCCTCGCGGCAAACATAAATCCTGCGGTGCGAGTGAACGATCCTGCCCCTCCAGGTTCGAAAACCGGCAGCAGACGAAGGCGGAATAAACGCATTTTGAAATAGGACTTACGCGGTGCTGTGATCTTGACCGGGAAAAACTGACGTACTTATGGGATGCACTTCGATTTCGTGTAAGGGATTAATGCTGACACAAGAGAAAAACCAGCCGCGAACCGCAAATCGGAGATTTACTCTCCGACTCGCTGTTGGTTTTTTCTCATGCTTCTCCACCCGGAATACTCCTTCCCGCATTGGATTGACACGAACACCGCGTAAGTCCTAAATGAAGAAAGAGCGCAGGAGATGTCCTGCGTTTTTCTTTTTGAAAAATATCGGATACTGCTCAATATGTCTGGTGCCTGGCCCAGAGTTCGTTGTTCTCTTTGATCGCATTATACGTCAGAACAAGGACTGCGATCCAGACAAGAATCGCAATGATCGCCGGAATGATCAAAAACGCGATAAATGCACAGATGATTTGTATGATAAAGAGGGCGATCCCGAGTCCTACACGTCCTGCATAGACGAGTCCGATCCCTCCAAGGAAAAACCAGAGAATAAGTCCAAGGATCATACTTTTTTTGCCGGTAACAACTCTTCCAAAAGAGGTTGTCGGCAGTCCGTTTTCATTCGCCATATATTCTTCACTTCTTACCGCAGATCAGACACATTTTCGTCCGGCGGCATGAATCTATATTATTTTGAGTATATTAAGGATATCGGAGATGCCGGATATGAGGATTCCGCTGCATATTTTGATCTGAACCAATCAGCCTCTTTTATGCGGCAGGGACCAAAACCTGAACAAAAACGGACCGAATCATCCGTTCATGACGCAGAATATAAATCGCAGGCATCCTTACTAATATAGATGCAGACATCATTTGCGACGTATGGGTCTGTACAAAACCATGCATGGAGATAATGTGGTAATTTATCATGAGAAATAAGAGCAAACTCAGAGGTGCAGCGTGAAAAGCATTTTTCCCGCAATACTCGCCGGTATTGCAGCATTTATCATCTATCTGATACTATCTGCAGGCTCGGCGCTGCCAAACGACGGGATCTTTATCTGGTCATCTGCAGAACTCATCATTGGACTAATTCTTTCGATTATAACCGGGTTGATATGTCGGAAAATCTGGGTTGGAAAAAGCTATAAAATGGCTAACCCGCTTCGCTGGCTCCTCCTGATCGTCTATATCATTCCGTTTCTAATCGAACTTATTATTGCAAATCTGACCGTTGCCGGCAAAGTCATCACCGGCAGAAACATCAGACCGGGGATCGTCAAACTCACTCCCGGGATGAAGACCGACGCAGGAGCACTGCTTCTTTCCGCTTCCATCACCTATCAGCCGGGAACGGCCAGTGTGGACGTCGATGAAGAGAGCCGCGAACTTTATGTCCACTGTCTGGATATCGGTGAAGACCCCAAAGGGCATCTGCCCGCAGATAAGATCTTTGCAAAGATCGATCTCGCCAAATGGATCAGGAGGATCACTCAATGAACGACATGTTCATGGTCGCCGCGATCATCTTCGTGCTGCTCATCTTTGCGTGCGGGGTCCGTATCTGGCGGGGTCCGACAAATGCCGACCGTATGCTCGCGCTCGATGTGATCAACATCCTCGTCGTCATCGTCATGATCACCCTCTCGCTCTGGTTCGAGCAGCCGGTGTTCATCGACGTGGCGATCGTGTATGCTCTTCTCTCCTTCGTTGGAACACTCTACGTCGCAAAACTCATTATGGGGGGTCTTGAATGATCGATATAATCGTAACCGTGTGTGTGGTGATCTCACTCATATTCAGCATCCTCGGGGTGATCGGTCTGTTCAGGTTCCCTGACTTCTACACCCGCATCCATGCCGCAGGGCTTGTTGGAAGCTTCGGCTTCCTTTTCATGGGGGCGGCCGTCCTCATCTATGCCGGCGGTCTCCTGCTTTCAGGCGACGAAGCATGGCTCAACTACGGAGCACATGTCCTTCTCGTCCTGATCGTCGTGGTGATAACGGGGACCACCTCCACCCATGCGATCGCCCGCAGTGCCTACCGGTCGGGGAACGCCCCGATCGCCAAAAACGACGCTCTCAAAGAGGATCTCAAATCCATGAGAAGCCGGGAGGAGAAGAGACGATGATCGAACTGTTTCCCGAAAGCTATGTGGTGCTGCATCTCCTGTTCCTCGCAGCGATACTCTTATGCGCAGTAACCGTATTTTTCCTCAAAGATCTCATCGCAGCCGCGATCGCCTTTTCAGCCTTCAGTTTCCTGCTCGCCCTTGAGTTCTTCCTTCTGCAGGCCCCGGATGTGGCCATCGCCGAAGCAAGCATCGGGGCCGGCATCTCGACGGCTATCATGATGATCGCCATACGCGGAACAAAACGAAAGGAAGGTGATGAGGAATGAAGGACTGCAGTTTCACGATCAGACCGAGATTTGTACTCGTGCTGGTCATTCTCGTCACGCTGATTCTTCTGCTGCCGGCTGTCGGACTCAGTTTCGGCGATCCGAGCATCTCGTCAACCGACCAGTATTACATCGACAACTCGCAGACGGAGACCGGAGCAAACAACGTAGTGACGGCGATCGTCTTCGACTACCGCGGATTCGATACGCTCGGCGAAGCGACCGTGCTCTTTATCGCGGTCCTCGCGGTCGCGATGATCTTTAGGAGGCTGCACAAATGACGATCGGACTTATCGGACGAAGCGCCGGACGTCTGCTCGTCCCGTTTATCTTCATCTTCGGCTTCTACATCGTGAGCCACGGCCACCTGACGCCCGGCGGAGGATTCCAGGGAGGCGCAGTGATTGCGACCGGCGTTGCACTGATCCTCGTCTGTTATTATTACCGCGAATGTATGGAGAAATTCATCCCGGTGACGAGCTTCAAACTCGTCGAATCGGCAGGTCTCATGCTCTTCATCTGCACGGCGCTCGCCGGACTCGTTGCCGCATCGGGATTCCTCTTCAACTGGCTGAACGCCTCGGGAGGGCTCTTCGGCAATCCGGTCGCCTACGGGATCAATCCCGGCGACCTCTTCACCGCCGGGATCATCCCGGTGCTGAACTTCGCGATCGGGATCGAGGTGTTCGGCGCACTTTCGGCCATTCTGATGTTTATGTTCGCCGGCCTGAAAGAGACGACGCAAAAAGAGGACGATGCACAGTTAACTGTCCAGAATATGGATATGGGTAAAAAAGGAGGGAGAAAATGATAGCAAATCTGCCGTTTATCGCGGTGGCATTACTTATGGGGATCGCGCTCGCCACCATCCTTCTGAAAAAGAACATGATCAAGATGGTGATGGGGCTCGCGATGCTGGAAGGAGCGGTCAATCTGTTCCTCGTATCCCTCGGATACCGGGAGAACGGCATCTCTCCGATCTTCACCAATGCACCCGAAGGCGCCCAAATGGTGCTCCCGACGGTCCAGGCGCTCACACTCACCAACATCGTTATCGGCGTCGCAACGACCGCGCTGATGCTTGTTTTGGTGATGGTCATCTACAAAAAATACGGGACGGTCAACTCGGATAAAGTACGGAGGCTCAAGGAATGAACGTTTTTTTCGATAATCTGCCGGCTCTGCTGATCGCAGTCCCTCTGTTCTGCGCATTCCTCCTCCCGGTGATCGGAAGGTTCCTTCCAAAGATCCGGGATGCCTGGATCATTCTTGCCTCGTTTGCAGCAAGTCTTCTCGCCGTTCTGACGGCGGTCGCCGTCTATACGAAAGGAACGATCGTGTATGTCTTCGGCGCGGCTGCGGGAACGTCTGCGGCTCCGATCGACTCGGGCGGGATCCCGTTTCGGATCATCTTCACGATCGACGGATTCGGCGCATTCATGCTGCTTTCCGCGGCGATCGTTTCGTTTGCGGTCGTTTTGTATCTCGTCGCCTCCCAAAAGGAGCGAAGCGGAAAATCCGAGTTCTATGCCCTGTATCTCCTGCTGACCGCAGGCATCTTCGGCATGGTCTCGACCGGGGATCTGTTCAACTTCTTCGTGTTCCTGGAGATCAACTCGCTTGCAGGCGCAGCGCTCGTCTCCTATCATAGGAGAGGAGGCATCGCCGCCGAAGGAGCGCTCAAATACCTGATCGTCAACACTGTCGGAGGCCTTATGGTCCTGTTCTCGATCGGCATCCTGTATGCCCAGTATGACTCCCTGAATATGGCAGTCATCGCATCGCAGATCAGCTTCTCGACTTTGAACATCGTCGCCCTCGTCCTCTTCATCACGGCACTTGCCATGAAAGCGGGATCGGTGCCTTTCCACTTCGCGACCCCCGACGCCTACTCGGTCGCTCCTTCGGGGATCACCGCAGCGATGATCGTGGCAAGCCAGGCTGGTCTTTACGGACTTTTCCGGATCCTTTTCACGCTCTACGGCGATATCTTCAACACTGTTACGATCGGCTGGGTCGTCATCGTCCTTGGTGTTTTGTCGATGGTGATCGGCGTCACGATGGCGATCCCTCAGAAAGATGTCAAACGTCTGCTCGCCTACCATGCCGTTTCGCAGACCGGATACATGCTCCTGGGAGTCGGCGTAGCATTGGCCGTTCTCGGCGATCCGATCGCAATGAACGCCTTCGGCCGGACGGCCATGGAAGGAGGCCTCTTCCATATCATCAACCACGCGATGTACAAGGGTCTTCTCTTCCTCGCGGTCGGCGCCGTGATCTACCGGACAGGCGTCTGGAGTCTGAACAAAATGGGAGGTCTCGGCCACAACATGAAATGGACGATGATCTTCTTTTTGATCGGAGCTCTCGCCATCGCCGGGATCCCGCCCTTCAACGGGTTCGCCTCCAAGCTGATGATCTACGAATCGGTCTTTGCGTTCAACCCGGCCCTTTCGATCATCGCGATGGTCGTTTCGATTCTGACGCTCGCATCCTTCATGAAGGTGTTCCACTCAATGTTCATGGGACCTCAGCTCCCCGAGTATGCGGAAGTTAAGGAAGTCCCGAAACTCATGATCGCAGGAATGGTCATCCTGACGGTCTTCGTGATCGGATTTGGTCTCGTGCCGGATCTTGTCGTGAACGGTCTCATTGCCCCGGCGGCTGATGCCCTCATCAATAAAGGCGCGTATATCACCGCCGTTTTAGGAGGCGGATTATGATCGGAGATCTTATCACCGGATACGGATTCTGGAATCCGCTCGTCTGGATCGTCGTCATGGCGGCGGCGCTTCTTTTCGCCTGGCTTATCTGGCGCTGCGGCGAGTCGGACTACGACCAAGGGACCGAACAGACGAAACCCTACCTCTCCGGAAACGACGAGCCCGAAAAAGGCGCCGTCCATATCAGAGGAGGGAACATGTACTGGGGATTCACGCATGCCCTCAAAGGATACTACGACAAACTTGTCCCGCTCCATTCCGGCGTGGTGAACGACTACCTTTCCTGGTTCCTGATAGGGGTCATCGTGATCTTCGTGGTGGTGATCATGGTATGAAACTCACCGAATCATTCAACAGATCGCTCTGGGTCTTCCACTTCAATGCAGGTTCCTGCAACGGCTGCGACATCGAGATCGTGGCGACCCTGACCCCTCGGTATGATCCGGAACGCTTCGGCGTGAAACTCGTAGGATCGCCCCGTCATGCGGACGTATTACTCGTAACGGGACCCGTCACGAACCAGATGGCCGACAAACTCCGCCGGGTCTATGCCCAGATGGCAGGACCCAAAGTGGTGATGGTCGTTGGAACATGCGGTCAGTCAGGCGGTGTGTTTTCGACATCATACAACCTGGCAGGTCCTGTGGATCAGATCATCCCGGTGGACGTGTATGTCCCCGGATGTGCGCCAAGACCCGAAGCGATCATAAACGGCGTTGTCACGGCGATCGCGAAACTCGAACGGCTCGAAGGAGGAAAATAATGGACGAAATATATACACCCGCGGAAGTGGCGGAGAAACTCAAAGCCGCACTCGGCGATTCTATGCTGGACTCCTCCATCAGAGTCAGAGCCGAAGGCGTGAAGAAACGCGAGAACAGCAATATCTGGATCACTATTCAAAAGGAAGCGATCCATCAGGCCGTCGAGGAGCTGATGAAGATCAGATATCCTCATCTTTCCTGCATCTCAGGATACGACAAGGGAGCAAAAGATCCAAACCTCCGCATCCAGTACATCTTCTCCATTTACGGCGGGATCGAAAATACAGAGTGCATGGTCATCATTTCGGCCGATATCCCGAAAGCGGATCCGCATATCCCGACGATCACCGATCTAATGGAAGGTGCGGCCTTCACCGAGCAGGAGAAGCGGGAGTATCTCGGCATCGTCGTCGACGGTCTGCCTGAAGCAAAACACAGATTCTTCCTGCCTCAGGACTTCCCGAAGGATGTCTATCCTCTGCGCAAGGATGAAAAGAAGATCCCCGACTCGATGATCAAAAACCTCTGGGCATGCGGCAGACCCGAAAACAGGCCGCCCGCACCTCTGGAGGATGAGTAAATGGCGAAGAATGCACCGTATATCGTCCCTATCGGACCGATCCACCCGGCCTTAAAAGAGCCGGTCAACATCGAACTGACCGTGGTCGGCGAAGAGGTCATCTCGGCAGACTTCACGCCCGGACAGACCCACCGCGGCATCGAGTGGATGGGTCTTTCCAGAAACCCGGTCCAGATCGTGCATCTCACCGACAGGATATGCGGTATCTGCGGCGTGAGCCACTCGCTGGCATTTGCAAGAGCGGTCGAGCAGATCGCCGACATCACCGTCCCCGAACGCGGCGATTACGTCAGAACGATCATCGCCGAGTTCGAGCGCATCCAGTCCCACCTGCTTTGGGCGGGAGTCGCCGCCCACGAGCTTGGATTCGACACGCTGTTCTATCTTGCGTGGAGGGTCCGCGAAGAGGCGATGGATGCGATCGAAGTGATCACCGGGAACCGGGTGAACTATGACATCATCCAGATCGGCGGAACCCGCCGGGACATCACCGAGGATCAGTATGCCAAGATCCGCACATGCCTGAACAATTATAAGGAGGTATTTGGCAACCTGAAGAAACTCTTCCTCGAAGACGCGGTGATAAGATCCCGCTGCGTCGGAACAGGCCTTCTCTCCTTCGAGACCGCGATGGCGTATTCCGCCGTCGGTCCGACCTCGCGGGCATCCGGCGTGACCGCAGATCTCCGCGTGGATTATCCCTACTGCGCCTACGGAGATCTGGATATCAAGCCGGTCATGCCCACAATCTACGGAAGCGATGTGAACGGAGATACCTATGACCGTATCGTGGTCCGCATCTTCGAGGTCGCCCAGTCGGTCGAGATCATCGAAACATGCCTCGACAACATGCCGCCGGGTCCGGTCGTCTGGGAAGAAAAAGTCGCCAAGATCCTTTCGACCTGCAAGAAGGCGTCGGGCGAAGCGGTCGGACGTCACGAAGCCCCGCGTGGCGAGGCGGTCCATTATGTCGCGCTGGACGGAGCGGAAGCGCCGACCGCCTGGAAGGTCAAGGCATCGACCTACAGTAATGCGCATGTATGGCCGATCATCCTGAAAGGCGCCCAGCTCGCCGACATCCCCGTCATCGTCGCCTCGATCGATCCGTGCATGTCCTGCACGGACCGGGTCGCCGTCACGGATAACGGGTCCACGAAGATCTTCACGAAAGAACAGCTCGCAAAGATGTCTTACGAGAAGTCCCGGAGGATGATGGAATGAACATCATCCTTTCCGCTGTCGGCGGAACGGTGGTCCTTGCGGTCTTCGCGATCTTCGCCGGACTGTTCCTCGCCGGGATCGACCGGAGGGTCGCCGCCCATATGCAGGCAAGGATGGGCCCTCCGCTTTCCCAGCCGTTCACCGATGTGAAAAAACTGTTTGGAAAACAGAGCATCGTCCCGGCTAACGCGATCCCCTGGCTCTTCAATCTGATGCCGGTCATCGCCCTCGCGTCCTCGATCGCAGTACTTCTGTACCTGCCGTTTGGAAGCCTTGCACCGATCCTAGGCGTTGCGGGCGATATGATCCTCGTGCTCTATCTTCTGATCGTTCCGTCGCTCGCGCTCGTGATCGGCGGTTTTGCCTCGGGCTCTCCGTACGCCACCATCGGCGCCCAGCGTGAGATGGTCTCGATGATCGCCTACGAACTGCCGCTCGCGGTATCCGTGATCATCATCGCCTGGAGACTGATGGCCGCGAATATCGCCGAGCCGTTCTCCTTTATGACATTGATGGAAACATCCGTCTGGGACGTCGTAGGACCCCTCGGGATCGTCGGTCTTCTGATCCTTCTGATCCTTTTCGCCTGGATCACGCCCGGCGAGCTCTCGAAGGTCCCGTTCGATACGCCTGAAGCGGAGACGGAACTTGCGGGAGGTATCCTGGTCGAGTATTCGGGCAGGAACCTCGGTGTGTTCTCACTCGCTCAGGCGGTCAAAACGATCGCGATGATCGCTTTCGGCGTTATCATCCTGCTGCCCTGGAACCTTTCGCCGGTCTTCGGGCTCACGGGAGTTGGAGCAGCGGCACTCGATCTGGTCTTTTTCTTCGTGAAAGTGGTCATCGTCTCGATATTCTCTGTAACGGTGATCAGAACGATGATGGCAAGATTCCGTATAACGCAGGTCGTGAAGGTCTACTGGTTCGTCTTCGGCGGCCTTGGTATCGCTGCGATCGTTCTTCTGATGCTGGATGCCTTTCTGATGGGAGGTATCTGAGATGTTTCCGATGCTCAAAGAGATCCTTGTCCAGTCGGTGAAAAAGCCGGTGACAAATCTCTTCCCGGCAGCACGCCTCCCGAAAACCATCACCGGATTTTTAGGGCAGGTCGGCGAAGGAAAAGCCGAACTGATCCCTCCGGTGGAGACGCCTGCTGCGATGCGGGGGAAACTGCTCTACGACCGGAATCTCTGCAACGGCTGCGGGCTGTGTATGAAGGTCTGTCCGGCCCATGCGATCGAACAGGTTGTGTACCCGGTCCCTCCCGCAAAAGAGGGGGAGGACAAGCCGCGTGCCCGGAAGAGGGTGCGGATCTATGTTGGAAACTGTATTTTCTGCGGTCAGTGCATCGACATCTGCCCGAAGGGAGCGATCACGCAGTCGCCGGAGTTCCTGCTTGCAACGGAAGACCGGTTCGCTGAGAGCCAGATCATAGAGTGAGAGCTTTGCAGACCGGCCGCAGACCCTGGGAGGAGCGGGATGCTCCTTCACTTGCTTTTTTTGCGAACGATCCTCTGCTGGCGCGTAATTTGCGGGCAGGTTTTCCTTCGCCTTACGGCCTTGAGGATGCGAAAGCGTTCATCGCGTTTTGTCATGCGCAGGATCCGGCGGAAAATCTCTGCCTCGTGATAACCGATGACGATACGGCTGTCGGCAGCATCGGCGTGTTCTGCCGGGGGAACGGCCGGGCAGAGCTCGGCTACTGGCTGGGCAGACCCTACCGGGGCAAAGGGATCATGACGATGATGGTGAAGGAGGTCTGCGGTCTGGCGTTTCATAGGTTTGCAATCGACGAGATCTTCGCTGAGCCGTATGAGTGGAATGCGGCATCGCAAAGGGTCCTGGAAAAGGCGGGCTTTGCGTATACGGGAGAGAAGGAGAAGTCCCGGGTGTATACGCTTGCAAAGGGTAGAGTGTAGGATTCGAAGGGAGATCTCTGGGATTCTTTTTATAGGTTCGGATTATTTTTGGTGTAATTCGGTTTCGTGTACGGGGGTTTTGGGTGTTATTCTCGCAAGGCATTTGCTTTGCTCAGCTGAGGTCGTCCGCTCTCAGCGTCCACCCCTCTCGCAAATCAAAGATTTGCTCAGCTGAGAGCGAGCCTTTCGGCTCACCCCGCCATCACACGAAATGCACGAAAACCAGACGAAAACACGAAAAAGAGAAAGATAAGTTCTCGAGGATACATGTAGTTCCCTCCCCCGTCCCCCGTCCCCCAACACCAAAAATCACAAAACACGCAAACCTTCGGTTTGCTCGGCTGAGGTCGTCGACTTCGTCGCCAACCCGCCAACGAAATTCACGAAAAGGGGGACAGGGGCGGATGAATGAGAGAGACTACCTAATTCCCCGCTTCTCTTAACCTAGGTCACCTCCCCGCCCCGCCAAATCCTCCCTATTTTTCAAAAACACCGTATTTTCAAGCACTAACCTCTGGCGCACGGACATAGTTAAAGATATATTTTTATCTATAAACAACC
>JAYFOG010000034.1:0-1604 GCA_034932965.1 Methanocorpusculum sp.
TCCGTTCAACAAATAACACGTACACAGGATAGTTTGGTGGAAGGTGATCAAATCACGATAACCCGCCGGCAGTTTGACCCCGGTATCGCGCGCACGCTTGGGGTCCCGTCAGGTCCGCTGTACGGGCAGCTCGCCGCCGGAACATCCGTGGATCTTCCTGACGGCAGAACGATCACGCCGGATATGGTCACTAAAGTGGTCAAGACATCCATCAAAATACCGGGATTGGAGAATTACTCATGAGATCAATTGTAGAAGAAGCATTATCACGCAAACGGTTCGAAGACGTTGCACGCGACGACACGCCGGTCTCCGCAATTTATGACGCGGAAACCGAGGCTGAACTCGGTGCAAAAACCTACTCAGCCCGTCCGCAGACGCCGGCACCAGCCCAGGCTGCTGCCCCGGTGCAGACCCCGGTCCCGGCTGTAAAGAAAGAGCAGCCGAAGCCTGAGGTCGACTACTCCAGTCAGTACAGTTTTACTGCTGCCAAGACAACACCGACGGACGATGACGACGAATTCGATGAGATCCTGGCTGCTCTCCGCACAAAGATCACCGTGATCGGCTGCGGAGGCGGAGGATCCAATACCGTTGCCCGTGTTTATGAGGAAGGGGTCGAGGGTGCTGAAATTTACGCACTGAACACCGATGCCCAGCATCTCTCCATGCTTCGCGGAAGGGTCGGCCGCCGTATCCTTATCGGCAGACAGACCACGAAAGGTCTTGGTGCAGGGGCGATCCCCCAGCGCGGAGAAGAGGCTGCAGTTGAAAGCGAGGATGTTATCCGCCAGGCACTTGCCGGCAGCAATATGGTTTTCGTCACAGCCGGCCTTGGCGGCGGCACCGGTACCGGTTCTGCCCCGATCGTTGCAAAAGTTGCAAAAGAGATCGGCGCTCTGACGATCGCTATCGTTACTCTGCCTTTTACGAGTGAAAGTGCGACCCGGATGGAAAACGCCGAGATCGGTCTCGAGCGTCTCCGGGAAGTTGCCGACACGGTGATCGTAATACCCAATGACCGTATCCTCGAGGTCGTCCCGCGCCTCCCTCTCGCTCAGGCATTCAAAATCTCCGATGAGGTCCTGATGCGTGCCGTGAAAGGGATCACCGAACTGATCACTCTTCCAGGTCTCGTGAACCTTGACTTTGCCGATGTCCGGACCGTCATGGAACAGGGCGGTATCGCTATGATCGGCGTAGGCGACTCCGACAGTGAGGACAAAGCAACCGATTCGATCAAAAAAGCTCTCCGTTCCCCGCTCCTCGATGTCGATATCACCGGCGCGACGGCTGCTCTCATCAATGTCATCGGCGGACCCGATATGACAATGGTCGAAGCAGAAGGTGTTGTTCAGGAAGTCTATCAGAGGATCGACCCTGCAGCACGCATCATCTGGGGTGTCCAGGTCGATCCGAAGATGGAAGGCCGTATGCGTACAATGATCATCGTTACTGGTGTCCAGTCACCACAGATTTATGGTAAGCAGGAACAAATATCTAGGGCATCACAATCTAGTCAGGTCCAGCGCTCAAAGTTTGAGATCGACTTCCTGAGGTGAATACATGGTTAAAAACGAGAAAAATACCGATGAAAAAAAGGC
>JAYFOG010000035.1:0-4735 GCA_034932965.1 Methanocorpusculum sp.
AGCCGATGGCTTGCTCCCAGAATCGGATTTGCTGACCCTCACTCTCACAAGTCTCTCGCAAGGCAAAGCCTTGCTCGGCTGAGGCCTCCCCTGCGGATCAGCCCGCCCTCGACTTGCTCGTCCCTTCATCGGGACCGTTCGGGCAAATCCTGTCGCCGCCCCAGCGGCTCCCATTATTGATTTGCCTCTTGATCTTATGTAGTAATTATCAGTAAAATGGATATTTTTCAGATTAAGAACTGCTCAATGAATCTCTCCCTCAAGGGAGGCGTCGGGACGCCGACAGGATTTGCCCGAACGGTCCCGATGAAGGGATGAGCAAGACAGCGAAGCTGGATTGCGAAAGTGGGGAAAAGCAAATCCGATTCTTTTCGCCCGAAGGGCGGATTCGCGCCGATTCGCGGTTGGTTTTATCTCATGTGTCCATACCCAACTATACTCTTTCCGAATTGGATTGTGATTAACACCGCGTAAGTCCTATTCTCATAAAACCTCAATTAACCATCCTCCCTCCCGAATTGGATTCACACTCACACCGCGTAACTTCTATCGAGTAACTATTTTTCCCAGCTGGAAAACTACGCTTTCATACCAAAGAACGTGTTAAAAAAACAGTGCGAAGGAAGGGATTCGAACCCCAGAACTCCTACGAGACCAGCCCCTGAAGCTGGCGCCTTTAACCTGGCTTGGCTACCTTCGCAAATTATCCTAGACCTCTGATATCACAGAAGGGTCAGTGCACAAACGTGCTTTTACATATTTGACGTTCTGCTAAATATACATACGGTTTTATTCGCGGGAAGCCGGCCTGTCCCGATAAAAATAAGACCAGGGATCATCCGTCTCACGCGAATACCCGCAGTTTTGTTTCTTACTGATCGGTGCTTTCTTCTTCGAACCGTTTCATCTCGCGTTCGCGCAGCTCGCCGCGTTTGATCTTTCCCGAAAATGACTTCGGCAGATCGGCAACGAACTCGATAAGACGCGGATATTTGTATGGCGCGGTCGTCCGCTTCACATACTCCTGAATATCCTTCGCGAGCTTCTCGGTCGGCTGATACCCGGAATGCAGTACGATGAATGCCTTGATCACCATGCCGCGGATCTCATCAGGCGATCCGACGACGGCGCTCTCTTTGACCGCCGGATGCTCGAGCAGAGTCGATTCCACCTCGAATGGAGAGATCCGGTACCCCGAACTCTTGATCACATCATCGTTTCTGCCGACGAACCAGAAGTAGCCGTCCTCATCCAGACGTGCTTTATCTCCGGTATAATACCAGCCGTTCACGAACATCGAAGCGTTTTCTTCGGGATTGTTCAGATATTCTCTGATAAGACCGACCGGCCTCGGGTTCAGCGACACCGAGATCTTGCCGATCTCGCCATGCGGCACTTCGTGCCCTTCGTCATCCTGAAGCTGGATGTGCCAGCCCGGGACGGGTTTTCCCATCGACCCCTGCTTGACCTCCATTCCGGGCAGGGTCGCAATACAGCAGCAGGTCTCGGTCTGTCCGTATCCTTCGCGGATCGTGATACCCGTTCCCTCGCGCCAGATCCTGATGACCTCAGGGTTCAGCGGTTCGCCGGCACTTGTGCAGGTCCTAAGTTCGGAGAACGAGAACTTCTTCAGATCAGCGATGATCAGCATCCGGTAGATCGTCGGGGGAGCGCAGAACGAGGTGATCCCGTATCTCTCGATCAGCGGGAGGAGCTCGGTCGCATGGAACTTCGTCCGGTAATCGTAGACGAAAATACAGGCGCCGCAGATCCACTGGCCGTAGATCTTGCCCCAGCCGCATTTTGCCCAGCCCGTATCCGAGACGGTGAAATGGACATCATGTTCCGTCAGATCATGCCAGAACTTCGCGGTCACGATCTGTCCAAGCGGATGGGCGTAATCGTGAAGCACCATCTTTGGGTCTTTTGTTGTTCCGGAGGTGAAGTAGATCAGCATCGGATCGGTCGAGAGGACCTTGCGGCCGCTCGAGCTCACCAGTTTTGTCGAGACGGGTGCCGGATATTTGAGCTCGTTCTGGTAGCCGATCCAATGACCGGGGATCTTCTCTCCAGGTTTGTCATCTACGGTCATTCGCAGCTGAAGGTGGGGGCACTGGGCCGCGACTTCATCCACCTTTGCCATATTCTCACTGTCGGTGATGACCATTTTGAATCCGCCGACCTTCATACGGTAGGCGATATCTTTGACAGTAAGCATGTGGGGCGAAGGGCTGAAAACCGCGCCGAGTTTCATGATACCCAGTACTAAGATCCACCACTCGGGAACACGCGGAAGCATCAGAAGAACACGGTCCCCTTTCTGGATGCCGAACTTCATCAGGATATTTGCCGCTTCGTTTGAGTGGATCATCAGATCCCAGAAGGTGAACTTTTTCTCTTCCCCGTCCTGGTTGGTCCATATCATCGCAAGATGGTTGCGATCGCGTTTTGCCCAGGCGTCAATGACGTCAAACGCAAAATTATAATGTTTGGGGACGTCGATGGAGAAGGTTTTGTAGGTTTCCTCGTAGTCTCCAATGTTGCCTTTTACTTCGGTCATGGCGATATCTGTAATCATATTTGCGTTATATTATAATTAACGCATGGATGGAAAAATAACCGGGTATCTGGTCATCTGTTTATCCTTCTTGCGGTATGTCGGTGAAGGGTGTGAAGGGATGGTGCAGGCTTTCCCTTCACACTTTTAACCATAATTTGAGGTTAGTTTTTAAATCTAATGAAAATTTGCATATTTGTGATGGGTTGCAGGGAAATTTAGGTCCATATGTACAAAAAAATGAATCACTATATCTCTCCCGTGCGTCATGGATCGTGAGTTCTCCCTGAAACCCTTCACCGTCGCAAAATAGAGGTTATTTTTCAAATTTGAGCCATTAAATGAATATTTTCCCTGCACCTTTCCCTTCACAACCCTTCACCAGCCTTCACACGTGCAGGATATATGCCTGTCGAGGTATCTTTTCACCCGCAGAAAATCTGAACGTATAAAAAAAACAGGAAAGAATAGTTCTGATCTATTCAGCCAAAAAATACGGGCTTCGGTTTTTCACTGCAGCGCCGATCGCTGCTTTGAGCTCGTCTCCGTGCAGCCCTCGGATCGACACTTCATTTCCTGTTCTGAGAAGACAGGGTTTCAGAAGTCCGTCCGAGGTCACGCGAAGCCGATTACAATTTGCACAAAACTCCGGATTGTGCATCGGCCGGACGACCTCTACAAGAGCACCATTCACCAGATATTTTCTCCTGTGATGCATATGCCTGGTTGTCACCTGCGATGAATGTTTGGCGAACTCTTTTTCCAGATCGGCAACAAGTTCGGCGTTTCCGTGAACTGCAGGATCCATATCGTCCGTCCACCCGTTCAGATCCATCAGTTCGATGATCTGCAGGATGAGATTCTCCCCGCGTGCACGCACAAACGCCAGAAAATCATCGATCTCATGATCGTTCATGCCTTTCAAGACAACCATGTTCAGTTTAACTGGAGTCAGACCCGCATGCAGCGCAGCATCGATCCCGTCAAGAACCTCCTTCAGCCGGTCACGTCCGGTGATCTTTTTGTAGGTTTCCCGGTCCATTGTGTCCAGACTTACATTCACCCGGGACAGGCCTGCTGCTTTGAGCTGATCTGCGAGTTTTGCAAGATGGGTACCGTTCGTTGTCAGCGATGACTCGATATGGGGAGGGATGGAACGGATGATGTCCAATAGATCGGGGCGGAGAAGCGGCTCTCCGCCGGTGAGTTTGATCGTCTTAACGCCAAGTTCGGCAAAGACGCCGATCAGCTCTGCGATCTCCTCTGTTGTCATCTGCGAGGTTCGGTCGTCCCGAGTACATCCGTTGTCTCCCTCCCCCTCCCTATGGCAGTAAATACACCGGAGATCGCACGCGCTGGTAACGGCTATCCTGACATTTGAAATCGTTCGGTTGTATGAGTCAGTTAGGATCTCACTCGCGTCTCTTTCTGTCGTCATTTCCTTCTCCTATGAAGTTCTTTGCAATGATATAGCATTCGGTACTTCCCCGGCGTGTCGCCGTGGAACGGATAACCCGCACCGAATAGAACTTCTCTTTGACCAGTTCAAGAAGTTCGTTGAAGTCCGATCCCTGGAAGGATTTCATGACCAGATTTCCCCCCTGTTTCAGCAGGGTGGCGGCAAAATTCAGTGCTTCTTCATTGAGACCCATTACCCTTGCCTGATCATAGGACTTCGCTCCCGACAGATGAGGTGATGCATCGCAGACAACAACATTGACCAGAGGCATCGCTTCTCTGATTTTTGCCTGAACTGCCGGATCGGTGAAATCCCCGGTGATGGTTATGACGTTTTCCAGTGAGATGATCGGGTTTAAGTCGACCCCGCAGAGCTGCCCCTCGGTCATGGTTTTCAAAACCTGAAGCCAGCTTCCGGGCGCCGCGCCGAGATCCACTACATTATCCGTGTTCCGGATAACGTTGAATCGTTCATTGATATCGATGAGTTTGTATGCAGAGCGGGCTCTGTATCCATCCCGCATGGCTTTTCTATATACATTATCTTTTGTCCATTGTGATCCCATGTGTTTCCTCCCTACTTAACGTATATCTTATATGAGCGCGGATATAATTATACTATTAAAGTTTGTCACGCTGGTATAAGAGAGTGTGTCAAGGGGTTATACTGATGTTAAAAGCAACAATCGAAGCAGATATTTTCCGGGAGACCATCGATGC
>JAYFOG010000036.1:0-7839 GCA_034932965.1 Methanocorpusculum sp.
ATACCAAAATGCATGAAAAATGACGCAAAAACAAGTGCAAAGTTTCAATGATAGTATTCAATCTCCTGTACCGGCGGCCGACTCGTTGGAATCTTCCGACTCCGCAGATATACGACTTTCCTATAATTAGTGGTGGTATGGAGAAATAAAGGTGTCGTATAATACTGATGAAAAAACAGTCGTTTCACCTCAACCCTTCTCTATCGGGGTCGGGTGTTTATGGGCAGACGGTATGGGTATCTGCCCGGATATATGTCCAAAAAGGATGATGCACAGCCAAGGCGACGACGTACCTTTCGGCGTTATGCTTCATCCCGGACGGGGTATATTATTGTGGTGTGTGAACGTATGGCTGTTTTACATGATCCAGTCAAACGAGGAGCCGCTTCGTGCAGTGGCCGTGTTTTGCTGATGGGTCATGGGAGAGGTGGATGGACTGTGTGATGACTGGGCCGAGGCGGAGTTGCCTGCCTGGAAGGTGGTGACCGAGTGACCGCCAAGGATCTGCGGGCTCTGGATACCGGTCATGATGGCCATGACGGATACTTTGCCTTCGAAGTCTTTGCGGACCCGTGCGCCCCAGATGACATCTGCGTGGGGGTCAAGTTCATAGGTGAGCTGCTGGGCGATCTCTTCCGCATCGTGGAGGGTGAGATCGTTTCCGCCGGTGATGTGGATCAGACTGCCGGTCGCTCCGCGGAAGTCGATGTCGAGAAGCGGGTGGGCAAGACAGTCGCGAATGACGGACTCTGCCTTGTTCTGCTGTTTGGATTCTCCGACGAGCATAACGGCAAGTCCGCCTTTGCTCATGATTGCGCGGACGTCTGCATAATCGATGTTGATCAGGGATGGTTCGGTGATCGTCTCGGAGATGCCTTTGACGGTCTCGGCGATCAGCTGATCCATGACAGAGAATGCCTGTCCGAGCGGCAGATTCGGCACGAAGTTCTTGAGCCGGTTGTTGTCAAGGACGATGACTGAGTCGGCTGCCTGACGCATGGCTTCCAGTCCGTCTTCAGCTTTGAGCATTCTCGCCCGCTCGACCTGGAACGGGTAGCTGACCATTGCGATGACGATGGCGCCGTGTTCTTTGGCGATCTGTGCTACGACCGGTGCGGAGCCGGTTCCGGTTCCTCCGCCCATGCCTGCGGTGACAAAGACGAGGTCTGCATCTTTCAGGATCTCTTCAAGGGTCGGGCGTGCCATTTCGGCGGCGCGGCGTCCCACATCCGGGAATCCTCCGGCTCCAAGACCGCGGGTAAGGGATTTTCCGATTAAAACGCGCTTGTCCGCCTGGATCATATCCAGATGCTGTTTGTCGGTGTTGATGGCGATGGTTTCGGAACCTGCGACCTTCATGTTGTGGAGTCTGTTGATCGTGTTGTTTCCTGCGCCGCCGCATCCTACAATGACGATCCTCGGCTGTCCGAGCATGTCATCGTCGTCAACGATGGAGGTCTTCTGAATTCCTTTTTCAAGCTCTGAGTTCTTCAGTGCCTCATTGATAATACTCTGCATTTTTGTAAACACCCCAATGATTTTACTGTTATAATCGTGCGTCAAATGTGGAAATCTGGTCGCTATCACGCATGATCCGGTCTCCCCTCTTGGAAAGGTACTCTCTTACTGCATAGCGGACTGCTTCTGAAATGGTGGGAAACTCGCCTGTCTCGACAAGTTTTTCAAGCAGTTCGATCTGCTGGGGGGGTAGGCGTATGGTGATACGGTCCATTTTAACTCCAATCTGACATTTGTCAGTCAATTGTCTGTCTTTTGTCTGACAAGTGTAAGACATGGGACTGACGTCCGATCTTGGACAAAATCTAATTGGATGTTTGATTATATAAATGTATCGCGTGGTATTTGTGTGTTAACACAAAATCAGTTTCTATCTGTGGTATATTTATGCCGAAGATGACTAAGATTATACTACAAAATGCAGAAACATTTTCCTGAGAAAGTTGTCCACGGCGGGCGGATTATCGCTCTGCGACAGAAATACGGCGCCGATCTTCTTGAAGTAAGTGCAAGTATGAACCCGTTTCTGCCTCAGATATCGTGCGATTTTCAGGAGGTCGATCTCTGCGTGTATCCTGATGATACATATGGTGCATTAAAGGATAAAATCGGGCATGTTTTTTCCCGGGATCCGGAGGAGATCTGTGTGGGGAACGGATCGGCAGAGCTGATCCGGGTATATTGTAATGCTGTTCTCTCACCGCACTCTTCAGTCAGGATCGATCCGCCGACGTTTGGGGAGTATGCGCTTTCAGCAAAACTCGCCGGTGCTGATGTCATTTCCGGCAGGGATGCTGATCTTCGTGTCGTCTGTAACCCGAATAACCCGACAGGCATCCTGACACCCCGCGACTCGATGCTCGCTCTTCTGGATGACTGTACGGAAAAGGGATCCCGTCTTTTTGTGGATGAGGCTTTTATGGAACTTGCCGCACGCAACGAATCCATTTCGGATATCCGGTCCGATGATCTGTTTGTGATGCGTTCGATCACCAAATGCTTCTCGGTCCCCGGGATCAGATTTGGTTTTGGCTTCGGTCCTCCTGATCTGATCGCAAAGATCGAGACGCTGCGAACCCCCTGGACGGTGAATGCGTTTGCGGAAGCTTTTACTATGAAAGCTCTCGATCACTATGATGAGCTTATCGATTCTGCAGAAAAGATCTCTGCAGAACGTGAGTGGTACTTCGCCCGCCTTACCGAACTCGGTCTCTCGTTTGCGCCAAGTTCGGTGAACTATATATTAGTGCATCTTGGAAGAAATGCATCTGAGTTCACCGATTCGATGCTTGAGCACGGTATTCTCGTCAGAGACTGCACGTCGTTTGGTCTTTCAGAATCGATCAGGATCTCGGTCGAGACGCGGGAAAAGAACCTCCGTGTCGTGGAGGCCTTGAGAGAATGCTTGCGCTGATCCTTGCCGGCGGTGAGGGGTCCAGGCTTCGCCTTGGTGAAAAAGCTCTGGTGATGGTCCATGACCGGCCGATGATCTCCTGGGTGTTCGAGGCATTCATCGAAGCGGGGTGCGAGCCGATCGTCGTGACTTCCTATAAGACTCCCTTCACCCGGAACTGGTGCCGTGCGAACAATGCTCCGTTTATCGATACGCAGGGGACCGGATACGTCGAGGATCTCTGTGAGGCAGTCGAGATTTCCGGTGAAGATGGTCCGCTCTTTACGTCTGCCGCTGACATCCCCTGCCTCACGGCAGACATCATCGAACAGATACTTGATGCGTATCATGCATCAGGCAAACCTGCATGTTCGACCTGGGTCCCGCTGACTCTCTGCGCCCGCTACGGAATGCAGCCCAGGTACCGCGAGATCATTGACGGGGTGCCGGCAGCGCCGTGCGCAGTAAATATTTTCATGGGGAGTCTTGTTGCCGAGGTACAGGGCGAACTTTGTCTTTTGCTCGATGAGCCGGGTCTCGCATTCAATATCAATACGCGTGAGGAACTTGCGGTTTTAGAACGGGAATTTTGTTCCGTTCGACCTTGTTAGTGAATGCTTTTTGTGAAGAAACAAAAAAGCCGTAAGTATAAACACTCCGTCCCGCCAATACTATCTACTCAACATGGCAGATGCAGATATTCGAAATGATATATACGTCCTGGCACTGGAAAACGCCGTAAAACATAAGACCGTTCCCCGTGCCGGTGCGATTCTCGGCAGTGTAATGGGTGCCCACCCCGAACTTCGCGAGAAAGCAAAAGAGATCAATGCCCTTATTCCGGAGATCCTCGCCGAGGTCGCCGCTCTTTCAGTCGAAGAACGGGAACAAAAACTGATCTCTCTGAATCCCGGCGCAATAGAAAAAATGCATGAGAAAAAGGAGAGAAGTCATGAACTCCCCGACCTTCCGAACGCCGAATCCGGGGTCATCATGCGCTTTGCGCCGAACCCATCAGGCCCTCTCCATCTTGGACACGCCCGCGCTTCCGTATTAAATGACTATTACGTAAAAAAATACGGCGGCAAATTTTACTATCGTGTCGAAGATACCGATCCAAAACGCGTCGACCCTTCAGCATACGAAATGGTCCCTGAGGATCTTGCATGGCTCGGGATCGGTATCACCGATGTGGTCTATCAGTCAGATCGTTTCGATATTTACTATCAATATGCACGTGAACTTCTCGAACTCGGCGGGGCATATATGTGTACCTGCGACAATAATGAGTTCCGCGAGAAAAAACTCAAAAAGACGCCTTGTCCCTGCCGTGAAATTTCGGTTGAAGAGAACCTGAAACGGTTCGATGATATGATTGCCGGAAAGTATGCCGAAGGAGAGATCACGCTCCGGGTAAAAACAGATATTTCACATCCTGATCCGGCAGTGCGTGATTTTGCCGCGATGCGTGTTCTGACCAGCACTCCTCACCCGAGAAAACCGGAGGTCTTTGTTTATCCTCTGATGAACTTCTCCGTGGTGATCGATGATCATCTTCTTGGGATGACGCATGTTATTCGCGGCAAGGATCATATCGCAAACACCCGTCGTCAGGAGTACATCTACAACTACTTCGGCTGGAAGATGCCGCACTTCTATCATTATGGAAGAATGTCCATTGCCGGACTCGAGTTGTCCACATCCGGCATGCGTAAGGGAATCAATGAAGGTCTTTACACAGGATGGGATGATATTCATCTTGGAACGCTCCGCGCTCTTGCCCGCCGCGGCATTCAGCCCGACGCAGTTCGCGCTGCTACCATCGATATCGGTATGGGCGATACGGACATCTCATTCTCCTGGGAGAATTTGTTTGCCCAGAACAAAGCGGTGATCGATGCGGGAGCAGACAGATACTTCTTCGTTCCGGACGCCGTTGAAGTGGAGATCACCGGCGCTCCCAAGACCGAGGCACATGCCCCGGTGTATCCCAATCAGCCCGAGCGGGGAGAACGTGTTCTTCCGTTCACTGGTCGTGTTTTTCTGCCGAAGAGTGAGATGGAAAAAGGCGGCATGCTCCGACTCAAGGATCTGTTCAATATCAATATCACCGGTCCGAACTCTGCTGAGTATGCGGGAGATTCTCTTGCCGAGGCACGTTCTGCAAAAGCCGCGATCGTTCAGTGGCTTCCGATCGAAATGGCTGCTCCCTGCTCGCTTCTCATGCCGGAAGGCATCTTCGAAGGATTCTGTGAACCGGCGGTTCGCGAGTATGCAGGCCGGATCGTTCAGTTCGAGCGGGTCGGCTTCTCAAAGATCGATGCAGTGAATGATGGAAAAGTGATCGCGTACTTTACTCACCGCTGATGTCATCATCCGAGGTTGCAGAGCTTCTTTCCCGTGAAAAGGTGACCCTTTCGCACATCAGACGTGCAATCCATCATCTCCCGAAATCGACCCGTGCCGTCCTCTATGAGGAGACACACCCCCTTCACTCTTCTGCTACTGGCGCGTTTTTCGAAGCCCTGTCCTATGAACTTCTTTTGAGCGCATCGGAGAACTCCTCCTCTGTTGTCTCGATTGCCGCGAAACTTGCCGACGCGGTGTATATTCCCTACGATAAATACGCTCCAGACGGTTTGTGGTATTCGCGGGACGGCGGTATCCGATTTAAAGTAAAAGGACGCGTCGCAGCGGAGATGGATCTTCTTATCAAAACCAGTGACGGTGTTCGGATCTTCGGCGAGGTGATCACCGGTTCTACGGGGACCAAAGGATTTTTGACTGAGATCGCTGCAAAAAAATCCCTTCTCTTTCAGATATATGGTGATCCAGTGGGTTTTCTCCTGGTTCTGCCGTATAAACCCCGCGCCGGTCTTCGGTGTGTGGATGAGAATGATGCGTTCGTAGTTATTCCCGGCGGTGATTCATTGTATAAACTGGTGCCTGAGTCCGAGGTCATCATGCGAAATCTTTCACCAGCGCAGAGTGCCAAAAGAGTGGACGGCAGGCTCTGGTAGATCGAACAGCGGTTTTTTACAGGGCTCTGCTTCGTATTGGTATTGCAAAAAAAAAGAGTTTGGTCAGAGTGCATTGACCAGAGATTTTCTGGTGATGAATCCAATGACCTTTTCGCCATCAGCGACCGGGATGGTGCTGATATTTTTGGCAAGCATCATATCCACTACTTTAGCGACAGGTGTATTTACCTGCGTAGTAACGAGGGGTGTCGACATGATATCTCCTGCCGTTACGTTTCTTAGTGCGTTGTCAAAGTGTTTGTCGATCTCGCTTTTCAGTTTTACGAGAACTTTGGCAATATCCGTCTCCGTGACAATACCGATGGATTTGTTTCCGTCCATCACAATAAACCGGGTCGCGCCGTTGTTTGCCATTCTCCGGTGAAGCTGAACGAGGCGGTCGTCCGGCGTGATACGCGGAGCGATCTCGGTGAATGTATCAAGCGGTCCTTCGGGGATGATGTGTTTTAACAGGTCGCCTTTGGTGACCTGGCCGATGAGCCGGTGTTCTTCATCCCATACAATGACGATCTTGTATCTTTGGAGAAGCGGGACGAGTAACTCCGCGTCCTGATCCTGATAAACCGACGTAAAGTCTTCTTTTGTAACGCTTGCAACACGGATCTGGGATGCAGGAATATTTCCGGTTTTTTTGCTTCCCATCTTTTCTGCGATGGTCCGGCGGGAGGCTGTCCCCACGACAACACGGTCGTTAGTTACAACGATGGGGTCAATTCCTTCGCTAAGCATCTTTGAAAGGGCTTCCGGAATCAGTGCAGATTTTGCAATCGAAACGGGCTTGGACATTACGTCTTTTACGGTTAGTTTCTGGTTCATATTTGCTTCCTCCTCTTTGAAGAGTTTATTCAATCGCGTGGCAGAAAACATCGTTTCTCTCCACAGTCATCCGCCTGCAGAGCATGTTTTCGGGTATCCACCAGATGAATCGGCTGCATCTGTTTTCAGTCGTCATCTGGTGAAATAGTTTACATCGTTCCAGTCAGCGCTTTTACCAGATCGAATTCGGTCACGATCCCGCTGAGCCGCCCTCCGTCCATGACGGGGAACGCCCCGATCCCGCGGGCAAGCATCTCTTTTGCTACTGCGTTGATCGGCATCTCGGTCGAGACCGTTCTGATATCGGCTGCAGTCATGATATTGCGGACGGGAAGGCTGAGGACCTCATCAACGGTCCCTGTCTGCATCTCGGAAAAGACTCTGCCTTTTCCAAGATATCCCATAATGTCTGTCGCAGTGATCATACCGAGCAGTATTCCGTCTTTTACCACGGGAAGCCGCCGGTATCCATCGTCAACGATCTGTTTTGTTACATGACTGAGGGGCAGATCGGGTGCGACCTTCTTTGGGCATGCGGTCATGATCTCGTCGACCACCAGATCAGATTCTTTCCCGGCAAGCATCCGCATCAGATCGTATTCGGTGACGATCCCTGCGAGCGTTGTGTCGGGGTTCAGAATGGGAAAACCGCCGTGTCCTGTTTCCAGAAGGATGGTTGCCGCTTCTTTAATGGTCGTCGCCGGCGAAAAACCGGTCACGCTTTCGGTGGCGATCTCCCGCAGACTCTCATTCAGGGCGGCCAGAAGATTTCCTTTATGCTTATTTGCAATAAGGTTGTATCTGCTGCCCCCTCCCATCATGTCTATAACATCAGTGATCGTTACAATCCCAATCAGTTTCTTGGTTCCGGGATCGGTGATCGGCAGGCGACGAAAATTGTGCCGGCTCATCATCTGGATCCCCTCGATGATCCTCATGGTGGGAGGTACCGAGATGACATTCAGACTTGCGATATCAAGAACGCTGTTCTTTTTTGTTTTGGATTGTTTTGCTGGTGATGTCATGTTTTTACCAACGCTAAGGTGGTATAATGAGTTAATGCTCTGTCAT
>JAYFOG010000037.1:0-23353 GCA_034932965.1 Methanocorpusculum sp.
ACAGCGAGCGTCATGTTCTCGACAAGCGGCTCGTCGAACCCTTTTGCGATCACCGGCATCTCGTCGATCAAAAGCCCGATCCCGTGACCGAGGAATTTCACCCGCCGGTCTTTATAGCCCATAAAGTTCTGTTTGAACTCCAAATCAAGATCATCCATTATCGTCTGATAGATCTCTGATGGAATGGCTCCGGGTTTCAGCATCGAAGCAACCTTGTTCTGAATCTCGACGCACTGATAATGGGCAGCGGCCGCCGGTTCCGGCAGCGGTTTTCCAAACACGTACGTCATCGTTTTGTCTGTTAGATATCCGTGATATCCGCACCCCACATCAAGATACACCAGATCGCCGGACGCCAGTTTCCGGTCAGGGCTTCCAAGCACCGGAGCATACGGCCCGATACCCCGGTTTCCGCTCGCCCCGTTGAAATACGAAGGATACAAGGAACTCTCGCCAAATCCGATATGACCCATCCGGACTTCCGTATCAAACATCCCAAACCTTACGATCCCCTGATGACCTTCCCGCACCATGACCTGATAAAGCGCTGTGCCAAGGTCAGCCTCGCTCATACCCTCCTCCAGCATGTCTGGCACCAGATCCTCGATGACGTGACGGTGGATATCTCCGGATTTTTTCATCAGCGTGAGTTCATACGGACTTTTCACCGATCTGACGTCAGCAAACTCTCTGTCTGCCGAAGCGATCTGTCGGAACGGGAAATACTTCAGAAACCTCTGCAGATGTGCATACGAGATCAATTCTGTTTCGGTGTAGAGGGTCTCTCCAGTGACAGGTAACGCGGCCGCCGCATCCCGGAAACTTGACATCGACCGGATATCACTGAATAGTGACTCGTCAAGAGCTCGCGAATAACTGTTTCGAACCCAGAAAACCGGCTCTTCGTTCCTTGAGATAAAAAGCGCACCGTCCTGCATCGTGCCGGTGAAGTAATAGAGATTTACCTTGCCAAAGACCGCGGCAAATGTCCAGTCAGGATGTTTGCGGTCCATCTGCGCATGAAAACGGAGCATCCGGTTTTCAAGCTCGGCAAGAGGGACGTGAGTATGCATAATCAGTTTAATGAGAAGAAGGGGATAATACTTGGCATCATGCGGTCATTTTGAAACTCAAGTCTTTTGGCCGCATAATGCCCTGAAAAAATAGATTTACTCCGGAACAGCGCCTTTGTCTGCCTGGCCGGCGTATCGCGCATAGCGTGCAAGCACGCCTTTGAGATCACGCTCTCTTGGGACCCACACCTTTCTTCTTTCTGCGAGCTCCGTCTCATCGACCAGAAGATCCAGCTTCTGCTCATGAAGATCGATCCGGATGATGTCACCCTCATGGACCAGTCCGATGGGTCCGCCCGCTTTTGCCTCGGGAGCAACGTGACAGATACACGGTCCGCGTGTTCCGCCGGAGAAGCGACCGTCCGTTATCAGGGCAACATGGGTATAGCCAAGACCCATGAGTGCCGATGTGGGAGAAAGCATCTCCGGCATGCCGGGTCCGCCTTTTGGCCCCTCATACCGGATAACGATCACGTCACCCTCTACTATTTTGCCGGTAAGGATCGCATCCATCGCCTCATTCTCCCCGTCGAAGACGCGCGCCGGACCTTCATGCCTCCACATAGCATCGATCACTGCCGATGATTTGATCACCGATCCGTTTGGTGCAAGCGACCCTTTCAGGATCTTCAGCCCTCCGGCCGTGTGCACGGCATTCTCAAGACTGCGGATGACCTCTTCATCCACATATTTCACGGCGTCAGCGATCGCAAACACCGATTTTCCCGAGACCGTCATACAGTCTTCAAGATGCGATCTTATCTGTTTGAACACCGCAGGGATCCCTCCAGACCAGTATAATGTCTGCATCGAATGGGGCCCTCCGGGCTGCATCGAGCAGATGTGCGGGACGATGGCGCCCATCCGGGTAAAATCATCAAGTGTCAGCGGGACCTCTGCTTCATGGGCGATCGCCATCAGATGGAGGACAGTGTTCGTCGAACCTCCCAACGCCATATCTACGGCGATGGCATTTTGGAGAGACTGTTTCGTGATGATATCACGGGGTTTGATATCAGCTTTGATCATTTCAACGACCCTGACCCCGCTTTCATAGGCGAGACTGAGTTTTGCCGCCTCAACCGCAGGCATCGCTGCACAGCCCGGAAGGGACATCCCCATCGCTTCGGTCATGCAGGCCATGGTATTTGCCGTATATAATCCCTGGCAGCTTCCACACCCGGGCATCGCCGCTGCTTCCAGCTCATGGAGCTCCTCTTCGCTCATTTTGTGCGCTGCGACCTTGCCGACCCCTTCGAATACATCAGTGAGGGAAAGCTCGCAGCCTTTGTGATGGCCGGGAAGCATGTTTCCGCCGGTGACGACGATCGCCGGAATATTGCATCGTGCTGCCGCCATAAGCATACCAGGCACGATCTTATCGCACGTACAAATACAGACAAGAGCATCGAACCGGTGCGCCTGGATCATAAGTTCCACGGAATCTGCGATGTTCTCGCGGGAAGCAAGCGAGTACCGCATGCCTTCGTGTCCCATCGCGATCCCATCACAGATCCCTATCGTGTTGAACTCGAAAGGCGTGCCGCCTCCTGCTGCAATTCCCTCTCTGACACGTTCGGCGACCATTCTGAGATGCGTATGGCCGGGAACGACCGTGTTCCAGGAGTTTGCGACCCCGACAAAGGGTTTGTCCATCTCTTTGTCCGATATTCCCAGTGAGCGTATAAGAGACCGGTTAGGTGCTCTGGCGTATCCTGATTTCACATCATCGCTTCGCATCTGAATCACATAGATAAAGGTAGCAGACGATAATAAAACAAGCGGCCGGTCAAAAAACCGGCTTATCGGTGATGCAGTCCTTCTTCAGCCAGATTTTCCCAGATTATCTTTCCCATGAACTTGAGATCGATGTATTTTCCGTCAAGATAGAACGCCATTTTTTTGATCCCTTCCAGTTCATATCCCAGCCGTTCATACAGACTGACGGCACGCGGATTTGTGTCGGCGACCATACACTCCATTCTGATGAAACCGCGTTTTCGGACTTCTTCTTCAAGAAACCGGATCGCTTTTGTGCCGATGCTCATTCCCCAGAATGCGGGTTCGATGTACAGAAAAAAAACAGCACTGTGGGAAAGCCGGGTCCCGGGCGGCTGGGAATAAAATCCGGCTCCGCCGATTATCCGGTCCCGGCAATGGATGCACCAGAGAGAGATGAGCCCGGACTGGATGTATTCCCATGACGCCATAGTAGCCTCCATGGAAATCGGAGGGATAGACTCAAAATGCTCTGCTATCTCGGGGATATTGCATAACTCGTTGATCCGCCCAAGATCCGACTCCTGAACCGGACAAAACCGGACCTCTGCCGCGATACGTTCAGCCATGAGCTAGTGTGGGAAGCGGGATGCAATAAATTTATCGTGCCGAAAAACCCTGGCAGCAAACCTTCAGAGTCGCGGTCTTGAAAAAGGAGAGAGGGGGAACGTTATTTGCGGTCTCATCAGCCAGTGTCGCCATCATTAAAGCCAACCAAAACCAATACTACAGCAGATGACCATAGTTGCATGCCTTGGAGTGGGCAGAATAGGCGGAGAGGTCGCATATGTTTCGGCCCTCAGAAAATTTGCCGATGAACTCGTCCTATTTGATATCAGCGAACCCCTGCAGCATGCCCAGAAACTCGATATAATCCACGGAATGGATATCCCGGTGTCCACAAATCCCCGTGAACTCAAGGACGCCGACTACTGTATCTTCTCTGCAGGTTACTCGCGATCTCCGAAAATAAAGACCCGGGCCGATCTGTTTGATAGAAACCTCCCGATCGCAAAGGAATCGGCCGAACTCCTGAAAGGATTCTCAGGCAAACTCATCGTCGTCACCAATCCGATGGATGTCTTTACCTGGTACTTTGCGAAAAACAGCTGTCTTGATGAAAGTCAGGTCGTCGGTTTCGGCGGCCTTCTTGACAGCAGACGGTTTACCGTGGCGCTGAAAGCTCTGGGGATCGAAGCCGAAGGCCAGGTCCTCGGAGAACACGGGGAACATCAGGTCCCGCTCTTCTCCGCTCTCGACATCGACATCCCCGTCACGGTAAAGGAGGAGATCCTGACCGGTCTTCGCGGATCCTCGATGCCGGTGATCAAAGGAAAAGCAGGCACGGTTTTTGGACCGGCATACCACATCGTCTCGATGATGGAGCGAATCGAAAAAGGCGAGCGGATCACCTGTTCTCTTCCGGCAAACGGAGCATACGGGATAGAAGGCTGTGCACTGGGTCTTCCGGCCGTCGTGACACGGTCCGGAGCAAAGATCGATGAAAGCCTGAAACTCGATCCCTGGGAACTGGAAAAACTCCTCGCAGCTGCGGCTTTCCTTCAGGACCTCTGCAGGAGAGTATAAATGGAAATTGCCATCAATCAGGCCGAATACTCAAATGCTCCCGGCGGTCCGGTCGTCCATATATTCGGACGCGAAGCGGACGGAACACCCCATCAGCTGAAAATCACCGGATTTCGCCCCTACTTCTGGGTCCGGGAAGGCGAGGCCGGCAAGATCCGCGCAGAAAAAATCGAGGTCACTCAGGACAAAGGGGTCTCTATCAAAGGCGAACCCCTTCGCCGGATCTATACGGAAAAACCCGGCGATGTCAGAAATGTCAGGGAAAACTATCACCATTTCGAAGCCGACATCCCGTTTGCCACCAGATTTCTGATCGATACCGGCATTACCGGCGGCGTCAGCGCCCCGTCTGAAGAGTGCTCGTTTACGGAACTTGCGCCGGCATCGGTGATCTCCAAGCCAAGGGTCTGTATGTGCGATATCGAGTGTGACGACAGAAACGGCTTTCCCGAACCCGGACGCGACCCGGTCATCTGCATAACATGTCATGACTCGTTCGACGACCGGTATACGACCTTTGTGCTGAACGGAAAGACCAAAGGCGCGTATCTCAGCGCTGAACCGCTTGCAAGCGGGTGTTTTTCCGAAACTCACATAATCTTTTCCTATGACACCGAACGCGATCTGTTTTCCGGCTTCATCGACTACATCAAAGAGAAGGATCCTGACATCCTCTCCGGATGGAACTTCATCGACTTCGACGCCGATTACATCCTCAAGCGTGCCGAAACGCTCGGGTTCCGGGCCGAAGTCTTTGCCCGCATGCCCGGCATGACCGAAAGAAATGCGATGAGAGGGCGGGTCATCTTCGATCTTCTCGCAGCATATAAAAAAATGCAGGGAAGCCAGAAGGAGTCGTATCGTCTGGACGCCGTCGCCGAGGATGAACTTGGCGAAACCAAAGTGAGGTACACCGGAACTCTTGGTGATCTCTGGGATAACGACCCCCTGAAAATGGTGGAGTACAACTTCAAGGATGTGGAGCTCTGTGTCGGGATCAACAAAAAGAACAACATCATTGAGTTCTATCAGGAAGTTGCGAGATATGTCGGATGTCCTCTGGATAAAACACTGAACTCGTCGAATGTCATAGACATCTATATCCTCAGAAAAGCGTTCGGCAGATTCATCCTGCCGTCCAAAGGAAACGCATCCGGCGAGGAGTTTGAGGGAGCTACCGTCTTTGATCCAAGCAAAGGGGTCAGAGAGAACGTCATCGTCCTGGATCTGAAATCCCTTTACCCGATGGCGATGATGACCCTGAACGCCTCCCCGGAGACGAAGTCTCCAAACGGCGAGATCCACGCCCCAAACGGGATCAGGTTCAACAAATCCCCGGACGGACTGACCAGATCGATCATCAGCGAACTGATGGCGGAACGCGACGAGCGGAAAAAACTCAGAAACAGTTTTCCGTTCGGATCAGACGAGTATACCCTGTATGATATGCAGCAGAATGTGCTGAAGGTCATCATGAACACGTACTACGGCGTCTCAGGTTTCTCCAGATTCCGGCTGTATGACCGGGACATCGGAGCTGCCGTTACGTCGGTCGGGCGTGCGATCATCCTGCACACAAAAAATGTGATCAAGAAACGCGGGTATGAGGTGATCTACGGGGATACCGACTCCTGTTTTGTGCAGATCCCGCCCATGTCTCTTGAAGACACGATGAAGACCGCCCGGGAGATCGAGGAGGAGCTCAACGACAGTTACCTGTCGTTTGCACAGGAGACTCTTGGTGCGGATATGAACTTCTTTTCGATCAAGTTCGAGAAGATCTACCGGCGCTTTTTCCAGGGCGGAGCAAAGAAACGGTATGCAGGCCACCTTATCTGGAAAGAGGGGCAGGATGTCGATAAGATCGATATCACCGGGTTTGAGATGAAGAGATCCGATTCTGCGCAGATCACCCGTGAAACCCAGGAGCGGGTCCTGGAAATGATCCTGAAAGGAGACGGCAAAGCGGAGGTGAAGAAGTATCTGCCTGACGTTTTAACGATGTACCGCGCCGGAAAATGTCCGCTTGAAAAGGCAGGTATCCCGAGCGGAATAAACAAGTCATTGGCCGATTATGCCCATCTGGACTCCCACGGGCGGGGAGCCATCTACTCGAATAAGTATCTCGGCACAGACTTCAAACGCGGCAGCAAACCAAAACGGCTTTACATCAAACGAAGTCTTCAGCCGGATAAATATCCGGATACTGACGTCCTCTGCTTTGAGTATCCGGATCAAATTCCAAACGGAACATTCGAGATCGACTGGGAGACCATGCTCGAAAAAACCCTGCAGGCACCGCTCAACCGGATCTTCGATGCCCTTGAATGGGACTGGGACGAGTTCGATCCAACCAAATCCAGAAAGACGACGCTGGATATGTTCTTCTAAATTCGGCACAGGAGTTTGGTATAAACTCCCCGCCTTTTCTAAAAAATTACCAATCGAGTAAAGTTCTCGACACGATATACTCGCCGTGGGCTTCGCGGGTCGTTCCGACGATAAGCCAGGTCTGATCCCCATGCTCCTCGACGACACCTTTTGCTTCCAGGGTCTCACCCGTGAAACACTGGCCGCAGTAGGTGTGCGTAAAAGAAAGGACCATGTCGATCTCCTCATGATCCACTTTGTAGATACCCGGCGAATCGAATGCAAGACCTGCGTCCGTGACTTTCGCTTCGATCGTCATCACGCCCGTCTTCTCACCAAGCGTGATCGGCGGGACCGAGTGGAGATTGTCGTATCCACGCGAGTAGAGAAGGTCGAAGTAGGTCCCTTCGAACTCTCCGCGGTTGAACTTGCGGCTCTCGTGCAGAACGAACTCGTCGAAGCTGATGTCGGGCACTCTTTTTCTGTAGACCTTCTGCCACATCTCCTCGCTCATCGCAGGGATCTTTCCGGCCTTCACCGCGGCCATCAGCTGCTCGCGTGCCGAAAACCAGGCCGAGCCGTAGATGACCATGTCGATATCGGATGCAGCGTTTTCGAGACCGGCGAGCAGGGAGCCCGTGCATCCATAGCTCATCGGCGGCAGATCGAAGTGGGAAAAAAGCCTGGCGACCCTGGCGTTTCGCGCCGCGATGCCGGCCGCCTCTTCCTCGGGTTTCAGCACGCGGACAATGTCTGCAAGCGGCACGCGGTGGACCAGATCGAGGTATTCGGGTTTGTGTTCTTTGACCCAGGCGAACGCATCGGCAAAATCATATTTCTTGTATCTCGTTCCCGAAGGAGCCGTCCGGTCCCCGTCAGGTGTCGGGACATAGCGGAGCACGCACTCCGCGCGGGAATCATTTTCATATCCTGAAACGGCGTAAAGACAGCCGTCAGCGGTCATAACAAAATCACGTAAACGAATCGGTTTCATAAAAATGCGAGGGAAGGGATTCGAACCCATGAACTACTGAAGACCAGATCTTAAGTCTGGCGCCGTTGGCCTGGCTTGGCTACCCTCGCCTACCTTATTACATTGATGCTTCTACATAAAAAAGAGAGCGGAAATACATCAGCAGGTTGATCTAACGGTCGCAGGAGAATATAGATAAGATACTCCTGCAGATGATGTTGAACAGATATGGCAACAAAAAAAGAGATGATTCTTTTTATGATTTACTGCCTTCCTTCTTTGGTTAATGGTGTTTTCTCTTCATCATAACATAATTGATAAGAAGAGCAAGAAATTCAAAAATTAAAAAGACCCAAAATGAGAGAACATATCCGTCTATTATCATAACAGAGAGAAATCCAACGGCCAAGGCGATTGAAAAAGTAATAGCTATTTCAGTTTCTTGTGAGACAAATTGCTGCAGAGAAAAAACACGAATTTCTATCTCTTCACTGGAGTTAGCGAGAAATTCGTGAGAGATTGCAGATTCATATGAGATGGTAACTGCCAAATTAACAAGTAAGAATGCCGCATAAAATAATACGTAGGCAAAAATTAGATAATTTATATCAGTAATCTGCAGGGTTTTTTCGTTGACTATCAATAATGTAGATGTTTCCGGCAGATTATTTACTGCAAGAAACAGGGTCACAAACAGGGTGATCAATACACCCAATGTCGTCATGATAGAACGACTGCGTGTAGACTGTGATTGTACCCATCCCCATTCTCTTTCGTTCATAAATGACTATTCGCAAGTGAAATATATATAGAGAATGGGTGATAGAAGGGGAAAAACGTGGTTCGTTATTCCTTCCCGAGATCAAGATCTGCATACCTCTTCACCAGATCCTCATGACCGATCGTGCAGGAGATCATCTCCAAAAACTCAGATTTGGATAGGTACGTTTGCTCAGCCATTTTTGCCAGAAGAAAATCATTGAGCTCCTGTTTGTTATGACTTACATGCGTCGTAACCGGACTTCTCTTTCCGTTAGCATAAAACGTATAACGCGGGTGTTTCTGCCTCCCGGAAACCTGCTCAAATCCCTTCTTTTTTAAAGCTCTCGTGACATCATCAGCCTTCAGGATCATATTAGAGCCACACGGCATCCCGCAATTTTTTCCCAAACTCTTTTGAGGCCGCGGTCATTGAAACATCAGGATCATTATACTGGTCAAAACTATCGGAAAATTGCAGTCCAGCCTCCTCTAAAGCCTCTTCCAATGTTTCGCAGGAGACAAGAATCTTAAATTCGGTATTTGCCAGATCAATAAACCCGTTTTTCTGGTCGAGATGCAATTGAAGAGGAATTGGCATTTTCAGCTTCTTCATCTCATTATCTTTTCCAAGGGGCACCTCAGAAAGAAACACTACTCCATGCGCAGTCCCTTCATCACCCACATCCAGCATATCAAGCATCTGTCCCAACACATCATCATACGTCTGATGACCCCGCTTGCGCTGGATGACCCGCTCCTTAATCTCAGAAGAGATAGAAATAGTCGCACGCTGTGGTCTTGTCTCAGCTGCCTGCATGATATAAAATAATGTGAGGTGTGAGATAATAGATTTTCTCCATGAGATTATCTCTGATAGATCCTCCTAAGTTAGCGTTCAACCAGTAAAATTTTTGACAAGCACATCCTTTGAAACCATCTTATTTGATAGACTGCCTATGAATATTCGGAAATCTACAAATACTTTCCAGACCGACATGTCTGGAGAAGATAGTTCCTTTCCCAATCGTGCCAATATCTTGTTGAAAGTTTTCCGCTAAAAACTTCTCATTGAACGCTGAATGGGAGCGCGTTCATCTTGTATTCTGAAACTCCTGTAGTGTAGTGGTCAATCATTCCGGCCTTTGGAGCCGGAGACGGTGGTTCGAGTCCGCCCAGGAGTATCTGAAATGTATGGTCCATCGGACAATCATTTTTCCGCTGTTTTTTTAGCTTTCCACGGGAACTGATTTCGTCAGCACAACACGCCACTCTCTTCCGCCAAACGTGAAGGTGTCCCAGACCGCTGTTTTTTCGACCATGTCCAGACCGACATCAGCCATATAGACATATTTCGTCGTTCCTGAGGGGTTTGCTGCGACGAGCTGCGCCATTTCCCTGACAGACGCATACGCCGGATCAGTCAGGAGATTAACGCCTGCTTCCGAAACATCCGCATCGAACACCTGAATCCCGTCCGTCTGCATCACCCAGAGGTTATACCCCTGTTCAAGAACTTTCTGCTCTTCCGCTCCGAAGAGACGGTACGGATCGAAACTCAGACTGATATACCCGGCATACTCTCCGGAAATATGGATGGGGACCGAGAGAAGATATGCTTCCATGCCGTTCTCCAGAACCATATACTCAGAGACATAGACATCCGTCCCGGTGAATATGTCTTTGTTCGGCGGATAGCTGCTCAGATCTTCGCCGAGGGCACTTTGGATATTATTTGGATAGACCGCACGCACGATACTATGCTCATCAGCGATCAGCAGATCGTGGGTCAGGGTCGTCCTCTGATACAGAATCGCAAGAGCCTGACTGCCGTTTTCAGGAGTCGGGGCGGCAGCATAGACCTTTGCTGCGGATCGTGCCTCGTCTGCGGTCGCAGCAAGGGTCCCGTTCAGAGATGAGATCGCAGCGTCCAGAACATCCGCCTGCGATGCCGGCTGTTCAACGCATCCTGCCGAAAAACAGGTGAGCATAACAACAGAAAACGCCGCAAACAACAATAGAACCTTCATATTCATACTATTATCTCCCGATTGAAATATTCTCCGGAAAGCGGCAGGGATATTACTCCTCCTTGTTCTGCAGGGAATACCGGCGTGTCAGGCTCTCCAGCGTCTCGATCTCATACACATCCTTGTCATCCCTAAGTCTGACAAAACGCGGGAACCGCAGAGCGTATCCTGCCGCGTAATTCGTACTCCTCTGCAGTTCGGCATATCCGACCTCAAACACCACATCCGGTTCAAACGAGACCGTCTTTCCTTTTTCTGCAATGATCTTTTCCTTGAACAGATCATACAGGGTCGAGAGCATTGAGTCGTCGATCCCGGTCGCCACCCGCGAGATCTCCAGAAGATCGCCGTTTTCATCCTGACAGGCAAGAAGGAACGAGCCGAACATCTTCGCACGTTTTCCTTCTCCCCACTCAGCGCCCGTGACCACCAGATCGATCGTATCCACCTCCGGCTTGATCTTGATCCAGAGTTTTCCCCGGTTGCCCGGGAGATACGGGGAGTCCGGCACTTTGAGCATGATCCCTTCATTCCCGTTATCGAGTGAGGTGTGATAGTATGCTTCGATCTCTTCAACGGAATCGCTGACGAGCTGCGGAGCCACATACGCATTCATCACCGACTCGAGGATCTGCCGGCGGCAAAAAAACGGCTGATCGATCAGGGTCTCTCCGTCGGCCGCAAGAATATCGAATACCCAGGGAAGAAGAGTGATCGCTTCCTGCGCATCACCGACATCATGCTTTCTGCGGATCCGTCGAAGGATCGTCTGGAAAGGCATGGGTTTTCCGTTCATGATCGCGATCACCTCGCCGTCGATGATGACGTCATGATCGGTAGCTTTGTCCAGCATCTCGACAACATCGGGAAGAGAAGCTGTCATCTCTTCCAGCCGCCGGGAGTAGATCGCGCATTTTCCTCCGGATTTGTGGAACTGGAATCTGCTGCCGTCATATTTATTTTCTGCAGCGAGTTTCCCGTGCGTTTCCACCATCGAGGTTATCGATCCCTGCTGGGCAAGCATCATCTTCACCGGGCGAAATGCCGTGATATGGACATCGGAAAGTTTTCCCGGATCGGATTTTGCGAGAAACGCAACTTCGCCCAAATCGTTGAGCGCCTGATGGGCATGCTCGATCACGTCTGCAGGAACACCGAATGCTTTTGAAACTGCGTCTTTTACGACCCCCTCCCCTACGCCGATCCGCATCTCTTCGAGCATGAGCCGCGCAAGATATCGGCCTTCAAGCGGGGTCGCATTCGAAAGGAGATACTGGGCGGATCTGAGCCGCTCCTGCTGGGATCTTCTGCCGGAGGATTTTGCCATAAGCAGAAAACGCTCGTTCACATCCAGAAGGCTCAGCTCTTCTGAGAAGAACATCGTCTGTTCGCGTTTTTCGAGAAGACTCTCGACTACTTTTCCAACGTCGCCTGAATTGTTTATTGCCGAAACAACATAACTCCGCTTTTTACCGATGACGTAGGCAAGCGCATCATACAGAAGATTTGGGCCGAACCCGAGTTTCTCGGATGACCAGTCGGGAAACAGTTTCCCCCGCATGAATCTGACGAAGACCGGCAGTTCCTCTTCGGTGAGGAGAGGAAACTTTTCGGCAAGGATATCGGCCGTGGCAAGACGCGAGGAGGTCCCCTCGATGGTAGTACAAATTGCTGCAAACTCGACAAACTGCATATATCCTACACCTGAAATGTTACCAGCCGGCGTTCCCGGTATTCTGGAAGCTGATCACTGACAAATATTGTTGTTCCGCTTTCGCCTGCTGCCGCCAGGGCCGTCTCGCGGGCGATGTTTGGACGATTGTAATTCTCCGAAAGATGCGCAAGGGCGATAATCCCGACATCCTTTGAAAGCTCTGCGATGCATGCGGAAGAATCCTCATTCGAGAGATGCCCGTCATTTTGGATCCGGTCTTTGAGATATCGGGGATACACCCGGAGAACACAGTTATTTCCCTGACAATTCGCCCCGCACGACCGGCAGATTTCGCATTCCGGGAACCTGTCTGATATCATCGCCTGGGAGCAGTAGTTACTCTCCAGAACAACGGCATCACAGGCGGAGAGGATCGTTTTCATGGTGTCTGAAACCTGGTGGGTGTCAAGGCATACCCCTATCCTTGACTCGCCGTCGTCGATAACAAATCCCGTCGGCTCTGCCGCATCATGATAGGTCCGAAACGAGGTGATCTTCAGACCTCCTGCCGTTACCGGGATATGTTCCCGGCAGATGATGCGTTCTGCCGATGCCGGAATGAGGTTCCCCGATTTCAGCGCGTCAAGCGTTCCGCCTGATCCGAAAACCGGGACGCGCGCAGATTTTACAAAAGCCTTCGCAGATCTGACATGATCCGAGTGTTCATGGGTCACAAAGAGCCCGCGAAGATTTTCGGTGTTTAGGTGCATGCTCTGCAGTGTGCGCATAAGGTATCCCATTCCTGCATCGATTATGACCGAATCGGTATCATTACCGATGTAGACGCAGTTTCCTTTGCTTCCGCTTGCAAGAAGGATACACTCCATTGATTAGAGTATTGGATTTACTAAGAGAAAAAGACCCAAGGATTTCTGTGAGAGGGGGGTCAGGAAAAAACGGATGAAAAATAAAAGAGAGAAATCCCGGGGGATCACTTCTTCTCTTCTTCGTTGCCTGACCAGCAGGTAACACCTGTTGAGTCGCTGAGACAGGATGCGTTGAAGACAGGTTCTTCGACGCCGTCTGCTTTCTGGTCAAGGTAGTCTTTGAGTGCTTCAAAGGCATGCTTGCCGAGGATGAGCAGGACACCCATGTTGAAGATACCCATCAGTGCCTGGAAGGTATCTGCAAGATCCCATGCAAGGCCCATGGACATCATGGATGCGATGAAAACCATTATGACGATGGCAACACGCAGGACAACAACTGCTTCTTTTCTTTCGGTGATGAACTTGGTGTTCGTTTCACTCATAGAGTAGTAGCTGATGAGACTGCTGAATGCAAAGACCAGCATGAAGACGGCGATGACATAAGGACCGGCAGCTCCAAGGAAGGTCGCGCTCATGGCTTCCTGGACAAGGGCGGCTCCGGAGACCGGGATGCCGGCGTATCCGGGGTAGGCAACGTTTGTGTAGATGATGACAACAAAGGCGGTCGCAGAACAAACAACGAGTGTGTCGATCAGAACACCGACAGACTGCATAAGTCCCTGCTTTACGGGGTGTTTAACTTCTGCGGACGAGGAGACGTTCGGGATAGAACCGATACCGGCTTCGTTCGAGAACACACCACGCTTCAGACCCCACATGATGGCCGCACCGATTCCTCCGCCGACGAATGCCTGAACACCGAATGCGTAGGAGAAGATGGTCTGGATGACCAGAGAGACCTGGGTGAAGTTGACGAGGACGATCACAAGACAGAGCAGGAGCCAGATGATGGCCATTGCCGGGACGAGCCAGGTCGAGACTTTTGCAACGCGTTTGATACCGCCGAAGACAACAAGAGCTGCAAGAACGGTGATGATCACTGCAAAGACGATCTGTTCAGTGTGGAATGCATTGGCAAAGGCGAGGGTCGCCGTGTTTGCCTGGACACCGATGAACATCAGACCATAGGTGAAGATGATCAGAATCGCGATAAAAGCGGCGAACTTTGGTTTGCCGAGACCGTTTCTGATGTAGAATGCCGGACCCCCGTGGAACTGACCGTCTTCTTTCTTTTCTTTGTAGATCTGACCGACGGTCGTTTCAACGAAACTCGTTGCCGCGCCGATGAGGGCGAAGATCCACATCCAGAAGACTGCTCCGGGACCTCCCATGACGATTGCCACGGCGACACCGGCGATATTTCCGACACCGATCCTGGCACCCATGCTGACACAGAAGGCCTGGAACGATGAGATGGTCTGTTTGCCTTTCTGCGCGCGGATGCCGGTAAAAGCGACTCTGCATGCTTCGCCCAGATTGTTGATCTGGACGCCTTTCGTTCTGATGGTAAAGTAGAGACCTATACCGATCAGAAATACGAATGCAATATACCATGCATACGTATTGACGACGCCGTTGACTGTTGAAACGGCCTCGTTGATTGCCTCAAAAACACTCATGGGTTAAATCGTTTCTCAATGATTGATGATTAACCCGTATGTTTTGTCTGCCGGAAAGTTCAGGTTAAAAAATAGTGTTTATCCTCGTTCATCCGGTAAAAATCACCCGGGATGCAGGAGATCTCAGAGGGAATCGAGGGATACGCTGCCGAAGTCATCGGTTTTCTGGGGAGACGTGATGCCGAACGCGGACTGACCGGCCCAGGACTCGAGGGAGTTGGCGGCTTCGACCATGTAATCGAGTATGTCGATCGAGAGTTCGCGTTTTGTTTTGCTGACCTGCATCTGCTCGACAAGGAATCGAAGCCGCTCGGGGGGTTCCATTCTGAGTTTGGCAAGCGAGATCACGCACATGTATATCCGGGTCAGATTCCTGTCGGTTCCGGTGATGGTGTCAAAGAACGCCCGGAGGATCTGCGCCTGATAAACTTCACTCCCCATAAGTAATTTACATTGGTGAGTTATCCATTATATAGATTTGCCAAAAAAAGGGTTATTTTGCCGTGCTCACGATACGGATGATGTCGCCGGTTTTGAGTTCCGTCGTATCCTTGATCCGCATCTTTGTGCGGGCATCGACCGCATACAAAAATCCCTTTCCGATATCAGTGTGGACACGAAATGCCATATCCTTCGGCGTCGAGCCGACAGGCATCAGAAATGCATCGGGCAGAACCTGGCCTTTGGCATTGCAGAACTTGTTCTCATCCTCGACCGGATAGACAACGATCATGCCGATCTCATCGAACACGATCCGGTTCAGGATCGTCTGGACCCCGGTGCCGCCGTATTTCTTCATCGTCTCAGCGATCTTCGTCAGAGCTTTGATCTGGGGAGCTGAAAGTTTTGCTCCTTCCACCGGAGCGAAGGTCGCGTCACCCGGAAGATACTTCAGAAGCTTTGCCTGCGAAGCGGTCTTGAGAGCAAGTTCTCCCGCAGCGATCGTCGGAACAGCGCCAAGAGCCTGCAGTGCAGCGATGTTTTCATCCGATGCGAGATCGGCTTTGTTTGCGGCGATGATCATCGGCTTTGAGACACGGAGCAGCACCTCGCACAGCTTTTCGATCTCCTCAAGCGACGCCTTTGCAAGATTGATCCCGCATTCGTCAACAGCTTCTCTGATCTGAATCGCATCGATCCGCAGACCTGCAAGCGCCTCGCCCAGCAGATCGATCAGGACCTGTTCTTTTCCCTGCGCCTGCCTGACGAGTTTGGCGCGGTTTTTCTCGACGATGCCTGCCATCCACATCGCAAACTCATAACGCAGGAACTCGACATCCTCGATCGGATCGCGGGCTCCGAGATCGACAGGGTTTCCTTCCGCATCGGTACTGCCCGATGCATCCACGACCTGTATTATTGCATCAGCCTCGCGGAGCGTGTCTAAAAACTGGTTTCCAAGCCCGCGGCCAAGGTGTGCATCCGGTACAAGTCCGGCAACATCGATCAGTTCGATCGGAATGAACCGGTTCCCGTCAACACATTCAGTACATCCTTCGATGCCAAGCTCCCTGCACGGGCACGTCGTCCGGACGTACGCAACGCCCTTGTTCGGGTTCACCGTAGTGAACGGGTAATTCGCGATATCGACATTTGCAAGCGTCAGCGATTTATAAAACGTTGATTTGCCGCAGTTTGGTTTTCCGGCGAGAGCGATCTGTAACATTCTGTTTCTTTCCTTATATAGAGGGTATCTCTGACCTATAATTAGGTCCGGCGAACTCTTATGTGTTGTGTAGAAGCTTTCCGGCCGCGGACGTCAATAAAAAGGGACGGCAATGCGCGAAAAAAATGGGAGCGGGATGCCCCCTCAGGCAGAAGAAAAAGAACCGGCAGGACAGCTCCTCCTCCCCGAAACCCGCTTTGGATCACTGATACTCGATCAGATTCTGGGCCTCTTTGGGCAGGCCGCCCTTAAACTTCTGGGAAATGGCAGTATAATACTCACGCACACGCTCATTCATCGTCGGGTGGATCCGTTTTCGTGCCGCGGCGAAATCGCCGGCCGTCACCACGGATGCCTGCTGTCGAAGAGCCTGCATCGCCGCCTCACGGCAGAGCCCCTCAAGATCGGACCCGACAAAACCAGCCGTTTCACGGGCAAGCGACGCCATAAGCTCTGATTTCACCGGATCCTTCAGCGTCACGGACTCCTTGCGGAAAGCCGCCGAAAGCCTTCTTCTCGCTTCGAAAAGCGGCAGGACCGTTCCTGCCCCGTATTTTTCGGCGGCTGTTTTCACCTGACGTACCGTTACCGTTTTTCCGGAAAATTTCTGCGCCAGCGCTGCAAGCGACGCATCCTCAAGACCTGCCGTAGAGTTCACCGCCTCATCAAACACCGAACCATCTATCGGCATATTCTGCATATGCACGCCCAGGATCTCGCGGCGGTCCGCCTCGTCAGGCTCGGAAATATACACCAGCCGGTCGAACCTTCCGCTCCGGAGAAGCGCCGGATCGATGATATCCGGACGGTTCGAAGCCGCAAGCACCATCACATCATTCAGCTCCTCGATACCGTCCATCTCGGTGAGGATCTGATTCAGCACATTCTCGGTCGCCCGGCTCCCGTCCGATGCGCCGCGCGCCGGTGTCAGCGAATCCAGCTCATCGAAAAAGATGATCGCCGGCGCTACCTGCCGCGCCTTCTTAAAGATATCTCTGACGGCTTTCTCCGACTCCCCCACCCATTTCGACAAAAGCTCCGGTCCCTTCACCGCCAGGAAATTGGCTCCGCTCTCATGAGCCACCGCCTTGGCGATCATCGTCTTCCCGGTCCCCGGCGGACCATACAGAAGAACGCCCTTCGGCGGACGGATCCCAAGCCCGGCAAACACCTCCTTTCTGGTCAGCGGAAACTCCACTGATTCGCGCACATCGCGAACCGCTTCCCTGCTTCCTCCGATATCGGACCAGGAAACATCCGCCGTCTGAAGGGCGATCTCCCGCATGGCAGACGGAGAGACCTCTCTGGATGCCGCGATAAAATCGGCCGTCGTCACCTCCAGATTTCGCAGGACCTCATCAGAGATCGTCTCATTATCGAGATCCGCCACATCCACCTGCCTTCTCAATGCACGTATCGCCGCCTCGCGGGCCAGCGCGGCAAGATCCGCACCCACAAACCCTTTCGCCTGGGATGCAAGCATCAAAAGCAGCTTGTCACGGGACGCCTCATATGCGGCAAGTGCCTTCTCGAGGACCGCAGGAGACGGATCGCGGCTGCGCAGCTCCTTCAGCTTTGCCATCCCCTCAAACGGCATATCCTTTGTGTGGATCTGCAAAATCTCCATACGGTCCGCCTCGGCAGGCACCCCTATCTCGATCTCGCGGTCGAATCTCCCGGGTCTTCTCAGCGCAGGATCGATCGCATCCGGCCGGTTCGTTGCCCCGATCACGATCACCTGGCCGCGGTCCGTGATCCCGTCCATCATCGTCAGCAGCTGCGCGACCACCCGCCGCTCGACCTCGCCGTTGACATCCTCCCGCTTGGGGGCTATCGAATCCAGTTCGTCGATGAAGATGATCGATGGAGCATTATCTTCCGCATCCTCAAAGATCTCGCGAAGTTTCTGCTCCGACTCGCCATAATACTTCGAGATGATCTCCGGACCCGCGATCGAGATGAAATGCGCCCCGCTCTCACTTGCCACGGCCTTCGCGATCAGCGTCTTTCCGGTCCCCGGAGGTCCGTACATAAGGACCCCTTTCGGCGGTTCGATACCCAGCGTCTCAAACAGCTCCGGGTGACGGATCGGCAGTTCGATCATCTCGCGCACGCGTCTGAGTTCGCCTTTCAGCCCGCCGATATCCTCATACGTTATCGGCTTCGTCCTGTCAAAAACATCATCATCATCAAAGATGAGCTCGGTATTTTTCGTCAGGATGCAGGCATTCTCCGGCTCAAGCGTCGTGACCTTGAACTCCATGGGCGGATGGCCGGGATGAAACGTCTTTACCGGTACGATATCATCCAGGGAAACCGGGAAGTTGATGAGGGATACAAGATATTCATCCTCTTCATCCGGGAAAGAGTCCGCAAGATCCGTCGGAGCCACCAGCGTGACCGAGGTCGCGGGGATCTCCTCTTCGACCTTCTCCACTGTGACCCGGTCGCCCGGACTGACGCTGGCATTTGCCCGGGTATATTTATCTATTCTGATCTTCTCCAGATTCCAGTCGCTTTCAAATGAACGCCATACCTTCGCAACAGTGGATGTTTTCCCGGTTATCCTGACCAGATCGCCAGGACTGACATCCAGCGCCTGCATCGCCGCCGGGTCGAGTCGTGCCTTGCCGTTCCCCTGATCCTCCGGGTAGGCACTGTCCACCTTAAGTGTGATTTCATCCATAGTAGATGTATATACGATGGGGGCCGTTAATAATTTTCCACAGCGACCAATGCATGCGCCAGGCGCATCATGATATCAGACGCTTACAATGAAAAGAAAAAAAAGATATTTAGAGTAACCGGTTCAGAGACTCGATCTCTGCACGGTCGATTCCCGGGATCTGGGAAAAGAGAGCCTCGATCTTGTCGCCTGCTCCCTCGTCATCCTCGGTGATCATTGCAATCTTGATTGCAGAAAGACCAAATCCGATCGGCTCGACTTTCATATCCTCGATACCGGTCACTGCAGCTCTGATGTCTGCCTGAAGTTTTTCGAGATCCACATCCGGGGACTCCGGCATGATCTTCATAATAACGACGACTTCACCCATTGAAGACTCAGAGCCCCTGGAATCCGCACTTCGGGCAGGTGTATTTGACACTCTGCTTTCTGCAGCGTGCGCAGCGGTAGATAACCTCTCCACAGTCCGGGCATTTAAACTCGGTTGCGCCGCGCTCTGCGAGCGGGGCGTTGCATGATGTACATTTTATAGTTGCCATACGATCAAACTCCTTAGTTAATTAGCGTCCGTTTATTATAAACGTGTGGCTTCAAACCAGTTCTGGACACGGCCCGGGATCCTGCCGTTGATGATCTCTGCAGAGATGCCGTATTCTGCCAGAACGGACTGAAACATCGGATCCACCAGATCGCTGCCTGAATCTGCCGATTTTATGACCAGGAGATGCGACCCTGTCACTCCTGCGACCCAGGCCGCGATCGAGTCGGAGGTGACGTCCCATGTGTGGGGAAGAGGATCCTCTTTTTCCAGAAGACGCCGCGGCAGAAGGATCGACGGCTCAGTTGGGATCGTCAGCTCCCGGGTGACGGGATAGCCGAACGTCGAGAGAAATCTGCCGAAGATTTCCATAGCACCGATCGCTTTCCAGTGCGAGGTCTCGTCATCGGCTCCTTCGGCACGGACAAAATCCGCAAAGACCCCGCCGCCCGGAACGATCAGAACCGGTCTGACCGGGATCCCGGCGAGGATCTCTCCTGCAGTATCCATCAGACTTCCGCCGAATTTGACCACCACACGATCCGACATATACTATATAGTAGAATGTAAATAAAGAAAAAACAGTATGAAAAGACTGTTCTTTCTTCTATTTCTTCTGACCCTGTGCATATCTCCCGCCTCGGCATTCGTTCTTGCCGAGTTCTGTCCCGACGGATATGCAGCAGGTGACGGGGATGAATACTTCATCCTGGAAGGAAGCGGCAGTCTGAACGGGTGGACGATCACGGATGGCGAGGGGAGCCTTGCGTTTCCTGCCGGAGCTGTTTCAAATGGGCGCGTGGTCGTCGCGAGAAGCGCCGAGGCTTTTTTCACGATCCACAAAACGCTGCCCGATTACGAGATCCTGGAAAGCAGTGCGGTGAAAAATGTTCTGCAGAGCGGACGCTTCCAGATGGCAAACACCGGAGATGACCTTTCGCTTCTCCGGGAGGGAGTGATCGTCCAGACCGTCTCCTGGCCGGGCGAACTTGTCAGTTCGAACGGCCGCGTGCATGTATATTCAGACGGGGTCTGGGATGACCGGATCTATAAGATCGGCCAGAGCAGATTTGCAGCGGAAACGTTCACCGCCGACTCGGTGACGCTGTTTGTTTCGCCTGATTCATCCTATGAAGCGGTGAGCGGCGTGATCCGCCAGGCGTCCGAGACGCTGCTGATCTCAATGTATGAGTTTACGCACGCAGACCTCGCACGCGAGATCGCAGACGCCGCCGGCCGCGGGGCGGAGGTGACGCTCCTTCTCGAGGGCGGACCGGTCGGCGGCATTTCCGATGAAGAGAAGGGAGTGATGGATTATCTTGCCGGCCGCGGCGTTTCGGTTCTGACGATAGAAAGCGAAGGCAGTATTCCGGCAAGATACCGGTATCTGCATGCAAAGTATCTGGTTGCCGACGGATATGTAACGATCGTTCTCTCGGAAAACTTCAAGCCGAGCGGGATCCCGCTTCCGGGAACGAAAGGCAACAGAGGATGGGGGGCCGTGATCCGCGATGAAGAAACCGCCGGGTATTTTGCAGAGGTGTTCGCCGCAGATCTTGGAGGGATCGACATTTATCCCTATGTGCCGGGAGAAGAACCCCTCCCGGAATCCTGGTCTGATGAGGAATCGGCGCCGCGTTTTGCCGGGATGACTCTGTATGATGTGAGAATAACACCGGTGATCTCTCCGGATACAAGCAGCCTTGTGTTCGATCTGATCAGATCGGCACACACCTCGGTCGATCTCCAGCAGGCATATATCTCACCCTGCCCTGACGGGGAAAATATCTGGCTGGCAGCGGTTCTTGATGCCGCAGACCGCGGCGCCTCGGTCCGGGTGATGCTTGACGGGATGTATTATAACACCGCCGATGATGCCGATAATGATGAACTGGCGGCCGCGCTGAACAGATACGGAGGAGATGTCGCCGCACGGCTGCTTCTGACAGGCGCGCATCTGACAAAACTCCATAACAAAGGGATGATCGTTGACGGCGACCAGGTTTTGATCAGTTCGATCAACTGGAACTTCAACTCGCCGAACAATAACCGCGAGGCGGGAGTCATCATCCACAGCAGGGAAGCAGCCGGATATTATGCGGCCGTCTTCTCTTCTGACTGGAACGGGGAGTATGAAAAAGATCCGGTCTCAGCAGGGCTCGGGTTCGATCTCCGGCTGCTGCTTGCCGGAGGCGTGCTGATCTTTGTGGCGGGGATCCTTGTGTACCGGAGACGCTGACCGATTTTATTTGAAGCCTTTTGCTTCCCTGACCTCGATCTCTTCCATTTCATCGAGATACGGCAGAAGCGCTTTGATGCAGCGGCGGGGGCCAAGAGGCGTCTGAAGTGTTCCGATCTCCAGGATCTCTGCCGCGAGGGGCTGTTCTTTCAGCATCTGTTCGACCTTTGCCCCGGGACCCTGGATCTGCTTCATATGTTTCTGCATATTTTTCATCCAGTCTTCGATCTCCAGGACGGGGCGGAAATCCGGGTCGGTCAGCCGGTACTTCTCCAGATCGGCCGTGAGATCCGAGGTCTTGGCGATTGCTGCATCCATATAGAGATATACATTGATCCGTTCGCGCCGCCGAAGGTCCATAAGCTCCAGCAGGTCGATGTTTTCGCCCGGTGCGGGTAGATCTGTCATACCATTGATGTTTGTCGGCAGGAATTATTAAGATCACACCAGGATCGTGATGTCGGAGATCCCGCTTGCGACGATCTCTTTTTTCCCGGCATAGGTCTCGATTTTGCCGATGACTTTGACACGGTCTCCGGATACGAGGATAGGGTCTTTCCCTCCGTTTGGGATAAACACATCCGTCCCTGAGATGTTTGCGATCAGATGTCCGCCTGTCGCGGTGATCTTTGTCTCAAAAACGATGCCTTCGAGCCGGACCAGAGTCCCGTCGGGAAGATCGGGGCGGTATTCTGCAGCTCCCTGATCCGGGATGAGAAAGATCGTCCCGAAATATAATAGGGCAAGCAGCAGGATCACAAGGGTCAGGATACCAACTGCGCGGCGTTCAGGGCGGGTGAGCATGCTGATTTTTGTGTATGTGGCCCAAGCGTGATTAATCTTCGTCTGCGGTTCCATTCAGCCCAAAACGACCGCATATTAGGGCATTTTAGTTCGCACACCCCCGAACATAATTCAACTCAAATCCCAATTTGTTCAAATTACAACGAACAAGTGTAGGAAAACATTATATACTTTCACGCCAATTATGTTGTATGCAGAGAACAAACATGCCCAAGTCGTGTCTCACGATCTTCCAGTTACTGGAACGCACCGGTTCTCAGACGCACAAAGATATTGTCTTAAGCACAGGACTTGCTCCGCGCACGGTCCGTTATGCGCTCAGACGTCTGAAGGAAAATGGCATGATCATCGAGAAGTTCAACTTCCGCGATGCACGCCAGGCAATTTATATGCCGAAGATGGCTCCGGCAGCAACTCACGCCTCAGCCTGAAAATCACAGATCCACCCTCTAAATACACCTCACAAACTCACCATTTTTCTTTTTTAAGTAGGACTTACGCGGTGTGGGTGTGAATCCAATTCAGGAAAGGTACGGCTGGGTGTGGAAACATGAGATTATTTAACCGCCAATCTCCGCGAATTAACGCGAATCGCATTTTTCATGCGTTCGGGTGCTCTGCTTCGGCTGATCCAGTAGTTCGCTAATTTTTCACCCTTATTTTTCTTGACATCCGGCACCTTTATATCCAAGTAAAGTGCCAAAATATGGTCTCTTTACCATTAAAAAAGGCGAAAACCAGTGCAA
>JAYFOG010000038.1:0-4028 GCA_034932965.1 Methanocorpusculum sp.
AGCGGCATGCTTTGCTGTTGCTACATTCCGTGCATCTAAAAGTCTCTGCTTTTTGTAATCCTCGGCAATGGTTGCTGCCTTGGCAATCAGGTTGTCAGCTTCGAGTTTTGCGTTTGCAAGCGTCTGCTCGGCGGCGCTCTCGGCTGCGGTGATTGTGGATTTACTTTTTGCTTCGGTTTCTTTAATGCTTTTCAGAACCTCAGTTTTCATCCAACCCTCCTCTCACGGCATATATTATTTGGTAACGGATATGTTTATACTTACGTTATTTACACCGGGTCATGACGGTCTGGACATGCATATATGGTGAGCATACCGTATGGCAGGCACAAAAAAAGGCAGGGTCCTTATGTCCGGTGTCCTGTCTGACTCAGAACAAACAATATCTACAAATAGATTGCCCTCCGAACGTTTACTATGAATAGGCCGTGGAAAACAATCGTTTCAGTTTTGATCTCAGCTCTTTTGGTCGTCGGGATTATGCTGACGGCAGGATGTGTGGGTCTGGTGAACCCGACTCCAAGCGAGGTCATGATCCGCGGAAATCTGATATTTGTCGATCCGGCATATGTTGACGGATCTTTTGTCTGGAAACTTCTGCTGGATCCAAACGGATATGAGCCGGAGATGACTGCTGCGGTCAATTCGAGTCTTTCTCCGGCTAATCCGGTTATTGAGCTCGGGGCAGGTATTGGATCACTTTCAGCATACATAAATGATAAGCTTACGATGCCGCTGAATCAGGTCTCGGTCGAGCCGAATCCTTATCTGATCCCTTCACTGGAGAAGACCAAACAGGTAAACGATCTCGGCATGACGATCGTGCAGAAGGCGATAGGATACGGTTCAAAAACGGTCGCGATCTCAGTGACTTCGGATATCACCAATAACCGTATCGTAAAGTCAGACGGAGCGATCGTAAAATCTGTGGATGTGGAGACGACGACCGTGCGAAAACTTGCTGAAGATGCGGGTTTCTCTTCGAATATAACGCTTGTAATGAATGTTGTGGGGTATGAGCATTCTGTTGTCCAGTATGAAGCCGGGTTTCTGAGCGAAAATGTAAGTTCGGTGATCTCAGCTGTGTATTCAGACGGGAAGAACACCCCGGATTCGTTTGCGGAAAAGATGAAGCTGCTTGGTTTTACGGAAAAGAGCCGGGAGACTGCAGTCAACAGCGGTTATGTCGTGATGGTGTTCACGAAATCCGTTTGACCCCCCTTCTTTTTTGCGGTTTTCAAAAACCGCCTGCTGAGAGAGTTTTTAGTTAGGGCACACGATCATTAAAAAAGAAAACGACGCACCGGTCGGGATTCGAACCCGAGTCATAGGCTCCGGAGGCCCATAGGATATCCTGACTACCCTATCGGTGCACATGCGTTAGATTGAACGCCTTAGTATATTGCACTTGAGAGTATTTATACCTGGGGTGAATGTCCCCTGAAAAACTGCGGACCCCCGTCATTCCTGCAGCAGGATCCTTTGCAGATCGGCAACGCTTTCAGCGATGATATTTGCCCCGGCGTCTTGCAGCTCCTCTTTTGTGCCGTAACCAAACAGCACGCCGATCGAATCGATGCCTGCTTTTTCTGCGCCGAGGATATCATACATCCGGTCCCCGACCATCACCGTATGTTCCGTATCGGTTATTTCGCAGCGTTCCAGAACCGAGAGGATGATCTCGTCTTTACGTGTCCGCGTATTGTCGAGATTGCTCCCGGCAATACAGGTAAAATAGGCCGCGAGCCCGAAATGTTCCAGTACGGTGTTTGCAAACGGTTCCACCTTTGCCGTTGCGACCATCAGGACCTTTCCGTTCTCCTGTAGGGATCTCAGAAGATCTTGGATCCCCGGAAAGACGCTGCTTTCGAACATGCCTTCTTCCCGGTAGTATTCGCGGTAATGGTCAACGATCGTCTTTGCTTCTTCCCGGGATATATGAAAAAACTCCTGAAACGAGTCGACAAGCGGCGGTCCGATAAACTTCATCAGTTCACTTCTGTCCGGCGCCGAGATGCCGTATTTTTCCAGCGCACAGATCATGGAGTTTATTATCCCGACCGCCGGGTCCGTGAGTGTTCCGTCGAGATCGAAGATGATATTGTCGTAGGTTTTCATCCTGCGGAATTCTTATTTTTTCTGCTGATACTGATGCCAGATCCGGCATGCTCCTTCGTGGGAGACCATGCAGGGGCCGACGGGAACACGCGGCGTGCAGGCTTTTCCGAAGAGTTTGCAGTCCGAGGGGTCGGCGAGGCCGCGAAGGACCCGATCACAGATGCAGCCGTCCTTTTTCGTGATCTTTTCGTAGACCAGGTCGAACTTTTTCTGGGCATCGAATGCTTCGAACTCGGGTTTTAAGGCAAGTCCCGATTCGGGAATGACCGGGAATCCGCGCCATTCGACATCAGAAGGCGTGAACACGTCTTTCATCAGATTCTGCGCTTTTACGTTTCCTTCAAAGGTCACGACGCGCGGGTAGGCGTTTTCGACTTTTGCTTCGCCGCTATTGATCTGCTCGGCAAGCATCAGAAGACTGAGGAGGATGTCTTCGGGTTCGAATCCGGCGACTACCTGCGGGACCTTGAACTGTTCATATTCATGATATCCCATAACGGCGCAGACATGCCCCGGGAGAATGAATCCATGGAGATCGGCTTCACCCTGTTCCATCAGCCATTTCATTGCGGGGGGGACGAGCCGGTGAGAGACGAGGATGCTGAAGTTCTCGGGCGGATTTGTGATCAGGGTCGCGGCAACGGTCGGAACGGTCGTCTCGAATCCGACGGAGATGAACACGACGTCCTTTTCCGGGTTCTGGCGTGCGATCTCGACTGCCTTGGTTATTCCCTGCACGATCCTGACATCGCCTTTAACATGTTCAAGGGAGGTCTTCGATCCCGGGACCCGGAGAAGGTCTCCGTAGGTGCAGACGATGCATCCACGCTCGGCAAGTTCGCAGGCGGCATCGATCTCCCCCTGGGGGGTGATGCAGACCGGGCAGCCGGGTCCCATCACGATCTTCATCTGCGGAGGAAGAACCGATCTGACCCCGTATTTGGCGATCGCGGCTTCATGGGTGCCGCAGACGTGCATGATCCTGATGTCTGTATCCACTACCTCGGAGAGTTTTTTTGCAATATCCGTACCGAGCGTCATATGTATGTATATTGCACGTCACTCCAGATAATCACATCTTTTCGTTTTCGTGTGATGGCAGAGTGCGGAAGATTGCAGATTTCATTATATTCTTTTCTCGGTTGTAATTCGATTTCGTGTCATGGGTTTTTTTGATGAGCGCATTCTCGCAAGGCATTTGCCTTGCTCAGCTAAGGTTGTCGACTGTGTCTCCAACCCGCCATCACACGAAATGCGCGAAAAAATGACGAAAACACGAAAAATAGATAGATCGGTTGTTAGGGGATTGTAAAGAGAACCCTCCCCCGTCCCCCACACGAAATCCACTAATTCGCAAACCTTCGGTTTGCTCGGCTGAGGTCGGCCGCTTTCAGCGTCCAACCCGCCAACGAAATTCACGAAAAGGGGGACAGGGGCGGAGTAAAGAAAAACTTCTCTTTTCTGATTTTGGGGTGCAGGGGAGTGACTGCGGGCTGCCCCGAAGGGGCGGCCTCAGCCGAGCAAGTCGCTAGACTTGCGAGTCGGCGTGGAGCCCGACGCGGCGGGGAATCTTATTTTTGGATTCAGGAAAACAAGGTATTCTTTTTTTTGTGGGAGTGTTCGGTGATTTCGTGTATTGGGTAAGTGTGGATGTATGAGAAAAACCAACCGCGAATCGGCGCGAATCCCGCCCTTCGGGCTCCCAGAATCGGATTTGCTTTTCCTCACTCTCGCTCGTCGTGTCTTATCGACACGACGGCTCGTCCCTCATCCAGTAGTTCGCTAATTTTTCACCCTTATTTTTCTTGACATCCGGCACCTTTATATCCAAGTAAAGTGCCAAAATATGGTCTCTTTACCATTAAAAAAGGCGAAAACCAGTGCAAAAGTCTTGACAAATACGTATTGTC
>JAYFOG010000039.1:0-1816 GCA_034932965.1 Methanocorpusculum sp.
GAGACATGAATGAATTGCGGGGTCGTAGGGTAGCCTGGACCATCCTATTACGTTCGGGACGTAGTGACCTGAGTTCGAATCTCAGCGACCCCATTTTTCCATTCTCTCTTATTTGTGGATGTGATTTTCTATGACATATACTCGTTATGAACGTGCCCGTATCGTCGGGGCGCGTGCTTTACAGATTTCTATGGGAGCTCCGGTTCTCGTGAAAACTGCAAAGATTGATCCTCTTGACATTGCGTTAGAGGAGTTCGACGCTGACCGGGTCCCAATAACGGTGAAACGCCAGTTCGGTGTCCGGTCAGAGGTGCTGTAAGTATGACTGAAATTGCTGACATTTTACTTAGGACAATTCTTGACTCGCGCGGGAATCCCACTGTCGAAGCCGAGATCTCCACGATCTCCGGCGGATTTGGCCGGGCATGCGCTCCCAGCGGAGCTTCGACCGGTATCTATGAGGCAAAAGTTCGTCCGTGTGATGAGGCCGTTTTCGAAGCGCGGGAACATCTGATCCCGAAACTTATCGAACTCGACTCTGCGGATCAGCGCGGATTTGACGAGACCCTTCACGAGATCGACGGAACGGCTGACCTTTCCGGGATCGGCGCCAACATCGCCGTTGCTCTTTCGCTTGCGAATGCAAAAGCTGCCGCAAGTTCCCTCAACATGGAACTTTACCAGTATCTTGGCGGCGCGTTCATTTCCCAGACTCCGCTGCCGTTAGGCAATGTTATTGGCGGCGGCGCTCACGCCGTTGACGCAACCGATATCCAGGAGTTTCTGATCATACCGACCGGTGCATCTACGGCTGCCGAGGCAGTATTCACGAATGCACTTGTTCACAAACGTATCAAAGAGATCCTCATTGCGCGCGGCAAGGGCTGCGGAAAGGGTGATGAGGGTGCATGGGCTCCGCACATCGCTGACCTGGAAGCCTTTGAAATCGTGAACGAAGCTACCAACAAAGTCTTTGACGAGACCGGCATTGAGGTCCGTATGGGTATTGATGTTGCCGCGTCAGAGCTGTGGGATGCTGCAAGCGGGAGATATGTCTATAAGAATGCAAAGCGAACTACTGAGGAGCAGATTGCATACATTGCAGACCTGACCGAGACCTATAACCTGCTTTTTGTCGAAGACCCGATCCAGGAAGAAGATTTCGCAGGGTTTGCACGTATCACCGAGGAAGTATCCGGCCGTGACACCCTTGTCTGCGGCGATGACCTGTTCGTTACAAATATTGTCCGTCTGGAAGAAGGCATCAGAAATGATGCCTGCAACTGTATTCTGATCAAACCAAATCAGATCGGGACCCTTTCCGACACCTTTGAAACGATCAGTCTCGCCCATGATTACGGGTATGAAACGGTCATGAGCCACCGATCCGGTGAAACGACCGACAACACCATCGCACATCTCGCAACAGCTTTCAACTGCTGCTTTATGAAGAGCGGTGTCGTCGGCGGAGAGCGCATTGCTAAATTAAATGAACTTATAAGAATTGAGGAGCATTTCTAAAATGACCGACAATGAACTTGGAATTGAATTAAACGAACCATTAGTATCCGTAGAAGAATATCTTGCCGCCGGTGTCCATATCGGAACCCAGCAGAAAGACAACGACATGAAAGACTTCATCTACCGTGTCAGAGCTGACGGTCTCTATATCATTGATATCAGAAAGACCGATGAGCGCATCAAACAGGTAGCAAAGTTCCTTGCACGCTACGAGCCTGCAAAGATCTTCGTCGTTACTTCCCGTCAGTACGGTCAGTACCCGGCACAGAAGTTCGCAGATACGATCGGTGCACTC
>JAYFOG010000040.1:0-16403 GCA_034932965.1 Methanocorpusculum sp.
TACCACACTCGACCGAACTATTCTGTACTTAAGCATGGCTGCCAAAAAAAGTAAGAAAACAGCTGAGCCGGAATCTGCTCCCAAACTCTTTTACATCTTCTACAATCAGGAGAGATGGGACAACTGGCTCAAGACCCTCGAAACGGCTGACTGGGCCGGGGACGAAGATTCAGATGAAATGCCGGAAGGCTTCCGTATCCTGGACGGATTTTCCGATGATATCACGCTTGCCGTCATCAAAATCATCAGGCTCTGTCAAAACGGAAGGATATCCCTCGAAGAGGCAAAATCCAAACTCCGCAGTGTTGAAGAGATCGTGATGACCGAGATCCCGGGCGAAGAACTTGCAGAGATCGTTGGTTCGATGCAGGTTTCTTTAGTGGTCCTCTTTGCAGCAGGACAGAAGTATCTCGAAGAGATCCGCCCTCCGGCAGAAGAGGTCAAGAACCATGTCAAAGAAGGACGCAAATTCATTGCAAAAGACCCGGAAAAGGCGCTGGATATCGCATCTTCCATCGGATCCGCCGTGATCAACGGAGCTTCCTGCTGCGGAAAATATGTGAAAGATACGGATGAGCCGACCCTCTTTGACGAGTGGCTCGTTGAAGTCGAGCGGATCGCCGATGCAATGAAATCGCTCAAAGACTTTGATGAGGAAGCCGGAGAATCCTCGTGATCGCGGGCAGAGCACGGTTTCGTTACATAAAAAAATTACAGCGTGCGGCAGGCCACCGTCTGCCTGACAACGCCTTTCACCCGGCAAATCTGGAAGCTATCACGGGTTCAATGAATATCGACAGCCTGGATCCGGGAACACGGGACCAGGTCCTCCGTTTTTTTAAGGATTTTCTGGAATGCACATGCCGCGACTCGCCGCTTTGCGGGTGTCCGGAACGAAAATTCGTCATCAGCATTCTGGAACTCAGGGAGATGGGGCTGAATCATAAAGAGATACACCGGCATCTGATCGATGAGTACGGCATCGATCTTTTTCCGGCAGATATCCTGAGTTTTCTTGAAGAGTCGGTCCACCTTCTTGAAGCTATACGAAGCGTGGCAGATCTGGCAGGTCAAAACGATCTGGTCAAACGGGCCGATGAACACATAAGAGAGATCTCACGCTGATATCCTCCCTCAAATACCCGGCACCATCAAAGGGAACTTCCCAAAGCCCAACTCTTTTTGTCTTGCACACCTAACAAGAATAGTATGTTACTGGAAAAGAACGACTATTCGCAGCAGATCGAGTACCTCTATCGTAAATCCCTTATTCTGGAAATCACTTCCGAGATGGATCCGGTTTTGTACTTCTATTATATCGACACAATAGGACATCTGGATTATACCCTTTCCGCACTTGCCTACAGCTCTGACTCGATCAGATGCACCATGACGGCAGAGTATCTCCGCCGCCGCGTGGACACAGCCAAGGAGGGAGATTTTGCCCTCTTCCCGGCATTCATGGTCTGGCTTCGGGACAATCATAAAGAACAGTTCGAGGAGACGCCGATCCTCTGGCAGCTCGTCTATGACCCGGACGAGGTATCCGGCTATCTCGGATTCAGGATCGTGCTTGATCCGGATTCAAAGACCCCGCTGCCCCCTCAGTTCTTTCAGGACATGACCGATGATCTCTTCGGGCTCAAGTTCCTCAGAAGCATCTATCCGGAAGGAACATTAGGGAAACTCTTTGCGGAATTTAAAAGGAACAATGTATGAATGTTGCAAAACTCTGCTCTGATCTGATACAGATCCGAAGTGACAACCCGCCGGGCGACACCAGTGAGGTCGCGGAGTACATCCGTTCTGTAATGGAAGGGATCGGGATCCCCGCAACGATCACGAACGGACCAAAGGGTCATGATAATGTCATATCGACCAGCCAGAAAGGACGCCTTCTTCTCAGCGGACATATAGATGTGGTTCCGGCACTGAATGACGGATGGACCTATCCGCCGTACTCGGGAAAGATCGATGAGACCTGGGTGTATGGGCGCGGAACAACCGATATGAAGGGAGGGTGCGCAGCGATCCTTTCCGCAGTTGCCCGGGCACAGGATGCCGGAGATGAACTTCCCGTATCGCTTGCATTCGTCTGTGATGAGGAGGGAGGAGGAAAATACGGCACCAGATATCTTCTGGAAAAGAACCTCATCCACCCGTGTGATGTTCTGATCGCCGAACCGACACCGGCGTATGCTCCGGCAGTCGGACAGAAAGGCGTATGCAGATTCGATGTGGAGTTTGTCGGAACTCCGGGTCACTCGTCCCTTTATCCTCTTTTCGGAGACAGCGCGGTGACACAGGCGATGGATTTTCTTGCCTGGATGAGAAAACTGCACTCCCGGGTATATCCTCAGACCGAGGAGATGGAAAGACTGATCAAGCACTCCGTACGGATCACCGGAGAAGGGAACACAACGGATTATGAACCGGTGTTTCGGCAGATCATGTATAATCCCGGGGTCATTTCCGGGGGAGAACGGGTGAATATCGTTGCCCAGAAATGTTCTCTTACGATGGATATGCGGCTTCCCTGGGGAGCAGACTGTGATGAGGTACTCGATGAGATCTGCGGCCATATCCCGAAATCAGCTGTTCTTACCCCAAGAACCAAAGCGAATGCCTCGCTTACCGCGAGTGATTCGTTCCTTGTCCGGAAAACCTGTGACGCGATCAGCGAGGTGTACGGGATAACCTCGCGTCCGATGGTCCAGTGGGCCGCGTCGGATGCGAGAGCGCTGCGCCTGGCAGGATTTCGCGCCCTCGAGTACGGACCAGGCGACCTCGGGACCATGCATGGCCTTAATGAACGCGTCATGATCGACCAGCTGAAAAAATGTGAAGATATATACTTCCGTCTGATTCAGAATTACACAGATATTACCAAGGATATATTATAATGACAGAAATACGAAAACCTCTCGCCTCCTGGAAAGGACAGGACAGATACTTCGGAGAGGTCCTCTCCTCGCTGACAGGGATCTTCCTTTCCGGCGGCTGTTCGTGGAACAGGTGCAGGATGTGCGGATATAAAAATGACCGGGATACCTGCTCGAAGGATGAACTGATCGAACATATGAAGGGACAGATCCTCTGGATGCAGGAAAACTATGCGCCCGAAGAGTATCAGCTTGGAAAAATATTCACCTCGGGCAGTGTTTTCGATGAGAATGAGGTCCCTCTCCCGGTTCTTGACGCTTTCGGCGAGTTCTTTGCAGGAAAACCGCTGATTGCGGAGTCACGCTCCGAATACGTTACTGAAAACGCGCTCTCCCGTCTTTTAAAAAGTCTGGATAAAGGTCAGGCACATCCGCTCACGGTCGCGATCGGTCTTGAAACCACGAATGAGTCCATTCGGGAGAAGTCGATCGATAAGGGTAACACCTTTGCCGATTTCATCAAAGCATCCGAGACGGCGCATAACGCAGGGGTCGGCGTCAAGGCATATCTGATGATGAAACCGCTTTTCTTAACCGAGAAGGAGGCATTAGAGGATATGGAAATATCCATCCGCGAGGTCGCGCCCTACGCCGATATGATCTCGATGAATCTCTGCACGATCCAGGGGAAGACGGAACTGGAACGTTACTGGCAGAAAGGAGGGTTCCGGCCGCCGTATCTCTGGTCTGCTCTCAAAGTTCTCCGGGAAGCGGATGTTCCCGTAGCATGCGATCCGGTCGGCGGAGGATTCAAGCGCGGCCCTCACAACTGCGGAGAGTGCGACAAAGAGATCGTGGCTGCGATCAATGAATATTCCCTCACTGCGGATAAGGGTATCCTGAACGATGTCTGGGAGATCCCCTGCGCATGTAAAAAAGAGTGGGAGTATGTTCTCGAGAACGAACGTTCCTGGAACATGCCGCTCACGAAATGATCTTTTGAGAATTTCTAACAACTCTTTTTTTAGATAGGACGTAAAAAAGAGGAGTTAGGAGAGATTCTTTTTTTTTATCTCGTTGTTACCAGAGCGCCGTCAGAAGTGACAATCACGGTATGTTCGAACTGAGAGACAAAACTGTCCGGCACATCCGATAAGCAGTGATACAAAAAGAGGTTCCCCTGACGAAGCAGAGCAGGAAGAGCCAGTTCGGCTCGCGGAACATTCAGCCAGCGCCGGGCAAACGGCAGTCCGTGCATCTCTTCCGCCTTTTTCATAATTTTTCGGCCGGCAGGGGATCTGACCGGCGTGTCTCCGATCACCTGATAGATCTCGGCGCGCGGGGCTTCATGGACCAGTCCCGAACCTGTCGATGCAAAAGGCTCGATCGCGATAACCATATCTTCCCGCAAAACTGCACTGCCGAATCGTCCCGTATTCGGAATAGACAGGCCGTGATGAAGACTGTAGCGTGCCAGAGCATGGCCAGTCAGGTTGAGGATCGGCTTGTAGCCAAATGAGGTGATCGTCTCTTCGACGACCCTGCCTATCTCGCTGACCACCACTTCGGGGGCGACAACGTTGATCGCGGCATCCAGAGCTGAGCGTGATGCCTCGCATAAGGAAGCATGGTTCCCAAGATCCACCGTGACGGCGGTGTCCGCGATGTATCCGTCGACATGGGTCCCGATATCCAGTTTCACCAGATCCCCTTCGGCAAAGATCCGCTCCTCGTCAGGGGATGCGGTGTCGTGGGCGGCACAATTATTCAAAGAAATATTCGGCGGGAATGAGTGAGATACTCCGGCAGCTGAGATCTCATCTAAAACCATCTCGAAGATTTCCGCAAGGCCGACACCCGGTTTAATCTCAGCCGCGCACTTATGCAGAACGGTTTTTGCGACCCGGCCGGCCTCTATGTAGTTATCCAATTCGTTATCGTTCATAATTCTATATTATTAATTTTTCTTCAAAGCACGTAAACCTGTCAAATCCGTCACTCGTTACAACACCCATATCCTCAAGCCTGACACCGCCGACACCCTGATAATACAGACCGGGTTCAAGCGTGATGACCTGGCCTTCCTTTAGTTCGCCGCCGGAGGGAGAGAGAGAAGGAGCTTCGTGGATCTCCAGACCCACGCCGTGTCCGAGACTATGGGTAAATCCGGAGGATCCGGCCGTTTCATAACCGTTCTGCTGGAATAATTCCACAACGGCAGCATAAACAAAAGCGCCGGTCACGCCGGGACGGATCATCGATACGGCGAGTTCTTTAGCTTTTTGTACAGCGTCATACATCCTGATGATCTCATCGGAAGGAACTCCTTTGGAGATGGTTCGTGTCATATCGGCAAAATATCCGGTCAGTTCACTCCTAGGGAAAACATCCAGCACGATCGGCTGGTTTGCATACAGCGGCCCGGTGCCGCGCGCATGCGGCATGGATGATGCGTCGCCGCACGAAACGATCGTATCAATATCCTCGCAGCAAAACGGCCGAAGCGCGTAGTGGATGATGTCACGGATCCTTTCCGAGGTAAGGGGAGCATCGTCAAGCATCAGAATGCCTCTTTGATCAGGCTCTGATTTTCTGATCGCATCAATTGCCGCGCGGGTTGCCGTCTCATTCTTTTTCTGAACATAGCGGATCTTTTCTATCTCTTCTTCGGTCTTGATACTGCGGATCCCGGCGATCGTGCCGGAGTCTATGATCACGTCAGCAACACCGGAGAGTTTGTGCGCAAATCCGACCGGCATGGAAGGGGGGACAAGAAGGCGCGGACCGGCAAAATTCCGGATCATATGAGATACGGCAAGGTCCGGATCGGCATATTTTTTCAACAGCTCCGGAAGACCTGCAGAGATGCGTGTCACTATGCTACATGCTGACTCGTAGCGCGCACGCGTTTCTTCCATGGAAGAGACGATCAGCGTAGAGTTGCCTTCTCTGGAAAATACGTAGATATACGGATCCGATGCCAGAAAACCCGAAAGATAGCGCATATCAGCATCTTCTGAAGAGTCATATGCAACATAGGCATCACATGAGTGTTTTTCCAGTTCGTCCAAAAGCTGCTTCATTCTTCCTCACTATTAGCGCTCCAAAGAGATGTAGTTTTTATCTTTGCGACACTGATGTACTTACAATGGATGAAACCGAGCGGACTCAGTTTAAGGGGAAATTTACATTTCTCGTAATCATCTTAAACATCCTGATATTTGCAATAGCTGCGGCAATTATTGTATTCTTTATAGTTCCGGAGTCGATCTGGCTCAGAATACCGATCGTGATCGTCTGTATAGCCATTTCCATCATCAGTCTTGCTGTATTTATTCCAAAATACCGAGCTACCAAAGCCTGGCTTGATGTGCATGGGACCACCAAAGAAGAACGTCTTGCCCAGACCCAAAAAGAGCGGGAAGAGTACCGTGCGCGTATCCGCGCAGAACTCGAAGAAGAGATGCGCGAAGAAGAAATGGGCCGCAAAAAAGTGGAGAAATAATGCTTAGTAAAATCAATGGCGAAGTGGAGCTGCTGGAACGTCACCTGTCTGTTATGCGTGTTGTTGCACGCCAGGGTCCGATCGGGATCATGAAACTCACCGAGGAACTCAGCCAGCCCCAGCACAGAATACGGTATTCTCTGCGGGTTTTAGAGCAGATGCAGTACATCAAAGCGACGCCTTCGGGCGCTGTGGCAACGCCGAAGGCCCATGAGATGCTGGCAAACTTTGATCAGGATCTGGAGGTACTCGTAAAACATCTCGCTTCGCTGCATCAGGAAAAAAAGACACATAAATCATAATCTTTAATACAAAGACCGGCCCATGTAATTAGGCAACACAAGTGTGCCGCCATAACTCAGTTGGTAGAGTGGCTGGCTGTTAACCAGCATGTCACAGGTTCGAGTCCTGTTGGCGGCGTTTCTTTTTGTTTTTTAGGTATTTTATTCCGGAATGTGAAATTCTCTTATGCAAGCATCAACAAACACCTTTATCTATCAGCATACCAAATATGATATGTTCTTCTGCAAGGGAACAAATTTTGAGGGCGCGTGGTTCAAACCACAAACCCGTTTTACGTACTTCTCTCTGCGGGCCTGTAGCTTAGTGGTGGAGCGCCCGGCTCATAACCGGGTGGTCGTGGGTTCGAACCCCTCCGGGCCCATTATTTTTACATTTTAAGAATATAATGTGGCTGAACCCGCAGCTATACGATAATCAATACCATATTTCTTGTCCGGCAGGCGTTTTTTGAGAAAGACGAACGGCAGACCTGACAGTGATGCTTTTTTCTCCGCGCATGAATAAATTTGTCAATGCATGTACTTTATATTTCAACACGGTGATTTCACAATACTGTGATAATCTCAAAAACTCATCTGATACCTCTTCTATTATCCCTCATAATGATCATGCTTCTGATCACTGCCGGATGCTTTCAGCCAGGGGATGGGGCGCATAATGCCACAACGCCTGAGATAAATTTGACCATTCCGGCCCCCCCGATCCCGGTAGAAAGCAATGAGGGGATCAACCTGGCATATGAACTTGAGATCTCGCTGCCCGAAAACTAGACCTTCACGCCGGTAAAAATCGAGGTGATCGACCCAGCCGGAGGTAAGATCCTCTGGTCTGCCGAGGGAGAGCTGCTCGCACAACTCTATCACCCGGCCTCAAACCCCCTTCCAACAGCGGAGGAGCTGAAAAACGGCACGAGCAAATTACCTCGTCCGCGAATCTCGATCTGGTTCACTGTCGGGCAGGACAGTGTTCCTGATTTTCTGACGCACCGGGTCACGTTTTGCGGGTCAGGGACCGGGAAGGATACCGCAGAGATAACCGGAGGAACGGTCCGGGTCCGTAAGGATCTTGAACCGGTGATCATTGGTTCTCCCGTCCGGGGACCCGGATGGATCGCGATCGAAACGAGCGAGCCGCTGACGCATCACTTCCTTGGTCAGATCACTGTGGAATCGGTAACACGTGTCCCCCAGAAATATGCGCAGGATTGGATCTATGTTGATCCAAACACCGGAGCCGCGGTAACCGGAAATGCATCGCTCGCAAAGAACTACCTTGGATATGGAAAAGAGATCTACTCGGTCTCAAATGGCACTGTAGTGAATGTCATGGACGGGCTGCCCGACTATGAAGAGATCTATGCCCAGCGGAAGATAACATTCGAAAATGCAGCCGGCAATTATGTGATCATCGACATGGGGAATGACAAGTATGCCTGCTATGCCCACCTGATCCCGGGCTCGATCACGGTCGCGAAAGGAGAGACGGTTACAGAAGGACAGATGATCGGTCTGATGGGAAACAGCGGCAATTCAGATCTTCCGCATCTGCATTTCCAGGTAGTGACCGACAAGGCGTCGTTCCTTGGTGCAGAAGGCTACCCGCATGTGTACCGTTCCTTTGAGGTCATCGGGATGATCGACACCTTGTTTGCAGGGAAGAGGATGGAGGAGCCGGGATATACGATCACGCAGTTCTGGGGAGGGCTTGATGAATTTTTCGTGAGCGGCCAGCCCCCGTCTGTCCGGCAGAACGTTCTTCCGACCGGCTGGGAGATCCTGAGAATGCCCTGACCGCACGTTTTCGTGCCGCGGAGGAGAGAGCAAATCTTTTTTTTGACCGGTTTCAGACCCTACATCATTTTATTCTCCGGGCATCCCATATATATTGGGACTAGTCCGGGTGGCTTGGCGTCACCTGTAACCTGAAACTGCCAATACGCAGGGGACGAAGTTTGAGGACGGCTGTGTCAGTCCTTCCAATGTTACGTATTCCAACGTTGATACCTTGTCCTGCGAGGTCAGCGGCTGAGATGGATACATCCGGAGGGATGTATTATCTCATTGTTGTGGGCACCGGTTCAGGCCCGGAAGGGAGCAGACCTCACCGTGAACGCATGGCGCCCGCAGGGTTGCGGGGCGGAGAAGGGATATGTAACAGAAGCTGGATATGCGCTTCCTACCAAGAACGTGTCCCAATTATCTTTTAAGGGATCTTATGGCAAAAGTGACGATTGTCGGTGCAACCGGTCAGGTTGGTTCATATGTAGCACATGCAGTATCCCAGTTTCCCCATGTCCAGGAGATGTGCCTGTACGGAAGGCCCGGGAATGAAACCTATCTGGATGGACTTGCGCATGACATGATGGACTCGTTTGCTGCCCGGGGAACGAATACCCGCGTAACGTTTGGGACCACACCAAAAGATCTCCGGGGTTCGGATATAATCGTTCTTACGTCCGGCATTCCAAGAAAAGCTACACAGACCCGTCTGGATCTGGCTCTTGAGAATGCACGGATTGTAAAAGGATATGCCGAACAGATCGGCCGTATGGCCCCGGAGGCGATTTTGCTTGTCGTGACGAACCCGGTGGATATCATGACCACGGTCGCTTTGAAATACTCCGGGATGATGCCGCACCGGGTGTTTGGTCTTGGAACCCACCTTGACTCGATGCGGCTCAAGGCCTGCCTTGCGGAGTTTTTCAACGTCCATGTCAGCGAAGTGCATACGAGAATAATCGGCGAACATGGAGACACCATGGTCCCCATGTGGTCTGCAACGACGGTCGGCGGTATCCAGATCGACAATCTGCTCGGCGTAGCAAAGCTTCCGCGCGAGGAGATGATCCAGCGGGTGAAATTCAGCGGGTCCTATATCATCCAGGCCAAAGGCGCAACGGTCTACGGGCCGGGCGACGCAATCGCGACATTGACCCGGACGATCGTCGAGGATGAAAACCGCATGCTCACCGTCTCGACCCAGATCCGCCGGGAGGTCTGCGGACACGAGGGGATCTGTGTAAGTGTTCCCGCACGTATCACCCGCGGCGGGGTTTTCCCGATCGCGGTAAAGTTTTCAGAGGAAGAGGAACGGATGTTTGCCAAATCAGTTCAGCTGATACGGGAAACCACCGATAACGTCTGTGCGATTCTCGATGCCGAATCCAGACTGTAAATAAAATCACGCATCTTTATTTTATTTGTCCGGGCTGGGATCACCGGTCTTTGACTCCGGTCCCCGTCAGAACAAAATCCCACGAGGTCCCTTCAGCCTGGGACCGGTGCTTGAAAAGAACGGCGCGCCTGAATCCATCATATTTTTCCACCCGGATGATCGCCTTTGAAATATGCGAAAGCGCCGTCCCCCCAAGACCGCTCAGCCGATGATGATCGATATCCATGAACACCTGATTGGTAATTATGACCGGGATATCATATCTCTTGGCAATACCCAGCAGGACCATCATCTGGCGTGAGAGCATGGAAAGAGCATCCTTCGTGCTCGTCTGCTCCACACGGTAAAGAGCGGTGGCAGAATCCACAACGATCATCCCCGCAGTCCCGGATCTTATCAGCCGTTCGGACTCGGCGATCATCAGACCCTGCTCAGCAAAGGTCGAGGGTTCAAACACAAACAGGCGCTGAGCAAACTCGTTTGTGGATGCCCCCGCGATCTGCGAAAAGCGTTCGATGGAGAAACCCTCCGAGTCGATATACACGACACCCCCGCCGTTTCGAAGAATCTCCACTGCCGCCATCAGACAAAGCGTACTCTTTCCTGAACCGGCCTCTCCAAAGAACTGGGTGATCATACGTGACTCGATCCCGCCTCCAAGAAGTGAATCGAGCCCGGAAGCGCCGGTCGGTATTTTTTTTACGGCGTCTTCCATGCATCCTCCTCAACGATCCGCTTCACTGTCCGGACCGAAACGCCGGATGACTCGGCAATCCGCTGCAGATCATCAAACTCGGCTTTCCGCGAATAGATCACCCCGTCCATACATGCCGTCTTGACATCAACAGAGTAGACTTTCTCATTGATCACGACATGTTCCGTTGAGATCGTCCGGCCGGCTACGAACCGGTGGACCATCGGGATACACCGGATACCAAGACTGCCTGTCTCGCATGCAAGGATCTTTGCAAGGCGCGCGGAGTCGGCAGGCAGAGAGACGACCCTGATAAGATGACCCGGTCTGCCCTTTTTCATGACGATCGGCAGAACCGAAGCGTCACGCGCCCCTTCCTTCATCATGGTCGAAAGAACGGATGCAAGAAGTTCGCCTGAGATGTCATCGACATTTGTTTCCAGCACATCAACATCCGATGCTGTTTCTTCGGTATCGATGATATAGGCCAGAAGGACATTCGGATGATCCGCAGGATCGCGTGTTCCGGCGCCGGAACCGGAAGAGATCAGTCTGCCTGTATGGATTTCCGTCCCGAAAATCTCCTGGAAAGTGGCAAGAAGCGCCGCGCCGGTTGGGGTGCAGAGTTCGCCGTCAAACGAACCCAGCGATACCGAAAGCGCGGACGCTTTCAGGATCTCGGTTGTGGCCGGAGCCGGAACCGGCATGATCCCGTGTGAACATTTCAGCGTCCCCGATCCGACAGATACGGGGAGAATATGTACTCCATCCACATTTAAGGATAAAAGAGCGGTGACCGAGCCGAGAATATCCGATATTGCGTCATCGGCCCCGACCTCGTGAAAATGAACATGTTCTGTCTGATGAACATGCGATTCAGCTTTCTGGATCCGGTAAAATACCTGTTTTGCGACCTCCCGGGCTTTTTCGGGAGCATCTGCAGCGGAAATGATCTCAAGGATCTCCTGAAGGTTCCGTGATGATTTTCCCGTGTTGGTTCTGATATAGGTCGCCGGGATCCCGGCACGGGTCACTTCTGTTATGTCGGGTTTCGACACGGTAGAGACCGAGCGAAGGACAAAATCTTTGTCTGCCCCAAGACTGAGCAGCGCTCCGAGGATCATATCGCCGGCAGCGCCAAAACGGGGATCAAGTACCAGAATACGCATAGATTATATATGTATTATATCTGCATGTCTGAATAAATATCGCCTCAATCCGCGACGGGAGCATGTGCGGGGGTAAAGTTTGATGAGGATGGGACTTGTTCAGATAATAAGAGGTCAGACCGATATTAAAGGGTGCATGTTATCTTCTGCGAATCGGGGCTTTGCCCCTCTCCCTGTCGCAAGGCCTTCAGCCTTGCTCATGATCTCAGTGCTTCGCACCTCTCCCTGTCGCAAGGCATTCTGCCTTGCTCATGATCTCGGTGCTTCGCACCTCGATCGGTCACAAGTTGTTCCAACTTGCTCCAGGCCTCGGGGCGTTGCCCCTCAACCAACTACAAAACATATATCAGATTCGGTCCAATGAGTAGTCATTCATCAGGGGCAACAATGGATAAATCACAAAAAAGGTGGCTGGTCATTTCTCTTGGTATCAGCTTTGCCGTTCTCTTTGTGATGCTTATCCTCACCTTCGACACCTCAACGCTTGACGAACTCCAAAAATGCAACCCCTGGATCATCCTCCTTGCACTTGTCATGCACATCTTCTCCCTCGGATTTTGGGCACTGCGGATCAAATTCATGTGCAGATCTCTTGGCTATAAAGTGCCGTTTTTTCATTCATTCAATCTCGTCTGCTCCAACATGTTCCTCGCTTCGGTGACGCCGTCCCAGATAGGCGGTGAACCGGTCAGAGTATATGAGCTTACCAAGGTCAATGTTCCCGGCGGAGAGGCAACGGCAGTGGTCATTATGGAACGCGTCTTCGATGCGATCGTTCTGGCTGCAGGAACCGTGATCAGCGTATTTCTTCTCGGTATGTTTTTTGCGGACCTTGCCTTTCCCGAAGCCTACATGATCATTGCCTACATCGCGGCATTTGTCTTCGCCGCCCTTCTCCTCCTGTTCCTGATCGTCGCAAAAAACCAGGCCTGGTCAAACAAAGTAATAAACAAACTTCTTAACCTCCTCGGCCGGAAAAAGTCCCCGGATATCATCCGTGAATACCAGAGAAAAATCGATATCCACCTGGAAAAATTCTATGCCACACTTCGGCACTTCACCGGAAAATCAAAGGGAGGCATGTTCTACGGACTTCTCTTCAGTGCGCTTTACTGGATCAACGAATTTGTGATCGCCTCCGTTCTCATGGTCGGGCTCGGTCTGCCGCCAAACGTCCTGCTCGCCTTCATCTTCATGATCCTCATCACCGTCATTATGATGATCCCCTTAACACCGGGCGGCGTCGGGATCGCCGAAGTCTCCATGGGAGGATTCTTTGCACTCATCATACCCACCTCCCTTCTAGGGGTGTTTGTCCTCTTATGGCGGCTCATCATGTACTACTTCAACCTCGTAATCGGGTTTGCAGCAAGCATGATCATCGTCCGCAGAGAGGCAAAAATCCAAAAAGATGAGCCGGTGAACCTGTAATTATAAATTCTCAGCAACCAACGTTTAATGAACAGAATGGATGCTAAGCAGAAAAAATTCCTCTGGATCTCGATAGGACTCTCACTGGCCGTTCTTCTGATAGTCATACTGCTGACATTCGATGAAAACACCATCACCGCCATTCAGCAGTTGAATCCTGCATATCTTCTTCTTGCATTCATGATGCATATGCTTGCGATGGGATTCTGGGCAGCCAGGATCGTCGTTATGTGCCGATCGCTCGGATACAAAGTGCCGTTTGGCCACTCGCTCAATATGGTCTGCGCCGGACAGCTGATCGCGGCGATCACCCCCTCACAAGTAGGCGGAGAGCCGGTCAGGATCCATGAACTCTACAAGGCAAACATGCCGGTGGCAGACGCTACGGCCGTGGTCCTGATCGAACGGCTGATGGAAGCGGTTTTAATGGTTCTTGGCGTGATCTTTGCCATGTCGATTTTTTCGTTTGTATATAGCGACGGCGTGATCCCGCAGGGTCTGATCATCGCAGCATGGTGCGGCACCGGATTTTTCACCGGACTTCTGCTCCTGCTGGTCGTGATTATGCGAAAACCGGCTCTCATCAAAAAGATCGCTTTAAAGATCGGCGGACTGTTCATGAAAAAAATGAACCCCGCCGCTGTCGAAAAGATCACCGGACAGATTCTTGACGGGATCGATGAGTTTTACACCACGTTCCGGCTTTTTGCCGGCAAAGCGAAGTGGGGATTATTTATCGGGTTTATCCTGACGTTTTGTCTGTGGGCATGCGAGTATTCGGTCGCTTCGATCATTCTGATGGGGCTTGGATATCCGCCGAATGTTCTTCTTTCAATTGTATTCCAGCTGATCATCGCAGTCATCATGATGGTCCCTCTTACCCCAGGGGCTGCGGGGATCGCGGAGCTCGCCTATGCAGGATTTTATGCGACGATCATTCCAAGTTCAGTGGTAGGGCTTTTTGTCGTTCTTCTCCGCATGATCCTGTATTACTCAAACATTCTGATAGGCTTTATTGCCAGTTTCCTGATCGTCAAACGTGAAGCGGCAAACAAGAAAGTGATACGCGAAGATGGATAATATCCCTTTTTTTGATTGGATCCGCTGTCAGCTGACGAAAAATATGCGGTCTGAGGATTTTTACCGGAATCAGTATCAGGAGATTTTCGACAGATTCTATGTCGGACCAGAAGACTGTCTTGAGATCGGGGGGCTCCGTCTGCCGGTCCTCTCTCATGAGAGGCACCCCACCCGTGAAGAGGCATATTACGCGATGGAGATCGGCGATATTCTCTACCCGGCTCTGCTTGGCAGATATCATTACACCGATGAAGGACCGTATGAATGGCAGGACGTGGTAATCGAAAAAGGAGATGTCGTGTTCGACTGCGGAGCAAATCTGGGCGTGTTTTCTCTTCTTGCAGCATCCAGAGGAGCTGAGGTCTATGCATTCGAACCGATCAGTGAGGCAAGGAAGATCCTGCAGAAAACACTTTCACTGAATCCGAAATTCGCCAGGAACGTAAGCGTTGTGCCGTACGGGCTCAGTGATACGATAGGAAGTGCCGCATTTACGGTCCTGCCGGACACGCTTGTCGGCTCCTCCATGATCCTGAAGCAGCAGGGCAGAAAGGAAACGGTCCCTGTCACCACAATCGATGCTTTCTGTGCCGAAAACTCCCTTAGCGTGGACTTCATCAAAGCGGATATTGAAGGAGCGGAACGAAAAATGCTCGCCGGAGCGCAAAAGGTCCTTGCAGAACAGGGACCAAAAATAGCTGTATGCACGTATCATCTGTCGGATGATCCGCAGGTGATCCGGGATCTTCTTCTCACGGCAAATCCGCGCTACCGGATCGTGGAAAAGTGGAAGAAGATCTATGCGGCGATATGAGATAAAAGCGGGTCACTCCCCGCTGATATCCTGATCATCGTACTCCACAGACGGGAGGATCATTTTTATCTTCAGGATCTGTCTGCCACGCATCTTGGTTACGACCAGAGTGATGTGTTCACGGGAAAGCGGAATCGACTCGCCGAGACGTGGGATATGACCCAGCTGGGAGAAGACCAGACCGCCGATGGTCTCATAATTTCCCGGATCTTCGGGAAGAGAGATGTCGAACCGGTCGTTCAGCAAAGCAACCCTGACCTGCGCATCGACCAGATACATGCCGTCGCCGAGAGGAATGATGTCTGAGACCTCATCACCGTCGGATTCATCCATGATGTCGCCGACGAGCTCTTCGAGAATATCCTCAAATGTCACAACACCGGAAAAACCGCCGAACTCGTCCAGGACGATCGCCATGTGGACACGCCGCACCTGAAGTTCGCGAAGAAGAACATCGATCTTCTTTGACTCCGGCACGCAGTAGACATCCAGCATGAGTGTTTTGATTGATGCTTTGCGGTTGTCGGTCGAGTAGGCATTGAAGAGGTCCTTGAAGTTCAGGGTCCCGACGATGTTGTCGGTATTGTCATGATATACCGGCACACGGGAAAATCCGGTGTCCCTGAAATGTACCACCGCCTCTTCAAGGGTCGCCGTGTCCGCTATGACTGCAACATCGGGCCTTGGGGTCATGATCTCTTTTGCAGTCGTGTCGTTGAACCGGAGAACCGAGTAAATCATCTCTTTCTCCTCCTCTTCGATCGCTCCTTCCATCTCTCCTACATCGATCCATTCACGGATCTCCTCTTCCGTTACTGACGGGGAAGCATCCTTCCTGCGGAACCGGTCATATATGAAGAAGAACGGAGACAGGAGCGCGGTAAGAAACGAGATGGGTGTCGCAACAAACAAAGCCGCACGCTCCAGATGACGGTTTGCATACGTCTTTGGACCGATCTCGCCAAATACCAGCAGCAGGAGAGTGACAACTCCTGTTGCCACGGCTACGCCTGCGTTGCCGAAGATCTGCAGAGAGATCGCCGTAGCCAGAGCTGATGCGCCGACATTTGCGATATTGTTGCCGATCAGGATCGTGATCAGGAAATGATCCGGATTATTTTTTAATTTTTCAAGCCGCTTCCCCCGTTTGCCGGTGTCGGAAAGTGCGCGAACCTTCGCGCGGTTGATACCGATAAGGGCAACCTCGGAAGCCGAAAAAAATGCCGAACAGATCAGCAGTATAATAAAAATGATGATATTCGTATAATCTACCATAACGTCCACGCCGCATCTGCGGCAGATCTATTTTTATGTCTGGGAACAGCCATTGGTTAAAATCTCTATATTAATT
>JAYFOG010000041.1:0-4981 GCA_034932965.1 Methanocorpusculum sp.
CTCTTTCTGCGGGACAAGGCGAATCTGACCGTTGACACCTTTTACCTGGTGCCAGTTGATACTTCCTGTCTTACCCATATTGAACTCCGTATTTTGTTAGTGCCCCATTCACTTAAACATATCTCTATGCTTCACCCGTATCTCCTCAGATGATACGGCCAAGTTCCTCATCCAGTACTTCGGAAACGACTTTCCCATCGATCCTTCCGCGAACTTCCTTCATGACCACGCCCATAACCGGGCCCAGAGCCGCTTTTCCGCGGGTGCGGATGAACTCCAAGCGGTCATTCACGATACCATGTACCAGCTCCTGCAGCTCTTCTCGGGAAAACGCCGGAGCCACCCGCGATACCGCATCGGAGACCGACATTCCTTTGGCGCATGCCGCCAGGATGTCTAAAACAGCCTCTTTGGCGGCATTTCCTGCCTCTACCGTCTTCATAACCGCAATGATCGCGTCATCCGATAAAGCATCGGAGGAGATGCCCGCACGGTTCAGCTCTTTGAGCGAGGCAAGGATCGTACGTGCGGCAAACACCGGGCGGATGCCTTCGGCAACTGCGCGCTCAAACAGCGGCAGTTCTTCAGAGAAAGCCATCTGCCGGGCCATGCCTGCATCAAGTCCGTATTCAGCGACAAACCGCTCTGCTTTTACCGTCAAAAGCTCAGGCGCTGCTATACTTTCCCAGTACTCTCTGGTAACAGGGACGGGGAGGATGTCAGTTTCCGGATACATCCGCGCAGCACCCGGCAGGGGGCGCATATAGGCGGTCGAGCCTCCTTCAAGCATTTTGCGGGTCTCTTCGGGGACGCCGTCGAATGCCATCTTTGCGCGGCGGATGATCATCTGCATGGCGCATCGGCATTTCTGTTCCGTGGCTGCAACGATAACGACGGCATCCTCAGGTCCGGCACCCAGGGTTTCTTTCAGGATATGGACCTCCTCCTCGGTCACGCCGTAGGCAGGCAGTTCATCCGTGTGGAAGAGTCCGCCGACGCCGCATTTTTTCGCGTAATCGGACATCTCCGAGCCCAGACGCCGGCCAGGCTGGATCTCCAGGCCGACAAGACCGTTAAATCCGTGGAGCACGGTTCCCAGGATCACGCGTGCTTTCTTCAGGACCTGGGACTGGGTCTGGGAGAAGACTGACGTGACGTCATACACCTCTGCGTTCACCATCGCATCTCTTGCCTGGAGTTCATCCCGGATCGCGAGAAGCGAGAGCTGCCTCTGGACCTCGCGGCGAACGACCTCGGCGATCAGGTCAAGCTCCTGCACGCCTTTTATCTCCACGCGTGCCCCGTCTCTGATCGAGACATTGACATCCTGCCGGATCGTGCCGATCCCGCGCTTGACCCGCCCGGTCGATCTCAGAGTCATGCCGATATACTGGGCAATATCATGGACCTCCTCGGGGGTCTTCATGCAGGGAGAGGTGGTGATCTCGATCAAGGGGATCCCCAGTCTGTCGACGGAGAAGACCGTGTCTTCGATACGCTGACATGCTTCCTCCTCTACCGCGATGGTTTCGACCCTGCAGGCGTGTTCTATCGCGCCGTTCAGCGCGACCAGTGCCGTTCTCTGGAAACCGCTGGTCGCCGACCCGTCGACGATCATCTTGCGCATTGTATGGATCTCCGGAAGGGGCGTCATCTCAAACATCTTGGCGATCGTCAAAACGATGTCCAGCGCATCCGGGTTGAGGGGGGCCGGAGGTTCTTCATCGATCTCGACAAGACCGGTGGTATCATACGTGTAGTACGTGAAAAGACGCTGGTTCATCAGCTCTTCCTTTGCCGCCCGGTCGATATCACCCATCTCGGATACGGCGACACGCAGATATCTGCTGACTTCACCAGTGTGTTCTGCCGAGTCGCGGATAATCGTCGGCGAGTGGCAGAAGAGCTTTTCTTTCGTGTTCAGCTGCTGGTGGATCTCGAGGCCAGCTTTCAGACCGACTGCTTCATAATCCATTATGCGCACCTCCAAATATCATATTCTAGTTCACCTTTGAGGTTTGTCTGGATCAGACGGCGGATGTCCTCTTTTCGCGTTGCATTTCCAAGCACCCACATCAGTTTCACGAGTGCGATCTCGGGAAGCATGCTTCCGCCTTCGATGACACCGGCGTCCAGAAGATCACGGCCGGTCTCATACACGCGGTCGCAGACGCTTCCTGCCTGACACTGGGATGTCATGACAACGGTAGTTCCCGATGCCGTGAGACCGGCGATCTTTGCGATACAGTCAGTTCCCACGTGTCCAAGCCCTGTTCCTGCGATCACGAGACCGCGGTAGCCTTTGAAGGCGTCAAAGACCGCCGGATCCATCCCCGGGTAATACTGCAGCAGGCCGCATGCCGGCTCAAGATTGTCAGCGAGGCGAAGTTCCTTTGTTCCGCGAAGGACCGCATCTTTTGCAGGAACTACCGTTCCGTCAGGATAGCTTACTTCTCCGACAGGACCACGTCCGATGCTCTGGAACGCGTCACGGCGGGAGGTGTGATTTTTGCGGACCCGTGTCGCCCGGTGAAGAGCGCAGGTCGTATCGCTCTCGTTCGCATGCATACAGACAACGACCTCGCCCATCCGGCTGACGGCAGCTTTCGCTGCGCAGATCGCATTCATCGCATTATCACTGCTTGGACGGTCGGCGCTTCTCTGCGCTCCGACAAATACGACGGGGACCGGCGTGTCCAGCATAAAGGAAACTGCCGCAGCGCTGTAGAGCATCGTGTCTGTACCATGGGTGATGATGATCCCCTCTGATCCGTTTCGAACCTCGTCATGGATCGTTCCGGCAAGCTCCTGCCACATAGCAGGATTCATGTTTTCCGAAAGGACCTGAAACGGCTGAAGGGTGTGATAACGTGCGATCCCGGCAAGTTCAGGGATGCTGCGGAGTATGTCCTCGGCTGTAAATCTGGAGGAAACGGCTCCGGTCCGGTAATCAACGGTGCTTGCGATCGTTCCGCCGGTCGATATTATAGAGAGAAGCGGCAGGGATGCATCCTGTTTTATCGGGAGTACATGGGGTTTTTCTGCGGGTTTCGTCTTTTCTTTTGCAGAGCAGAGGCTGATCGGGACACAGATATTGTATCCGCTTGAAAGTTTTACGATCGCATTTTCACCGGAACGGTTGATATAAATACCGTCCATTTCGATTCCCGCAAATTTTACGGTTATCGGATCACTGTTATTCAGACTCATAAATCTAGTTCCTGTATAGCTGTTTTCATTTTTTCATCAGCATCTCTGAGCTGATCCTGAAGAATATCGGCGGTCACCTGATCCTGGACCAGCCGGATATCTGCGACTTTTACGGCTTTTTTCATCATCTTCGGATTCGGCGAACCGAAACTCTGCTTCTGCCGGAGGATCGTTGCCGGATGAAGGACCTTTTTGATCGTTTCTTCGGTCAGTCCCCGCTCTTTCAGCGAGATCGAGGCAAGATCTTCTGCTGCGGCATCCACGACGTCGAGTTCGAGAGATCCGAGTTTCACGGCGCGTCCGACGATGTTGTGGGCGGTCCTGAACGGGATGCCGTATTCGCGGACAAGGAAATCAGCAAGCTCGGTGGCGGTCGTATTGCCGACAGAAGCCTGCTTTTTCATCGCCGGCACATTAAACTCTGCAGTAGAAATGATTTCTGCCAGAAGAGGCAGAGACATATTCGTCTGACGGAATGCGTTCCAGAGATGCGGATTCAGATCCTGCAGATCACGATTGTAGCTCATGGGAAGGGATTTGATCAGCGTAAGGGCCGACATGAGTTCCCCGATCACTGCGGCACTTTTTGCACGCATGATCTCGAGCGTGTCCGGATTTTTCTTCTGGGGCATGATGCTGCTTGTAGAGCAGTAGGCGTCAGCCAGATCAACGAATCTGACAAATGAAGTTGACCAGAGGATCAGTTCTTCACAGATGCGGCTGATGTTCGTCATAAGGATCGCAAGCGAACTGAGTGTTTCTGCGATGAAATCACGATTTGCGACTGCATCCATGCTGTTTTCCATAGGGTTTGTGAATCCGAGATATGCGGCAGTGAGATTTCTGTCGATCGGAAAACCTGTGCCGGCAAATGCAGCTGATCCAAGCGGAGAAATGTTGACACGCGTGTAGGCATCGAAGAGACGGGCCGTGTCACGGGCAAAGAGACTTTCGTAGGCCAGAAGGTAATGAGCCAGAGTTGTCGGCTGAGCGTGCTGAAGGTGAGTAAATCCCGGCATTATTGTGGCCGTATGCTCCTCTGCACGGGAAATTAATGACTGACGAAGCTCAAACAAGGCGGTCAGCGTGTCGATGAGGAGTTCACGGGTCCGCATACGAAGACAGGTCGCAACTTCATCATTTCTGCTCCTGCCAAGATGCATCCGCCCGCCCGCATCAGAACCTGCGTCAGCCATGAGCTGAGCTTCGATCCCGGCGTGGATATCCTCACGGGTCATATCGAATACATCATCAGGAAGACCGTTCTCCAGATAGCCCAGCAGTGTCGTGAGGAGTTTTTTTGCAGATCCTGCATCGATCAGATCCTGTTTTCTGAGCATCAGGATATGCGCGATATCAACGCGGATATCACTGTCTGCTATCTCCCGGTCAGCCTCCATTGAAGAAAGATACTGTTCTACAAGGGCAGAACGTCCACCTTCCAGTCGTCCGTTGCGTATCTGATCTTTTGCCATGTAAACTCTAAACCTGTGTAATTATTTGGTTGGGAGGAGTTAAAATGGTTGAGTGCATGCAGTAAGCAAAAAGCTTCGGCACAGTTTTTTTTCATCAGCGGAAAGATCCGCTCTGTCTCATTTGAAATAGGAGTTACGCGGTGTGCTCTCAACCGAAAAAAAACTGAAGTCCTTATGAGATGGACTTCGATTTAGTGTACGGCATTAGTGTGAGTGTATGAGATAAAAGAACCGCGAATCTCCGCGAATCCTCGCGAATCGCATTTTCCTTACGTTCGGGTGCTCTGCTTCGGCTG
>JAYFOG010000042.1:0-5003 GCA_034932965.1 Methanocorpusculum sp.
ATAGGAGTTACGCGGTGTTGGCGTGGCTCCAATTCGGGAAGGAGTTTGTTGGGTGTGGATAGATGAGATAAAACAACCGCGAATCGGCGCGAATCCGCCCTCCGGGCGAGGCGAATCGGATTTGCTATTCCTCACTCTCGCAAGTCTCGTCCCTCAACTTGCTCGTCCCTTCATCGAGAGCGGGTTGGCGACGAAGTCGACGACCTCAGCTGAGCAAATCGTTAGATTTGCGAGATCGTTCGGGCAAATCCTTTCGGCGCCCCAGCGCCTCCAGTGAGAGAGATGTTCATTGATCATTACATATGAGATAATTGTTCATTTCTGGCAATCGCAAAATGAGACGGAGAGAGGAATTGCAGTTGGGAGCCGCTGGGGCGGCGACAGGATTTGCCCGAACGATCCCGATGAAGGGACGAGCAAGACAGCGAAGCTGGATTGCGAGAGTGAGGATAAGCAAATCCGATTCTGGGAGCAAGCCAAAGGCTTGCGGGATTCGCGCCGATTCGCGGTTGGTTTTTTCTCTTGTGTCCACATAAATACCATACACGAAATTGAAGTACATCATATAAGGATATCAGTTTTGCTCGATCGAGATCACAACACCGCGTAACTCCCCTTTCTAAAAAAATTATCATAACACAATGGCCGATTATCTTTCCGGCCGGATTATCTCAATACAGCAGCAGTCGTATCCTTCTGTCATACACTGTATCTCGGTCACACTGACCTTTTCATTGTAAAACGCGGAAAAAATCGCTTTGAGCATGCCGCATGAGATCGCACAGTTTTTACCAGAATCCTTCGGCATGATCATGCATTCATAACAGTGATAGACTTCGATCTGCAGAGGGTCTGTGGATCGGATCTTCACCTCCCCAAATCCGTAATGATTCCAAAACTCAGTGATGTTTGCCAGTGTTTTTTCCAATGTGTCGGCGACTAGATAAACGGCGACCGCCTGACCCAGGATCTCCCCGCCGCGCATGATCACCGGATCGATGTTGATACCTGCTTCGCCGAGAGCCACCTTAATTATGTGGGGGAGGATCTCTTTGTAATCGATCTTATCGTATTTTGCATATGCCTGTCTGATGAGTTCGCGAAAGTCAGAAGTCCCGTTCTGGGTGCTTGGTGTGATATCCCCGATAAGCGATGCCGTGATCACATACGTTTTCTTTCTGGCATCCCGCGGATCGGACATGACGGTGATCAGCTCCCTCATCTCCAAATAACTCACATAACCGGATACTGTGGATTTTGACAGCCCGGTGTACTCCATGATCCGGGAAAAAGAGGAAGGCCCTTCATCTGCCAGCAGGGTTAGGATCTTGTTTCTGATCGGACTGCGTACGGTGATCACCGTACCATTTTTCGAGTAAATATTGAGGGGTTCTTTGCTGTCCGGTTCTGGCATGGGCTGTCGCTTACTGTATTGTTTTATCCCGCCGTCTTAAGTAGATTGGGAAACCGGCATCTTTTTTTCTCAGGCCCGATGCCCGGATCCCTGTCATTCGTCGCTGTATGGGATTTCTACAGTGGTCAGATCGTTTGGCGCGATGATTTCGCCGCTGAAGAACTCTTTTGCATCTTTGATATGACTGGCAGCGGTGATGTACCGCGAACTGAAATGTACGAGTGCCAGGATCTTCGGCTTCACAAGAGCTGCCACCTGTCCCGCCTCGCCCGCTGTTGAATGCCACGCCTCCTTTGCCCGTTCTCTTCCCTCTTCCTCATCGAAGGTCGCTTCATGGATCAGCAGATCCGCATCGGCTAAAAGGTCAGGCTGATTTTTTACCGGCCGCGTATCTCCTGTGTATACGACTTTTCGGCCGCGTCTGCGCTCTCCCATGACCATCTCAGGAGTGATCACCACTTCCTCGCCATCCCTTAGAATGGTGACCGGCGAACCTCTCTGGAGTTTTCCGAAAAGCGGTCCGGGTTTTACACCTAAGGCGATAGCTCCTTCCCGATCAAATCTGCCGGGACGCATATCCTCTTCCAGAACATATCCGACACTTTCCATTCCATGAAACGTTCGGAATGCAACTATCGAGTAGCCGTCAAAGATCATCACATCTCCATCTGAAACCTCAACGGCAGTGAGAGGGAACGGGATCTTCGGCGTCAGCTGATGGATGATGTTTACGAACCAGTCGATCCCCCGCGGTCCGTAGAGGGTCAGCGGTTCGGTCCTTCCGTTGAAGGCCATCGTCTCGATGAGCCCGAATATGCCAAGATAGTGGTCGGCGTGCCAATGTGTTATGAAGACGGCATTCACTGTGAATCCTGTCTTCAGCCGCATCATCTGCTGCTGGGCTCCTTCCCCGCAGTCAAAAAGCAGAGTGTCGGATCCGCGCCGGATCATGATACAGGAGGGATTTCGAAGCGGCGTTGGAAGAGCTCCGGCAGTTCCGAGAAAATGCACGAACAGTGTTTCACCAGCCAATTAGATCCACCTCCGCAAAAACTCGAGGCTTCTCTTTCCTTCTTTCGGATTTCGTCCTTCGACTACGATAATCGCTCCTTTATACTCCTTGACGATCCGCGGCATAATGTTATTCCAGTTGATGGTTCCGCCTCCAAGGGGGAGATGTTCATCGTATTTCCCGTGATTGTCATGGATGTGGAGATGGTGTGCCTTGGGCAGAATGATCTTACAGAACTCATCCAGATTTCCGGTCGTGTTGGCATGTCCTATGTCCAGGACAAGCCCCATCCCTGGAACTCCATCCACAAATCCGTCCTGCTCATAGGGATCCCGGCAGAAAAAGTCATCAAGGTTCGGCATATTTTCAAGACATGCGGTAACGCCGACACGCTGTGCGGTTTCTCCGAGACGGATGCATGCCTTTTTGTGATTGTTCCACGCGGACGCTCCATCGAATCTGCTTACCGGAGAAAGATATCCGGGGTGCAGGACGACAGTGTCGGTGAGTTGTGCCGCCTGTTCGATGCAGACGGTGAATTGTCGGACGGTCTCCTCCCAAATCGGTGTATTGATGGATGCCGGGTTCAGATCACTGAATGGGGCGTGGACCGAGACGTCCAGTCCGGTTTCTTCGATTACTTTTCTGACTGCGGAGAACGTCTCCGGTTTGTCCAGCCGGTAGTTTCCGTCTGCTGAGATCTCCCAGCCGTCGAATCCCACCTCTGCGATCTCCGAGACCCAGGTCGGATCTTCCCATACCTTCGATGACGATGCAAAGAAGATCTTCATGCAAGACTCTCCAGGTAGTTTCTGATCCGGGAAATGAACTCCTCGCGGCTCGACTCGTTCTCGATTTGCGTGTTTGCAAGAGAGACTGCCCGACCCAGGCCGAATGATTCTTCGCGCTCGTCGCGGGAACGAAGTGTCTCTGGGGTTGTCGTATCATCGCTTCTTCCCCGGTTTTTCATTCTCTGCAGGCGTGTTTCGAAACATGCCGTGATCGCCAGAAGTGAAAAGTCTTGGAATACAGTTCTGAAGTAGGTCACTTCAGCGTCCCCCCTGATCCCGTCAATGATGACGATCTTCGGGTTGAGTTTTCCGATCTCCTCTGCAGTTAAAATTGCCACCGCGTCCATGCCAAGTTCAGCGCGGAGTTTTCGTGCGGCTGCTCCGATGTTAGCATCAGTCAGTGCCAGCCCGTCTTCTATGACCTTTCTGCGGATCATATCGCCCATAACTACAACCGGTATCCCCAGTTCAGCGGCGATCTGCGAAAATTCGCCTTTCCCGCTTGCGGGATATCCGACAACACCGACGACTTTCATTATCTCGAGAGTATGGTTTTTGCTTCTGCGGCAGTCCGGATGCACTCAATGAGAATACGGCAGCGTTCCGGTTCAGTTTCGGCGGCCGCACGGGTGCAGAGGGTAAGGATCAGTTCGTCAAGGCTTTTAAGGATATTTGCCGGTGCAGGCGACGGCGTCTGGTCAGCGGCGGCATACTTTGGGATGATCATCTGGACCTTTTCTTCAGAGGCATTTTGCGCCGATGCTTCCTTTGGTGTATTCGCACAAACCACGCACATCTTCTTTCCCTTCACATCAAATAGCGGAGCTTCGCATACTGGGCAGAGTTCCGAGAGCATTTTAGCGCCGTTTAGGAGATACTCCGTCATAATATCCTCAGGTTTTTTTGTCATGGCTGTTTTTCTCTTACTTACAGATTAGTTTTCAGAGTATATAATGTCTCAAGAATAAAGGGAGTCTTTATTTTTGCGGAGGTATAACATGAGTTACAGATTTTGGGGATGGGAGCTAAATATGGCAAATCCGGAAGATATGATCAGGCAGTGCATCATGATGCTGCATGCAATGAGTGAAGATTCGACGATACCACGGAATATCCGCCGCGTGGCTGATGAGACGATGAAGGTTCTTCAGGATGAGAAGAAGACGATCGGTCTGAGGGCCGCAAGTGCCCTTTCGATGATCGATGAGGTCAGCAATGACTCAAACATGCCGATCCACGCCCGGACGCGGATATGGGAGCTTGCGTCAACTCTTGAAGCAGTACCATTTGACTAATCCATTTTTTTGAATGTTTGGGCGATCCGGACCGCGGGGGTGAACCCGGAGTTTTTTGCGGTCTGCATCTGCCTGAGGAGTTCGCCGGCTGCATCTGCCGACTCAACTACGGCAAGCAGCTTTGTTTTTGCAAGATCGATTTTGTTCCCGCAAACACAGGTCTTTGTGGTATAGGAAAGATCGGCAACCTGCATCCTTCTGCATTTTGTACAGCCCACTATGGCAAATCCGTCTTTGTTTATCATGGTATCCACATTATCCGTAATTATGTATTTTCTTGATTTTTAGGATATTAAAAGGGAATGCTCTGCGGACAGAGGTTTATCAAACCGGTATGTTTATATTTTTATAAATCCTTCTAGTTAAAGCAGTCAATCCCGACTTAACTCAGATGGTAGAGTGCGCGGCTGTAGAAAGAAATTAACGCCTGCGGGCGTACTGCGCGGCTACCGCGATGTCCCCGGTTCGAATCCGGGAGTCGGGACCATTTT
>JAYFOG010000043.1:0-3400 GCA_034932965.1 Methanocorpusculum sp.
GCGGGTTTTTCTGTTGTTTCATAATATATTGGTTTCACAAAAAGAGAAGTTAACGGAGAGAAAAACCGGCACGCCGGTTTTTCCCCAGCATTTTTCCAGACGGCGTGCGATTCTGCGTAGGCGATCAGCCGAAGCAGAGCACGGCGGCGCAAGAAAAATGTGATTCGCGAGGATTCGCGGAGATTCGCGGTTAAATAATCTCATGTGTCCACATCCAATCATACCCTTTCCAAATTGAATCCACACAAACACCGCGTAACTCCTATAGGAAAAAGAATACGCCGGGAAAAGAGCCACTCAGTTCCCAAACTTCTTCCAGGACTCTTCCAGGGCCGCGATCGCGGGAAGCTTCTTCCCGGTCAAAAACTCGATGCAGGCACCCCCGCCCGTAGACAGATGAGAGTACTGGGATGCAAGACCCAGCTGTTCGATGACCGCAGCCGTATGACCGCCGCCGCAAACCGAAAATTCCGCATTTGCCGCCGCCCGAAGCAGTTCAAAGGTTCCTGATGCAAACTTCGACTCCTCAAAAACACCGGCCGGACCGTTGAACACGATCGACCCGGACGCCGCAAGCTCCCGGGAAAACTGCACGATCGAATCCGTACCCATATCCAGGATAGGACAGTCCTTTGGAATGCGGTCGACCGGATACTCTTTTCGCTCATCCTGCTCTTTGACCGCCACATAATCCGGCAGAAGGACCCTGTCCGGATACGAATCGAGAATCAACTTCGCTTTGGCGACCTCGCCGTCATATCCGAGAGTGCGGATCAGATTTCTTGAAGGTTCGCCGATATCGATACCTTTTGCCAGATAAAACACATTGGCCACCACCCCGATGACGGCGATCTTGTCTGCGGTTTTATTTGCAAGAACATTTCCGGCCACAGCGATGGAATCATCGACCTTCGTCCCGCCCAGAACAAACGTCACCGGCCTTGGCGCGGAGGTGAACACTTTTGAAAGCATCGATACCTCTTTTTCCATCAAAAGACCTGCCACTGTTTTCATAGCATACGAAAGACCGGTGATGGTCGGCTGGGACCTGTGCGCCGTCCCAAACGCATCATACACACATAGATCGGCCATGGATGCAAGTTTTCTCACAAGATGGGTCTTTGCCCCGTCCTCGGGTTTCAGACTCAGGTTCTCCTCCGCAGAGAACCGGACATTCTCAAGCAGAACAACATCCCCGGGGTGAGAATCATAAACTGCGCGCTTCGCACAGCTGCCGATGATATCGTCCACATAGGTGACCGGCATCCCTAAAAGCCGCTCAAGTTTATCCGCATGGGCCGCAAGCGTCGTGAAATCCTTTTTACCCGGCCGGCTCTGATGAGCAAGGACCACAACTCGGGCATCTTCCAGCGCCTGCAGAGTCGGAACATGTTCACGGAATCGTTTATCATCCAGGATAGTATTGGAGGAAGGATCTATAGGGGAGTTGAAATCCACACGGACAAGAACAGTTTTTCCGCGTGTTTCAATATCTGCAAGAGTCCCAAAGTTCATAGCAAAAAGATATGCTTTTCGTACCTATAAATACCCAGTGTCCTCATGGTTCGAAAGCTTCTTTCTCCGGATCCCCGCCTTCTGTTCCCCCCTCTTTCTTCGCCATTGCCTCCTCTTTCATCCTCATCTTTTCCGTCATCTTCTTTTTCAAACGGTAATAATTCAGCGGGTGGGAAACCGACTCGCAGAGCCGGTCTTTATTCACACAGACGCCATGGGTAAGCATCGTCGCGCAGGAAGGCGTCGTATACTCATTTGTCAGAATATGATCGACCTGATAATTGGTCATATCCGGATTATAATCCGGACTGCGTGCAAAGATCCCGGCGATCTGTTCATTATTCATTCCCACATTATGCAGAAATGCCGTCATCGAAAACCGGCCCGAATGGGTCAGATTCACGCCGGCAGCCGCTGCGGAGATCAGCGACTGGATACAAGGCGGATACGCGGACTCGTCGATCGCGCCAAACTCCGCAAGGGTCCGTTCCTGAACTGCTGAGAGGATCTTGTCGCTCCACGGCAGAAACTCTCTTAGGATCGGCTCGGGAATATCAAGCGGCAGGCCGGAAGAAAGGATGTTTCGGATCCTTTCGGCGATCAAAACATCCATCTCATCAGCAGAAACCGACACCCGGCCCTTTTCCACCTCGCGGTTGATCAGCCGCCACTTCGCGTCACGCACACGGGATGCAAGCTCCACATACCGGATCACCGGAAGCGACCCGTCGCCCGTCTCAAGACCAAGCTCCTCGCAGACACGTTTTTTGAGAAGCTGATTCTCCTCGGCATGAAAATACGCATAGACCCGGGCCGCCTCCATCCTGCAGAGCCGGTCGATCGTCCGCTTATCTTTCGTACAGGAAACGAGCACCCTTGCCAGAACATAGGTGATGATATCAGAGACCACATCGTCATCCGATTCGGGATACACCGTTTTTCCGTTAAGTGCGAGCATGATCCGCCCGGCTGCACGATCAAGATAGGAACAGCCGATCGTCGAACCGGAAAGACCGGCCATTTTGATTCCGCGGGACGCAAGCAGCCCTTGTGCTTCAGGTAAAAAAGGATAGTGAGCCAGATCGCGCTTTTCAACGGACGTACGCATGACGGTTAATCTGCCTCGATCCTCGGAGCAAGAAGATAGCCCACACTTCCTTTACCGCCGGCATAGACGAAGGAAAACTGGACCGGGTGATCAGTGCCCAGACGGATCTGCACCTTGTCGGCGCGGCTGATGGATTTGCCCATATCCTTCAGATAGTCAAGGGAGAACAGGGATTTTGCATCGGCACAGGTGATATAGTGGACATCCTCACCGGAAAGCTCGCGTTTGATCCGGTCGGAATCGCCGTCGGCATTCATCGTAAACACGCATGTCTCCGCAGAAACGGCAAGGGAGATCTTATCAGATACCATCGCTGATGCCTTGATGGCATCATTGAACATGACACCGGGGACTTCCAAGGTTGCGGGCAGATTCAGGTTCGGCGCGTTCGGGTCTTTTCTGATGGTCTTTGTATCAAGCAGGGTTATCGAATATTCATACCCGCCGAAACTGATCTTAAGTTTTTTACCTGAGTCGTCGAGTTCAAGAGAGACGATATCCGTCTTGCCGATCATCGACATCATGGATCTGATCTTTTCTATATCGAGACCAATTTCACAGGGTTCTGCCGCAAATGTAAGAAACGCCGACGCAGAGAGCTCTAAAGAAACCATTGCCACATTTGACGTGTCCACTGTGATCGTTCTGATTCCCTTCTCGTCAACGTGAAGACGGCATTCGTTTACCAGTGCTGAGACCGCATCGATGGTCTCCCGGAAAATATCTGCTTCGATTGTTGCTTTTAACATCAGTATAACCCCTTGACACACTCTCTTA
>JAYFOG010000044.1:0-41595 GCA_034932965.1 Methanocorpusculum sp.
AAAGAGGTCCTCGCCCTGATCGGATCCAAAGAAGGTATCGCCCACATACCCGAAGCATTCGTAAACCCCGGAGACTATGTCCTCGTCTCCGACCCCGGCTACCCGGTGTACAAAACCTCCACGCTCTTTGCCGAAGGAAAAAGCCACCCCATGCCCCTGCTGGAACAAAACGGCTTCTTACCTGACTACGCCGCCATTCCAAAAGATGTCCTGAAGAACGCAAAACTCATGTTCATCGGCTACCCGAACAACCCGACCGGCGCCGCAGCCTCGATCGACTTCTTCGAAGAGACCGTCGAGTTTGCAAAAGACAACGACATCATCGTCGTCCACGACAACGCCTACTCCGAGATCTCATTCGACGGCTACAAATCACCGTCCTTCTTACAGGCAAAAGGCGCCATGGACGTCGGCCTTGAGACCCACTCACTCTCCAAAACCTACAACATGACCGGCTGGCGTATCGGCATGTGTGTTGGAAATGCCGGCCTCATCGAAGCATTCGGCAGAGTCAAAACCAACATCGACTCCGGTGTCTTCGACGCGGTCCAGCGTGCCGCCGTCACCGCCCTTACCGGCCCGCAGGACTGCATCGCCCAGGCATGCGCCGTCTACAAAGAGCGCCGCGACGCCCTCGTGACCGGCCTTCGCTCGCTCGGCTTTGACGTCACCTCCCCAAAAGCATCCTTCTACATATGGATGAAAGTACCCGACTCAGTTGAATTCGTCGCAAAAATGATCAACGAAGCAGGAATCGTGATCACGCCGGGAACCGGCTTTGGCGCATCAGGCGCCGGATACGTCCGCTTCGCCATGACCCGCCCGGTCGACCGGATCAACGAAGCGATCAAACGCATGAAAGAATGCGGCATCAGAGGATAACATGAACCTTCCCGAATCACTCTCCGTAAGAGAGGGTCATCTCTACTGCGGAGGCGCAGACTGCGTTGCCCTTGCAGAACAATACGGCACACCCCTCTATATCACCAACGAAAACCATGTCACCGGAAACTTCAGACGCTATGAAGCGGCGCTGAAAAAATACACAGACAACGTCCAGCTCCTCTATGCCGCAAAGGCAAACGAGAACCCGGTCATCATCCAGTCCCTTGGCCGCGAAGGAGCAGGCGCCGACGTCTTCTCGCTTGGCGAGATGCGGGCAGCCCTCGAAGCAGGCATCCCGGCAGAGATCCTCCTCTTCAACGGCAGTTCAAAAACCGAAGCTGATCTTCGCGCAGCGATCGAAAAAGGCATCAGGATCTCGGTCGACTCAGTCGACGAACTCCGCCAGATCGACGCCATCTCAAAAGAACTCAAAAAGACCGTCAGGATCGGATTCCGCGTCAACCCGGCGATCGAGGTCCCGACGCACCCAAAGATCGCCACCGGGATCAAAAACAGCAAGTTCGGCATCCCCGCAGAGATGATCCTGGACGCCTACCGCGAAGCCCTCGAAATGGAGTATGTGATCCCCGTCGGGATGCACTGCCATATCGGCTCCCAGATCCTTGAAGTAGGACCCTTTGCGATCGCCTGCGGCGTGATCATGAACGTCGCCGCCGAAGTCACCAGACTCGGCGTCAAACTGGAGTTCATCGACTTCGGCGGCGGACTCGGCATTCCGTACCACCGCGAAGGAACCGTCGACAAAGCCCCGACACCCGAAGAGTATGCCGCCGCTGTAATGCCGGTGTTCCTCGAAGGATGCAGAAAAGCAGGCATCTCGCCCGCGTTCTGGGTCGAGCCCGGCAGATGGATGGTCGGCGAATCGACCGTCCTCCTGACAAAAGTCAACTCCGTCAAAAAGGTCCACAAGACCTTTGTGAACGTCGACGCAGGATTCAACCTCCTGATCCGTCCGGCGATGTATGACTCCTGGCACGAAGTCGTTGTGGCGAACAAAGCAGATCAGCCGGCTGACGGAACATACACGATCACGGGCCCCATCTGCGAGACCGGCGATATCTTCGCGGCAGACCGGGCGCTGCCTTCGGTTGCTGCAGGCGATCTCATCGCTGTTCTGGATACGGGAGCCTACGGATATGCCATGTCTTCCCAGTACAACTCGCGGCCCAGATGCCCCGAGGTTTTAGTGAACGGCGACAAGGCAGAACTCATGCGCCGGGCTGAGATCTACGAGGACATGACCGCCTGCGTGGTCACTCCTTCCTGGCACAGGAAATAAGGAATGCATTACGCGCTCGTCTCCGATCTGCTCACACAGGAAGCCTTCGAGGAGCGCGTAGAACAGAAAGCCGCCTCTCTGGGCGGCCTGGTGGACGAGGTGACGGCCGCGATGATGGTGGTGGACGACCTTGGACGAAGCCATGTGAAAATCGGCAGCATCCCCTCGGCCCAGACCCAGGTCGTCTCTTTTTTCGGCAAGATCCTTGAGATCAGGCCGCCGCGTGAGTTCACCCGCGAAGGCGAGCCGCCGGGCCTTGTGGCATCGCTCGTTCTTGGAGATCCTACCGGTACCGTGGTGATGACTTTGTGGGATGAACGTGCAGAGGCGGCCGGCGAGCTGGAAGTAGGATCGGTGATCGAAGTGATCGCGAGACCGCGGTCCGGAAAAAAGGAGGCGACCTGTCTTGCTCTGCGAGAGAGCAGTGTAACGATCGTCGAGACAAAGAAGCCGCCGAAGTCCGAGGTGATGGCGGCTCCTCTCACCGCGAGGATCCTGGTCATCTTCGGGGTGCGGGAGATCACCCGGCGTGACGGGACCGCGGCGTTTCTGCAGGAGTTCATTATCGGCGATGCATCCGGAACTGCCCGTATGGTCACCTGGACACCGGAGCTTTTCGCCGATGCGGACGAGGGATCCTGCGTCTCGATCACCGGCGTGGAGAGAAAAGAGGATGACGGGATCGTCGAGTATGTCGTTTCCGATTCTGCAGAGATAAAGATCATCCCCGGAGAGATCGAGGTGCTGTCCAAAGACGCATCCGAGGTGACCGAAGGACAAAATCCTGTGGTCACGGGTGTCGTGACCGCGGTCTTTGAGGTCAAAACGTTCATCACGAGGCGCGGGACCGAGTCGCGTGTCAGAAATATCCGGATATCCGGATCTGAAAATAAAGGCGGGGCGAATATCGCTCTCTGGGGTGATGCGGCCGATATGCTTTTTCTCCCGGGCGACTCGGTGCAGGTTATCAATGCCGAGGCAAAGCTGAACCGATACGGCGAACTCGAGCTTTCGGTCGGCCGCGGTTCGGCGGTCAGGATGCCTGCTGTTCCCGGAGAAGCATTTTTCGGGACCGGCATGCTGATCCTGCGGCCGGAGGGTCTTTCGCTCGATGACGGGACAGGAGTCTGGATCCTGCAGACCGACGAAACGCCTCTGGTCGGGACGACCGCGGATGTGGAAGGCATCTGCAGAAACGGCCGGGTGGAAGTGACCGGGATCCGTCCGCATCCCGCTGATCCGCCGCTTCTGAAAAAGCGTCTTGGATCTCTTTTATAATCCGAGTTTATCGGTGATCTTGCGTTTGGCATACTCGCCGAACGCCTTTCTGCACTCCGGAGACCGGATAAAGTCATATATGATCTGATCTATGACTGGTTTGATGAGGGGATTGGCTGCGAGTTCGCCGGCCATCTCAAGAAGAGCAGTTTTGTATTCGGCATTGTCCTTTTCGGCCATACCGTTAGATGGGGCGATGGCGGCAATAATGGTATCGATAGAGGCGGGCAGAGATCAAAATTTTGCACGTGAAAATGTGCTTCTCTCTGAGTGAGAGAGGTGTTTGACCGGTCAAGGGGGGGCATTATCGCACCGCGCGGTTAGGGGTTTATATGGCCAGGTGCTGATGTATTAGTATATCTAAAAAACAGGAGTACAGGAAGATATGACAATGCTTGACATCGAAGACATCCCGGGTGTGGGGCCGGCGACTGCTGACCGACTGCGTGACGCAGGCTACATAACTGTTGAAAGTATCGCGACGGCGACGCCGATCGATCTGGCCGAAGCAGCTGAGCTTGGCGAGTCCACGACAAAGAAGATCATCAAAGCCGCCCGCGAACTGGCGGACATCGGCGGATTCAAGACAGGGACCGATATCCTGGCACGCAGACAGGATATCCTTAAACTGAGGACCCTTGTTCCGGAGATCGACGAGCTGTTCGGCGGCGGTCTCGAGTCACAGGCGATCACCGAACTGTACGGCGAGTTCGGATCCGGGAAGTCCCAGATCGCCCATCAGCTGGCAATAAACTGCCAGCTCCCGACATCGCTCGGCGGGCTTGCCGGAAGCTGTCTGTACATCGACACGGAGAATACCTTCCGTCCTGAGCGTATCGAGCAGATGGCCGAGGGACTGGAGCTTGCGGATCTGCCGGAGGGCTACACGCTCCAGACGGCCGACGAGTTCCTTGCCAACATCCATGTGGCCCGTGCGAGTTCATCCGATCATCAGATGCTTCTGATCGATGCGGCCCGCGACCTTTCAAACGAGCTTGCGGCTTCCGGCCTTCCGGTCAAACTGATCATCATCGACTCGCTGACCAGTCTCTTCCGTTCGGAATACGCCGGCCGCGGGACCCTTGCCGGCAGGCAGCAGAAGCTCAATCGGCATATGCATGATCTTTTCAAACTGGTCGATGACCTGAATGCAGTTGCTTTGGTGACAAACCAGGTCATGTCCAACCCCGGACTCCTCTTCGGCGACCCGACAAAACCGATCGGCGGCAACATCGTCGGACACACGGCGACCTACCGGGTGTATCTGAGAAAGAGCAAAGCAGGCAAACGGATCGCCAGGCTTGTGGACAGTCCCAACCTGCCGGAAGGCGAAGCTACCTTCACCGTCGAAACCGCAGGTATCAAAGCCTGCTGACCCCAATACTATTTTTGATCATGCCCAGGGCCTTTATCACCGATATCGACGGAACGCTGACCGACGAACGCCGCAGACTCTCAACCGAGGTCATTGATGAACTGCGAAGGATCATCGACGCGGGGATCCCCGTCATTCTTGCATCCGGAAACACGCTCTGTTTTCTGGATGCATTTTCGCATATGATCGGAACTGACGGGACCATCATCGCCGAAAACGGCGGGGTATACCGTCTGGGGTACCTCGGCGAAAAACAGGTCGCCGGCAGTCAGGAGGTGTGCCTTGCCGCGTATCAGAAGGTCGTGGACGAACTCAAGCCGAAAGGAGATGAGCTGCATCTGTTCAGCAGCAGATACCGTGATTCCGACATCGCGTTCTCCAGGGATGCTCCGGCCGCTTTGATCAAAGAGATCCTCAAAGATATGCCGGTCGATGTCATCGACACGGGGTTTGCGATCCATCTCCAGATCCCCGGCGTCACCAAAGGCGCAGCCTTCGAAAAACTGGCAGAACTTATGGGCCTTGCCCCGTCTGATTTCCTGGTCGCGGGCGATTCGGTCAACGATGTCTCGATGCTGAAACTCGGCGGCATATCCGTTGTTCCGGCAAATGCCTCCCCTGAAGCAAAAGAAGCGGCGGACCGCATCATGGAACGGTCCTTCGGCGAAGGGACGGCCGATGCTCTTCGCAAATACTTATAAAAAAGGAGTGAGTTGCTGAAAAACTTCAGCGGAGCATATACCGGTCGACCACAATGAAATCGGTGATATCTTTCACTGCCTCAAAAGGCAGAGTTATCGCATCATTTTCAAGCTTATAACCGGTCGTATCAAAACCTGCATCCGGGCGGATAAGAAGAGCCTTCAGCTGCCCGGTCGGCGCATCAAAGGTAACGTTTCTTATTTGACCAATGATCTTGCCGTCGGTACTCATCACACGTTTTCTGCGGATATTATGCGTAAATTGCTCACTCTGCATGATTGATCAGCTTTAAAGTTTGACAAGCAAGTATTTATCCGTTTGTATAAGGCCTTGCCTCACAGAGAAGGGAACACCTGAATAATATCCGAATGCGTCAGGATCCCCACCGGTTTTCCCTCTTCGGTCACGATCACACGCCCGACATCCTCCTCCTTGAACTGCTTTATGACCTCATACAGCCGCATATCCGCCGGCATCGTGATGACCCGCGTCACCATCACCTCAGACACAAGAGACGTCGTAGGCAGCTCACGGTCCAGTGCCGAAACAATATCAGTCATCGTCAGGATCCCGACCAGGGCCCCGTTCTCGACCACCGGCGCCCCATGAATGCGGCGCTGGAGAAACGTCTTCATCGCATAGGCAAGCGTCATATCAGGCTCCAGCGTGATCAGCGGGACCCGCATATACTCGCGGATCTGCTTCTTTGGAAGCGACGTCATCTCCGACGTCGATATCAGAAGCGCGCTGTTGATCTCATCCTTGCCGAAAACCTCGCCTTTGATAAGCAGCTTATTCACCGGCGTCGGTCCGATCGTGATTTTGTCGCCGACCTCAAACGACCGCACGTTCCCGATGATTTTAATGAGAGCGTGACAAAGATCCGCATGTGTCAGGGTCGTAAACGCGATTTCATTCACGCGCACCCCTTCGACCTTCTCGCCGTTCTTCTGGATGACAACTTCGCTCTCCGAGTAATCCGCTGAAACGTTCAGTTCCGAATACGCCCGCGCTGTGGGTTGGTATCCGCCTTTCGGCCCCGGAATGCCGTCAACCAGCCCGAGCACCTTGAGCGCCAGCATCTGATTCCTGACCGTTCCGGGGTTTCTCCGGATGATATCGGCGATGACTTCACTCTTGATAGGATGCGAATATTGATGATAGAGCGAGATAAGAGTAATAAGGATATCTTTTTGAATGAGTGACAGATCCATACTTACTGATTCTTTCTGATTGCTATAGTAATAAACCAAATGGATTGGATGAAAAATGTACTTCGATAAAATCCCGACCGTTCCAACAGCAGACGAACTGCTCGACCGCAGTTTCCGCCGTGCTTCCAGGAAGATGCGGGAAAAAACAAATAAACGTCATGCAAATGAGGACTTCGTCCGGGCAATCACCCAGGCGACGCATGACAAACTGGTAACTATTATCCAGAGCTTCCCCGAGTTTGAAGAGCTGCCGCCCTTTTACCGGGACCTGTGCGACATCTTATTCGGGATGGATGCCTTAAAAAAGAATCTCGGCATGGTGGGGTGGGCCGCAAAGAATGTGCGTGACGTAGGAAACAGTATCTCTAAAGGAATGCGCTGGACAGATACCCAGATCGAACGAAGACGTGCGGTCGCACGCATTGCCTCGATCGTCCACCGGGCGGATGATTCCCTGCGGTATCTCAACGATGTCAGAAACGTTCTGAGAAAACTCCCGGTGATCAGCACCGATGAGTTTACGATCGTCGTCGCCGGATACCCCAACGTCGGCAAATCCTCGTTCATCCGTCTGGTCTCCAGCGGTGAACCGGAGGTCGCCTCCTATCCGTTTACGACCAAAGGCGTTATCGTCGGACACAGAAACGCCGAACGCAGACGAAAGATCCAGTTCATCGACACGCCGGGTCTTCTCGACCGGCCAGAGGAGGAACGAAACATCATCGAAAAGCAGGCGCTCAATGCTCTTGTCTACGTCGCCGATCTGGTTCTCTTTGTCATCGACGCAAGTGAAAACTGCGGATACTCGTTTGAAGCCCAGATGAAACTCCGTGAAGAGATCGAGTCGATCATCTCGGTCCCCATGATCTCGGTCGTTAACAAATCTGATGTAAAAAGCGTGGACGGATTCTTCAACATGTCCACCGTCTCCGGTGAAGGTGTCGAGGAGGTCCTTGCCGAACTCCTCAGGCTCCGCAATGAACTGAAGGTCGAAGAAGAGGTCGACCTCCGTTCGGAACTCCCGCAGCCGGAGATCCGGCGGCACGGAGCAAGACTGGATACAGAGACCAACTTCTGATCCGGCAAACCTTTTTTTTACGATAGAACCTACGCGGTGTTATTCTAGATCCAATTTGGAAAAGGGATTGCCCTGTGTGGACACAAGAGGAAATAAAAACCGCGCCGATTCAAGCGAGCAAGCGAGGGTCATAGACCCGAGTCGGTGAACAAACCGAAGGTTTGTGAGCGAAGCGAGTCGGAGAGCAAATCTCTGATTTGCGGTTCGCGGTTGGTTTTTTCTCTTGTGTCAAAACGAATGCCGTATACGAAATCGAAGCACATCTCATAAGGGCTTCATTTTTTCGGTTAAGATCGCACCGCGTAAGTCCTATTTTATAAAAAAAGGGTTAATCTTTTTTGTATTCGCCGTGCTTTCTCCAGAGATACCATAATCTCTGGAATGCTGAAAGGTTCGTGCATACGGCAACAAGGATGACGGCGATCCAGATCTGGCCGATGATACCGAACAGAACAAGCGAGATCATCGTCTCGGGTCTGCCGAAAAATCCCACACCTTCAAGCGGATCCGAGATCTTTCCATCCTCTTTGCAGGTATAGCCGATCTCCGCATAGGTCACCGGTTTGATGAACGTATTCATGATCGATCCGATCACGGCAAGTCCGGCGATCAGCATATCTGCTGTCGGCGCAAAACCCGTAAACTGCGAGATGATCGGGATCCCCGAAAGACCGATCGCGAGAAGCACGATCCCGTCCACATATTTATCGACGATCCAGTCAGAGATCGCGCCGAAATCACTTTTCTTTCCCGTGATGCGGGCGACCGAACCGTCCGTAAGATCAAGGATGCCGGAGATCAGGAGAAGCAGGCTCCCGATAAGAAACGACTGACAAAAGTAACAGACGGCGGCGCCGATCCCGAAAAAGAGCGAAAGAAGCGTGATCTGATTGGGACTCATGCCTGTTTTAACGAAGACTCTCACGACCGGGTCGAGCCAACCCGTCAGTTTGTATCTGAGTGCTGTGATATTCATGGATAGGGAGGTAAAATCATTTATTGGTGTGTGCTAAATATCTATACATCGTCAAGATATATGAATCAGAAGGAAACTCTCATGGAGACACTACAAAGACCACACGTGCTGATGATTTCAGAGATCACAGCTGACGGGAAACTCACCCTGGGTAAAGGCGTTTCCAGTAAACTGCTGATGAAACATATGTCTCATGAAGCCGAGATCCTCCTCCACGAAACCCGGGCCGAGTATGACGCGATAATGGTAGGATCATCGACGATCCGGATCGACAACTCATTTCTGACCGTCAGAATGGCAGCCGGAAAAAATCCCCTGAGGATCATTCCGAACAGTCTGGCCGATCTGCCGCTCGAATCGAATGTTTTTGCAACGGAAAACGCGGCCACGGTCCTCGCCGTCTCGTCCCGGGCGCCAAAAGAACGGCTTGACGCGTTCACGGAAAAGGGCGTCGAAATTATCGTCTGCGGCGAGGAACGTGTGGAGTTTCCGCTGCTGATGGATATCCTCTATAGAAAATATCAGGTGAGAAAACTCATCATCGAAGGCGGCCCGACGCTGAACTGGCATATGCTGCATCACCGGCTCGTCGATGAGATCAGGCTCATCCATATGCCGTTCATCGTCGGCGGGAGCGACACCCCGTCTTTGGTCGGCGGGATGCCGCTAGCATCCGAAAACGAGATGATCAGGCTCGATCTGAGAAGTACGAAGATGTACGGATCCAATCTGGTGACCGAGTATCAGGTTCTGTACTGAATAATAAATATATGCTCGCCGGGCGAAGATTTTGCTATGGCACTTCAGGTTAATGATACGATAAAACCCTTCACTCTTTTTGACGCCGAAGGAAAGGAGTGGACGTTTCCAACGGATGCGTCGCACCTTACGGTCCTGTATTTTTATCCAAAAGACAACACCGGCGGGTGCACGACCGAGGCAAAAGAGTTTTCCATGCTCCTTCCCGAGTTTGAACGCCTCGACGCGCAGGTATTCGGCATCAGTCCGGACTCCGCAGCAAGCCATCAGAAGTTTATCGAAAAACAGCAGCTCGCAGTTACACTGCTTTCGGATCTGGATAAGACCGTGATCGGCGCATTCGGCGTCTGGGTGCAGAAAATGCTCTACGGACGGAAGTACATGGGCGTTTTGCGCAGTACGTTCGTTATCGATTCGACCGGAAAGATCCTCGCCGCGTGGGATAAGGTGAAGGTCAAAGGGCATGCATCCGAGGTTCTCCAGGCCCTTCACCCCCTGGTCTGAGGAAGGCCGCATAGAGTTATTTGCAAAAAAGAACCAAAAAAAATCATCCGGGTGAAGGACCGCCCCCTCACCCGAAACAGACCCAGCGGTCGTAGATCAGGTCACGCTCATTTTCCATGATCGCAAGCGTCCGGTCCACCCCGTCGGCCCACTCCTGGACCCAGAAGGCCTCCTCCTGAGTTGCTACGGTAATAAGCGTCTTTTCCGTGATCCCGGCAAGCTCCTCCACGATCGGCCGCCAGATATCCTTCGTATATCCATAGATCTGGCCGAACATGATCCCGACGCCGTACTCTGCATCCGGAAGATATGCCGAAGCAAGCCGTGCATCGATACATGCCGTGCGTTCAGGAGCCAGCCTTCCCGACGAAAGACCCAGTGACAAAAGCTCGGGATCGTTATCATACGCGATCGGATATGCTCCCATCTCGCCAAGAAGCATGGATCCGATACCTGATCCAGCACACGCATCCAGCGCGGTACCGGAGATCGAGGGACCCCATATCTCGTGTAAAAGACCGCGGACCTTGCCGATACGATCCACGGTCAAATCATCTCCGGCAGGCGGGATCATCTTTTGGATGATCTCAGCATAATACGCCCGGGCCGCCTCTTCAGCTTTTATCCGGTCTTCCTGATAGATGTCCCCGTCCGCCGCTTCGAAAAGGGAAAACTCACCCGCGGTCGGCGGCCGGAAAAGCCAGGAAGTCCCGCACCACTCATCTCCGCTCTTTACCGCAAAAAGCAGCGGGCTCTCATCCTCATCGATCAAAAGCCTCGCCCCTCCAGAAACAGGCTCGGCATCACAGATCAGCACTCCCGGCTCACCGTTGTTCACCAGCGATGCATAATCCGGTTCAAGCATGCGAAGCTCATCGAGTTCCAGCATTGCAGAAAGTTTCGACATTTATTTTCCTTCCGTTCTTCCGATGGTAAGCCCATCGGTCGCTTTGATCACGCCGCTAACCCGTGCATCCTCATGCAGCCACACGGTCTTTCCGGCGACATCGCCCAGGACATCAGCTCCGCGCTCGACCCGGATGTTCTGGGCCGCCACATCGCCGTGGATCGCCGTCCGCGGGCCGAGTTTGACCCGCTGGGACGCCTGCACGCTGCCAAAGAGCGTCGTGTCCTTTCTGATCTTGACCGACTGCGCCCGGATATTTCCGTGCAGCCGGCAGTTCGATCCGACATCCATCGGCGTCGGAACGGAAAAATACCTGAGATCCATCGTCGTTCTCGGCGGGAGCACGAGAGGAGCGGCGTTGGCTTCGGAGATAAGACTCTCCACGTGTTTTTTTGCCGCCTCTTCGCCTTCCAGGTGGAGCATCGTCATCACATACAAAAGAAGATACAAAACGACAGGCATCGGATTTCGGATGGCGATGTCCCCGTACGCCTTGAACTCCTTATCGATCACGACATTGTCCCCGATATCCAGGTTGCCGCCCACACTCAGTTTTCCATGGATCTTCACGCCTTCGCCGAGATAGGCATCCCCGTTGCAGAGAACGGTCCCGTGGACCTCGCAGAAGTTGTCGATCCTGAGATCCCCTTCCGCCACGATATCCCCGTGCATGACGGATAGTTCACTGATGACGATATCATCGCCGTAAAGACCATACCCGATATCGCAGTGATCGCCGACCAGAATATCGTGCTTCGTTTTGAGATTGCGTTCCTGCAGTTCGGTCTTGTCGGGCAGATAACAGGTTTTGAAAAGATCGGATGAGGATAAAAGGATGGACGCAGTGTCCTCATCGACTTCGGCAAGGTTGAGCGCCGGAGGGACTGCCGCGTCGGGTTCGACCTCAGAAAACAGCGGTTCAGGCCCCTCTTTTTCTTCGTCTGATGAAGACCGGTCAAGCGCTGCTTCCTCTTCGGGAGTGAGATCCGGTAATTTTAGGAACGTTTCCTCTTCACCGGGCATTGATTCAGCTATTATTATCCGTTTTTTATCCTCCGCCATTCTCCACCACGTGTATTAGTATATCGTTATGCTCCGTACTTATGGGTTTTGTCGATGAGGTCGCAAAGGATCGGTATCAGACTGCCGCCGGAGATCCGGCACATAGCGCCTGCAGCGCAGGAGATCTCGTCATAACACGTGACATTGTCGATACGCGTTCCGTCCCCGTGAAGGATCAGCGGGACAGGGTCTGCGCTGTGATCTTTGATCGTGCAGGGGGTCGAGTGGTCTCCGCAGACAGCGATCATAAGGTCAGGGATCTCGAAAAACGGCAGGATAGCTGCGTCGACTTCTTCCAGATACTTCATCTTCTCGACGGCTTTTCCGTCATGACCGTACTCGTCGGCGGATTTGAGGTTGAAAAGCACGAACTCTTTTTTCTCCAGTTCGCAGCAGACGAGGTCTACCTGATCCGCAAGCGGGGTTGTCGGAAGGACCGGGATGCGTTCAAGACCTACAGAACCGCCGATGCCGGCGATCAGTGCCGCGGCGGCAACCACACTGCCGGTGAGTTCATGTTTCTCCTCGAAGGGTTCGTAGACGCCCATTTCGCCGGCTCCCCGGATGAGGACGACGTTTGCGGGGTATTCACCGCGTGCTTTCCTCTCGATGTTGACAGGATGGTTTTTGAGGATCTCCGCTGCCTGGGCCGCGAATGCATTGCAGACTTCGGCGGTGAAGGCGGCCTCAGGCGTATCATCTTCCGCAACGATGGTTTTCGGCAGGACGCCGGTCATTTTCGGGTCGTTGGATGAGACGGCCGCACTGAGTCCTTTGCCTTTGAGGGCAAGGGCGGCCCGGTGGCCGGTGCCCGGCGCAAACTCGATCTCGACACCGTATTTTGACAGGTCGACACCGTTTTTCACGGCCGCGGAGATCTCGGTCGTGTCAGCTATGCGGCCCGCACGCCGGTCGATGACCAGTCCGCTGTCGTCGACGGTGGCATAATTTGCCCGAAAGCCGATCATGCCGGGTTCCATTTTTATGCCGCAGCCTGCTGCTTCAAGGGGGCCTCTGCCGGTATAATACCGGTGCGGATCATAGCCGAGAAGGCTGAGATGCGCAGTGTCGGATCCGCCCCGGACCCCGGGAGCGATCGGGTCCATGATCCCGCAGATGCCTTCGGCGGCAAGCCGGTCGAGATTAGGGATGCGGGCAGCCTGGAGAGGGGTCTTGTTTCCAAGAAGAGCACACGGTCTGTCGCCCACACCATCGATAATGAGGAGAAGAATTTTTGATGCTGTCATTATAGGATTTATTTGACCGAATACCTCTTAGTGTATTCTGTTCAGGCGATCGTGAAGATGCGTGTCAGCCGCATGCGGCCGATCCGAAAAAACCCCGCCGTTTTTCGATCAGCTGATGCGAAACTGCCAAAATGACGCTGTGTTTTTTGCCGGCAGCTGGACGCACCTAATTCTGGGTGTCTCCGCAATAATGAGTGAAACATCAGGAAATTTTTCTGAAGTTTCGGATATCGGCGACAAAACCATTCAGATACATGTAACTTTCATCTGATGATTTTTACCCGGAATCGGATGGTTTAGTCGGTATAAAACAGCAGAAAAAACAAAAAAATCCGGATGTGCCGATGATCCGTCTGCTCCTCGCAGGCGGGACAAAATGCCGGATGAAATAGACATCATAATATAGGCATGGATGCGTAAAAAAGTAAATGCTTAGAGAGGGCTGAAGACACAATGACCCGTCAACTACTCAGAAATCTTACATTTTGTCTGCTCCTGACTCTCATTCTGACCTCAGGATGTGTGGCGTCCGGTCAGCTCACACCAGTCACGGACGATCACTCGGCCGATATGCAGAGGGCACTGGACTTCTGGATCCCAGTTCTCGATTCCCAGATCACGAAAATGTGTGCCGTGACCTCTGCAGCGGCAGAGAGCCTGAAAGGGACCGAGAACGACCCCTTCGCACAGAAGCAGATATTTCTGCAGCTTCGCCGGGATATCCCCGCATGCTCCGAGATCTGTCTTGCCGATGCGGACAACATCGTTGCAGCTGTGACCGGAAACCCGAAAAATCAGGAATATATCGGATATCCTGCCTGCACGGAGGTCACCGAAGAGGAGTTTATCGCGGCAGGCGGCTGCATCATCACTCCCCCCCTTACCCTGATCAACGGGGACCTCGGAATACTTTTCAGCGCTCCGGTGTATGATAAAAACGGCATATATGCCGGATCCCTCCGCGTTTTTGTGAACCCCGCCCATCTCTTTTCCGGTCCAGTGTCAGAACTCAAAAAAGAGGGCTATACCCTCTGGTCAGTCCAGCCGGACGGTGTGCAGATCTATGATGAAGATCTTCAGGAGCTCAGCAAAAACATCCTCACCGATCCCTTATATCACGAACCGACGGTCTATCAGGCTATGCACCGGGTGGCTGCGGAAAAACAGGGGACCGTCTCATATCTCTTCCACAATGTCGGGTGGACCGGATACGGCCAGGCAAATGCCGTCTGGAATACGATCGATTTGCCCGACAGCACGGAGTGGAGGGTCGTGTTAAGTGATAATGTGAACACCGCCGTGTCATCAGGCACGACCGTCAGGCACACGGCGGACGATCTGCGGAACTTTGTGGAAAAAGCCTACAGATATGCCCGGACCCACACCAAAGAAGAGGCTTTGTCCGCATTCAATGACCCTAATGGTGCGTTTGTCGACAAAGAGCTCTACATCTTCGCATATGATCTGAATGGATCGACCCTTGCCCTGCCTTATCAGCAGGCGATGGTCGGATCGAGCCGCTTGAGCGGTGAAGATATCGTGGGGGTGAAACCGGTTCAGCGGTTCATCGACCGGGCACGTTTCGGCGGCGGATATGTTTTGTATCAGTATCCAAATCCGGAGAACCGATTCGCTTCCGAACTGAAGCTCTCTTATGTTATGTCGGTGGATGATGACTGGGTGCTCGGCGCAGGGATCTATCCGGGGACCCCTGAGCTGAATTACAGCTGGGAGATGCGGGATCAGCTGATAACGCAGGTGAGGGAGTTTCAGTACCTTTCCACGGTCCTTTCAGGGGAGGAGCTTTTGCAGATGATGAATGATCCGTTAAGCAGGCTCCAGATCGAAGGCCTTTATCCGTTTGCTTTGGATGCAGAGGGGATGGTCCTTTCCAACGCCTACAACCCGTCAAGGATCGGAATAAATCACCTGGGATACACAAATTCTTACGGTATGTCGCCGATCCGCGAGGTCATTTCTCTTGCCGCATCCGGCGGCGGGCTGATGTACAGTCTTGTGCTGGATCCGGAGTATAAGAGGGAGGAGTATGTCCTCATCTATGTGGAACCGGCGGATGATGGAGTCTGTTACGGCAGTATGATGGTTTTGGAGTGATTGAGTTGGCATTACGATACAGAAAACAAAGTCAGAAAGAAAAACGGATGATCATGGCAGGTGTTCTCGGCATCATTTCGCTGGTTATTATAGGCGCCTTTGCCCTAGCCGCGCTTCTTGGAACCGGTTATGTCATTGACAAATCGCTGGAGGATCCGGATGTTCTGCTGCATGTGTTTGTGATCGGGAATGATGTGGTCGTGACGATCTATGAGGGACGCCGGGTGAATGAACTGGTGATGCTTTCCTTAGAGATCGAAGGGGTGGCACTTCCTGTTTCGGTTTCGTGTGTGCCGGTTTCAACTGCCGGAACAGGGGAGGTGTTCTTCAGGAATGCCTGTGCCGGAGTTACCGGGACGAGGGATATCGCGGTTCGGGGAATATTTTCCGACGGGGGAACACGTCTCCTGAAAATGAATACGATGAAGTTTACCTGACCTGGTCACTTTTTTCTCTATCTTAGCTGGCGAGGGGGGCGGGTGGACGAGATACATTTGCCCGCTGACACGCTTTTTTTCTGATTTTGCTGGTGAAGATGTTCGGGGTCCGGGTTATCCCGTGTCAGCCCCCGTCGATTTCCCGCTCAAGGGCCCTCAGTTTAACCGTCGGTCCGCCCGCTCGCAAGTTTTCTTCGAAAACTTGCTCAGCTAAGGTTGGCCGCGTTCCGCGTCCAACCCGCCCGCTCACACGTCCCCTTAGCTTCGCTCAGGAACTTGCTCAGCTAAGGGCGAGCCTGGCGGCTCACCCCGCTCGCAAATCAAAGATTTGCTCGGCTGAGGTTGGCCGCGTTCCGCGTCCAACCCGCCATCAAAACCTTTAATTACTCTCCCCTTGAATTGTTCACTAGGATAGAAAATACAATTATGAAACACATCACTCTTTCTTCAATAGTCATCATCGGCATACTCCTTCTTTTTTTGGCCGCAGCCGGCTGCATAGCCGCGCCTGATGAGCCAAAAATCGAACCCGTATCCGATCAGTATTACGCGGACATGAACGCCGTTCTCGATACGTATCTGCTGACGATCGAAGATCAGATGAAGCAGATCAACGCATCGGTCTGGAACGCCGCACGGGAACTCGACGGGGTGCCGGCAAATGATCCCTCGGTGAAGCTCGCTCTTTTGAAACTCAAAAGCGAGATCCCGCTCGCAATTGACGCAGGAAGGGTCGATAAGGAAAGCTATCTTGCTGCCGTGACCAATGAAGCGGGAGAAAAAACCCTGGTCGGGACCTATGTCGGATCCTACCAGTTCACTGAAGAGGATTTCAAAGCTGCCGGGAACACCTGTCTCATATCCGGCTACACCACCTTCAAAAACGGAGAACGCGGCGTCCGCATCGCCGCACCGGTCTATGATACAAATGGAAACTTTGACGGGATCCTGCAGGTGCCTCTCGACGTGGACTACCTCTTCGCCGGACCTGCCGAAGTACTCAAAAATGACTACGGATACACCGCCTGGATCGTTGATACAGACGGGATCGTTCTCTACGACGACGACACATACGAAGTCGGATCCGATCTCACCGTCGAAACCTCATATTTTACCCCCACCTACACCAAAGCGGTCCATACTATCCTTGCAAACACATCGGGACAGGCCTCATACATCCACTTTACCCGCGGCTGGGTCGGCATAGATCAGATAAACGCCGTCTGGACGACGCTTCATCCCGGAGTTGGAACAGAATGGCGGATCATACTCACCGATGATGTCCACACATACGAGGGCGCTGTAAATCCGCTGGTGACCCGGGATGAGCTGAAGGCCTTTGTGACAAATGCCTATGTATATGCTCTTAAAGAAGGAAAACTAAAAGCGCTGGCCGCATTCAATAATCCGCACGGTCAGTTCGTAGACGGAGAGCTGTACATTTTTGCATTGGATATGGATGGGACGGTCCTGACATTGCCACATCAGCAGCCGCTTGTTGGAACAAATGCATGGTTCGGAAAGGATTCAAGCGGGGTCAATTATGTACAGCGCATGATCGCACGGGCACAGCAGGGCGGCGGATATCTGTTTTATCTGTATCCAAACCCGGACGAAGCATTCCGGCATGAACTGAAAATATCCTATGTGATCCCGATCGACGGCGACTGGTTCATCGGGGCAGGAGTATATCGGCATGATTCGACGCTTTCCCACGGCGGGATCATTGACTGGCAGACACGAAACGCCCTGGTCGAACAGGTTCGGACCATGCGCTATCTTGCAGCCGTCGAAGGCATCCCTGCCGTTACGGAGATGATCATGGATCCAAACAGTGCGATCCAGCGGGAAGGCATCTACCCCTTTGCGGTCACCGGAAACGGTACGGTCCTTGCGTTCTCCAGCGAACCGTCCCTTGTCGGGACCAATCAGCTCGGCAGTGTCAACAGTTACGGGATGTCGTTTGTCCGCGAAGGGATCTCCCTTGGTAAGAGCGGCGGAGGTTTCATGTATACACTGGCCTGGGTTTCCGAAAAGAACAGCGAGGCGTATGTTCTAGATTACGTTGAACCGGCAGGAAACGACACCTACTTTGCAAGCTATATGATTCTTGAGTGAGGAGAAAAGAAATGACACGAAATCAAGTACTGATGATCGGCATTGCCGGCATTCTGCTGACCCTCATTATCACCTCCGGCTGCATCGCTTTTGCCGGAGAAATGCCGGAACTCAAGCCGGTTTCCGACGAACATACACGCGAAATGCAGGCGGCGCTCTACCCGATGATCTACCGGATCACCGATGAGATGGATGATGCATGCAGATTAGTTTTGGACACGGCCCGCGAACTTGACGGAAAAGAGGCAGACGACCCGGAGGTCCGGCTTGCCCTTCTGAAACTGAGACGCGATATCCCGTTCTCCTTTGAGGCAGGACTCTTCGATGCAGACGACACGCTAATCGCCTCAACTGAAGACCTCGGCGCCACCATGGAGATCGGCTCGGGCAAGGCGACCCATCATTACACCGAAGAGGATTTCAAGGCTGCCGGATCCCGGTGTATCGTCTCGGGATACTCGACCCTTCTTCAAGGCGATAACGGGTTTACCTTCACTGCCCCGGTATATGATGCAAATGGAAAGTATAACGGAAATCTTCGAGTCGGGATCGACACCTGGGCGCTTTTCTCCGGGATAAACGAATATCTCATAAACGCATACGGCTATACGATCTGGGTCGCCCAGGAAAACGGGCTTGTGATCTATGATTCCGACGCGCAGGAGATCGGGGAAAATCTCATCTCCGATACGCTATATCAGATACCTTCTCTGCAGGATGCTGTAAAAAAGATCCTGAAAGATCCGTCCGGGAATGCCTCATACTTCTTCTTCGATCCCACCTGGGTGAACTATGCCCAGACCAATGCCGTCTGGGGGACGGTCAGTCCTGGATACGGCATGACATGGCGTATCGTTCTGACCGACAATGTTCCGGAAAAAACCGCAGAAACTTCAGAGGCAATGCCTACGCCCGAGGAGCTGAAAGCATTTGTCGAGAAGGCATATGTCTATGCCCAGCTGGAAGGAAAGGAGAAAGCGCTGGCTGCGTTCAATGATCCGCACGGTGCGTTTGCCGACGGAGAACTCTACATCTTCGCCTATGACATGGACGGTGTTACCCTGGCTCTTCCCTATCAGCCGGGGCTGATCGGAACGAGCCGCTGGTTCCTTGAGGATCCATACGGTGTCAAGATCATGCAGCGGATGGTCTCCCGGGCAGAGCAGGGCGGAGGGTATCTGTGTTATCTGTATCCAAACCCGGATCACAATTATGCCCAGGAGTATAAACTGTCTTATGTGATGCCGGTGGATGATACCTGGTTCATCGGGTCGGGGACCTACATCCAAAACAGCCCGCTGTCGAATTCTGAGTACATCGACTGGAAATTGCGCGAGGATCTCACCTATCAGGTGAGAGACATGCAGTACATTGCAAAAACCGACGGGATCTCGTCCCTGGTCGCGATGATCAAGGACCCGAAAAGCGAACTGCAGATCGATGGGCTGTACCCGTTTGCGGTCACCGAAAACGGTACGGTCCTTGCCTGTTCGCTCAACCCCTGGCTGGCTGACACGAATCAGCTGGGAAGAACAACCGCCCTCGGCGTGTCGATATTCCGGGAAATAATCTCAACGGGACGTGCAGGAGGAGGAGTTTTCTACTGTCTTAACGGAGCTTTCGGAGGAGGCGATGCAGAGTATATGCTGATCTATGTCGAACCGGCAGACGAGTCCGTCTGTGTCGGCAGTATGCTTCTAATCGGGTGAACTCTCATGGTCATTCGCTACAAAAAGAAAACCCAGAGCCAAAAACGCTTTATCATGGTAGTCTCACTGACGGCGACCGTGATCATAATACTGATCGGCGCCCTTTCCGGCTTATTGTTTGGAGCGAGCTATATCGTGGATCAGTCGCTTTCGGATCCTGATGTTCTGGTCAATCCCTCGCTGTCGGGGAACGATATCGTCGTGACGATCTATGAAGGAAGGAGACTCCATGAATTGACGCAGCTTTCCGTGGAGATCGAAGGATACTCTCCCGTGGTGAGGGATGTGCAGAAAGGTGCACATGAGGTCGTTTTTACCGGGATCGCGGTCCAGATCACAGAAACGCGGACCGTCGGCGTACGCGGGATCTTCATCGACGGTACGGTAAAACTTCTGAAGGTAGTGGAACTGAAGTTCACCTGACCTCCCCAAAAAATATTTTTTGCGAACGGGACGCGGGCGATTTTTTTTACTTATGAGTTGCGCGGCGTGTTTTCAATCATAAAACTGGCGTAAGTGTAAGGTGTACTTCGATTTCGTGTACGGCATTTTCTTTGAGAGCACGCCGCGTAACTCCTTTTCTAAAAAAAATCGCGGTAAAATACGCTCATTAAGAAAAAACGCCCTCGATCGTTCTCCCGCACTTTCTGCACTTTCCGTCCTCCAGCCCCGATTCCGCTGACGAAAAGCCGTTTCGATCGATCAGCACCTCTCCGCACTCCGGGCAAAACGTCTTCGAACCTTCCGCATGGGGCATATTCCCCACATACGGATAATACAGACCATGCGCCTTCGCCTGACGGTAGATCCTGTCCAGCGTAGAAAACGGCGTCCTTGGCACATCCTGCATATGGTACATCGGCATAAACGCCGTGAAATGATGCGGGATTGCCGGGCCGAGATGTGCCGTCACCCAGTCAAGCATCGCGTCTATTTCGTCAACACTATCGTTATACCCCGGGATCACCAGCGTCACCAGCTCCAGATGAAGCCCCAGCTCTCTTGAAAGCAGAATCGTGTCAAGCACCGGCTTCAGCCGCGCTCCGCAGACCTCTTGGTAAAACGCATCCGTAAACGCCTTCAGATCGATCCGTATCGCCCCAAGATACGGCGCAAGTTCGAGGAGTGCCTCCTTTGACATATAGCCGTTCGTGATGAATGCCGAAGTCAGCCCCTGCTCCGTGGCGAGCTTCGCCGTATCGTACACATACTCAAACGAGATCGTCGGCTCATTATACGTAAACGAAACACTCTTCGCCCCAAGCATTGCCGCCTCATGGACGACCGCCTCAGGAGGCACATACTCGAGAGGGAGCTTCGACGTCTGCGAAAGCGTATAATTCTGACAATGCTTACAGGTAAAATTGCAGCCGATACTGCTCACGGAAAACGTCGTCGTTCCCGGCAGAAAATGATACAGCGGCTTCTTTTCGATCGGGTCGAGATTTGCCGCCGTAAGCCGGCCATACGAGTCTGCATACAAAACGCCGTCCGTATTCTCCCGAACGCCGCAGAATCCTCTCTCGCCGTTCGCGATCTTGCATCGGCGGGCGCAAACCCCGCAGGAGATTTTATCGCCGGAAACTTTCCAGAGACGTGCAGGATATCGGGTCATTGACGAATATATGATCCGTCAGAAAAAAAAAGTATGGGTTATTCAGCTGCCTGCTCTTCTGCAGGGGCGGTCTCTTCTTCCGTCTTGTAGTTCGGGCGCGGGAAAGACTCGACGAACTTGACGTTTTCGATCTCGGTGAAGAGTGCAAATGCCTCCTGTGAAACCATATACTGGGTCATAAGCCAGTTCTGGTTGTACATCGACATCATTGCGGGAACTTCAATGGAGACAAAGGTCTTGTCGCCTGCATCGACCTTCATATCGCGGCCGGTCAGGAGTTTGATCATTCCTGCAAGCTTCTCGGCATCGTCCTCGACAACACCTTCGATAGTATAGACATAGGCAACATCCTGGCCTGCAAGCGGGTGGTTGAAGTCAACGATGTATCTGCTGCCGACTTTGTTGACGACAACACCATCGCGGCCTTCGATCGTCACGCGCTCGAAGAGTTCGGGTTTCTTTTCGAAAGCTTTCTTGTCGATCGCCTTCAGCTCCTCTTTTTTGTGCTCGCCGAATGCTTTTTCTGCGGGGACAACAAGGGTGTATTCTTTTCCGATCTCTTTGCCTGCAAGATCCTGGTCAACTCCGGGAAGGAGGTGTCCTGCGCCGACTTTGACGATAGAAGGACCATACATTGCTTTTTCACGGAAAATTCCGGCGGTCTTTGCAACTTCAGCGTCGGTTGTATCGAAGGGAACACCGTTCACAGATCCGGTGTAGCTGAGTTTAATATATGTACCATTCTCGATAGCCATACGAATTCCTTAGTATATGTGCCTTCATTCCTTATGAGAGTTGGGGAATGCTTTGAGGGAAGAGGCGCGGTGAGGAAAGATGATAAACCGCATTCGGGAAAGGCAGCAGACTTGAATCAAAAAACAAAAAAGAGCCGAGAAAAATGAAAATGGATCCATGACAAAGATCCTTCACAGGACCTCGTTAAGATCCCTCCTTCACTTCACCCGGACAAGCAGCTCGGCATTCTCGATAGCAACATTGGTCTTGTTGACCATCTGCGCGGCCGCGATCGAATAGGACCGGGATTTTTCGGCAAGCGCGTCTCCTTGCACATCCACATCCACGCACACCGTCTTGATCCCGACAAGCTCATCGGAATACCGAATGATCTCAAACGTTCTCAGCTGCTGCGGGAAATCCCTCAGCGATGCAGTCTCAACGACCCAGAACCCGTATTCGGGATGAGCCGGATCCGGCGATCCGACCGGCATTATCGTATTTCTGTGATTGTGTCCTGCGACCCACATCAGCAGATTCGGATACTTCTGCAGCTCGGTGATCAGTTCCGTCTCGGAAACCTCTGACTTCAGACTCCAGCCCGAGGGCGAACCCTCTGCCATAGTGGCGATCGGGATATGTGCGCCGATGATCATCAGAACACCATCGTCCTGTCCCTTCTGCAGCTCGGCCTTCAGCCAGGCGAACCGCTCCGCATCCAGCGAACCGCGGCCGTGTGCCCAGATATCACCGATGGTTGAACCGTCAGCCGTCGTATCATCCAGCATGATGATCCTGACCCCCTCGACAGGGTCAAACGAGTATGATGCGAAGTCCGCCTCGATCATCTCTTCGGTGAATCCGTGACCGAACGGAAGAGAAGTCGAGTTCAAAAACTCCTGCATGAACCCTATCCGGCTTCCATTCTCGGCAAGTGCGTGACGGTTTTGATCCGCAACGACCTTTGGCGCAGACGCAAATCCTGAAGCATTGCCGATCCCGATGATGGCGCCGTTTGGATCTGATCCGTTGTAGACCCCCATATAATAGCCGGTAAGCGAAGGATCTCCGGTTACCGTCACGTCGAGCCGCATATTCGCGACCGTATCGCCGCGAAGGATCCTGCTTGCGTTTTCATCCACGGTGAACACGCCGGTAAAGAACTGATCGTGATTGCCGATCGTCTGATACCAGGGGATATCCAGCCCCGCAGCAGAAAACTCCTTCTGATAATCGATATTCTCCTTGCCGGCAGCTCCTCCGGAGACCGGCTGGATCGTCGTACCGTCAAGAACATCAATGAACCAGCGGAGTTCATTGTACTGACCGTTGTTCACCGCATCTCCCAAAGAAAGAACCATGTCCAGTTTGGAGGCTCTGTTCATTTCGTTGATCGTGCGGACTGCGGCATTCAGCACCTGGGTCGAGTACATCGAGACCGGCGAGTATGCCGAAGGGAAGGGGCTGAGATAGCCAAGAGCGATCACCTGCAGAGGAGACTCCTCGTCGGTGACGTGGGTATCAGTGATCACCGCAAACGAAAGAAGCTTCACGCCCGGTTCTGACGGCGTCATTTTGCCTGCGATGTCATCTCTCACAGTGATTCCGACGCCCGCACCGTCTGTCCACTGACCATACCCGTTGTAATGGTAGATGCTGAGATTTTCCGGGGTAATGGTCAGATTCGTTCCCGGATCGACCGGGACCACGGTGAGTTCTGTTGTATTCAGCGGACCTGTCTGACTAACACAGCCGCTGGAGATGACCAGAAGCATTGTGAAAAGGATGAGTGTTGCTGCCAAAATGCGTGACATAATTCTCTTTGTTTATAGACAACTGGATGTAATAAAAGTACCTAAAAAAATGATTAAAAAATCGTGTCCAGACGTCTTCCGATATTGGGCACGAAGTCTTTTTTACGTGAAACGACACCCGGGAGATGCATGGACCTTCTCTCCCAGTTCATCGCAAGCATCGTTGCGTCGTCTGCGGCCGCAAACATATCCGACCCCATCTCCGAAACGCTGGTGTACAACGCGATATAGATATCCGGGGCATGCGGCTCGCGAAGCTTTGCTTCCAGTGCCGCAAAGATCGCCTCGGCATTGTTTTTCGCATATGCATAAGACGGGACCAGGACCTGGGAGATGATCACCCGTTTTCCCGAAAGATTATACTCTTTTGTGTCCCGTTCGAGCAGTTCGTCCTGAGAGACCCCGGAAAGGGCCATCCCTTCCGCGATCAGTTCATTCGCATACGTGACCGGATCGACCCCGGCGATCTCTGAAAGAAATAAGACGGCGTCTTCATCCTGTTTGGTGGTCGTCGACATCTTCAGACCAAGCGTATCAGAAAGGATGCCCGAAAGAAGTACGCCCGCCACCTCCTTTGCCGGCGTGACGCCGGCTTCCATGAACCGTCTCGTTACGATCGTGGAGGTCGATCCGACCGGTTCCATATCGAAACGGATCGGTCTTAAGGTTGCCATCGCTCCAAGCCGGTGGTGGTCGATGATCTCGATAATGTCTGCTGTTTCGATTCCTTCGACCGCCTGACTGTACTCGTTGTGATCGACCAGGATCACCGACTTTGCCACATCCTCCATCAGCGAGTTGCGGGAAATCGTGCCGAGCAGTTTTCCATTTTCATCCACCACACAGGCCGTACGATACTTCGAGTTGGTAACGACCTGTTTGACATACTCCATCGTATCGGCCACGCGGACGGTCGGCACATCCTTTGTCATGATCGTTTCGGCCGGCAGCGTGAGGTGGATCATCTTCGCCACACCGAACGCGTCGACTTCGGTCGAGATGACCGTAACGCCCTTTTCCGCTGCTGACGCCAGCAGACGCTGGCCGACCGGGGCCGAATCGGCGATGATCAGCGCCGCGATCCCGGCAGAGACCAGAGCCAGCTGGGTCGGTTCATCGTCTCCGACGATCGCGATATCCTTTTTTGTTATGCGGGAAAGGATAACATGGAGAGCATCGATCGAGATATACACGGCGCCTTCCAGGACCGTATGATTTTTCACCCGCACCGTTCCGTGAAGGATCCGTGCGAGCGTGTCCACACTCACCGGCGAAACGGCGAGTGTCTCCATCTTCGTATTCGAGACATATGCCCGGGCAAGACCGTGTTCACTCACGAGCCCGATCAGGTTTCCCTGCTGGTCCGTGATCGGGAGATTGCGCAGATCGTTTGTATCCATCAGTTCGATGACATCGATCGTCGGGGTTTCTGCATATGCGCTTTCCGGGTGAGTAAAAGGAATGTCGGCAACAGACGGTTCGACGCTGAGGACAAGGGCAGGCCCTTCGAGATCGAACTTGGCGAGAGCGTACTTCGACTCGGCATTCAGGTCTCCGCAGCGTGCAGCGATATAGGTATCCTTCCCGTCTCTGTTCAGGAATGCGGCATACCCGATGGCACTGCAGATACTATCAGTATCCGGATGACGGTGACCCAGGACATATATCGACTTCAACTCAGACTCTCCTGACAGTACATATGTGTATAGTTTGGCGGTTTATTAGATAGAGTTTTTTCCGCACAGGATTTTTTCGTCACGCAAATTATTAAGATGCTTCACCCCTTATCTATTTGGCATTATGCACAAGGAAGAATTACTTGAGCTTCATCAGATATTTTTTGACATAAAGGTCTACTACGAGTCATTAAATCCCGATCTGAAGTTTCCTCAATACAATGCTCTGAAAATCACCCCTGATATGGTCAACCGGAGTAAACTCGAGCACAAATATGCAATATTTATTCTCGGTTCAGAGATCGCCTCTGCTATGAAGGAGATCGAGACGATCTCTTCACGCGGCATCCCGACGCGGATGAAAGAGCTTGCCGACCGCACGCTCAAAGAGATGGAATCCGAAAAGGAACCGTAAAAAAAGGCAGGGATCTTCCCCGGATCCGCCTTTGGTTTTATTTTTTTTCAGCTCTTGGTGAACTCGATCCCGATCACTGAGCAGGTTTTTTTGTCTCCGCTGAGCGTAAGCGTATTTTTCTGGGAAAAGCCGGATGCGGCTATCGGAAAGTCCATTCTGTAGGTCTGGTCATCGAGCAGTATCCAGGTGAAATCCGATGTCTGGGTGAATCCCATGGTCGCGGCCATGGCTTTGCCTGCTCCGCCGCTGCTGAAAACCAAGGTATATTTTTCTTCATACCCGTTTGGGTTTATGGTTCTGCCGGACTAGGTGCCGACGATCGGGTCGCTTTCGCTCACTGCAGGTCCCGGTCCAGGTTCCGGTTCGTATTCGATCTCCGGGTCACTGACCGTCATATAGGTGAGGCATCCGGCAGAGCAGATCCCTCCCGTCAGTACGGCGAGCACAAGTAACGACAGTATGACGGCGCGTTGTTCCATGATGGAGAATTGCGCCGCAGAGATAATAATGACTTCTCTTACTTTCTTCCTTCTTTGTCCTGACGGATCAGGTAGTCAGCGAGAAGTTTTGGAATAGGGGCGGTCATACAATGCCAGTTTGGCGTGCCGTTCACTTCAAGAACGGTATATCCTCCGTCTTCGAGCGGGAGAAGGTCGACGCCGCAGTAGTCGATACCGATCGCACGTGCGGCCCCTTCTGCGGCGTCAGCCATATCCTTTGGGATATCGACGGCCTGTCCGCATCCTCCCTGGTGGATATTGTGGGTAAGATGGGCGGATTCGCGTTTGATCGCTCCGACAGCCGTGTTGTCGATGACGAAGATCCGGTAGTCACGATCGTTTTTGACGTATTCCTGGACATAGTACGGCGGTTCTTCTTTGATTTCATCGACAGAACGGAAGAGATAGATCCCGTTTCCGTCATATCCGTAGACAGGTTTGTACACCGCTTTTCCGCCGTGTGAATCGAGGAAGTTTTGGACGGTTTCTATGCTGTTGGTAAAACAGGTGGCCGGACTCGGCGCTCCTGCACGGATGATCTTTGCGGTGGTAGTGACTTTGCTTGCACAAATCGCGATGGCTTCCGGGGAGTTGATGACATGGTTTTCCAGTTCCAATGCTTTGAGGAGTTCAAACTGGACGCCGTCCTGTTTTATTCCGCAGGCCCAGATGGTCCCGCCGGAGACGGGGAGGTCGAACGGGTCGACGGATGCAAGGTCCAGGTTGACAAACGGCACTCCCCGCCGTCTGAGTTCTGCCTGGACCATGCCGGTTGAGTTGTCAGTCGGAGTATCGGTCGGTTTGGGGATGATATGAATCATTATTCTGTGTTTGCTTTGGTTATGTAATAAGTCTGCCGTGATCGTACCGGAATACGGCAATTTATTTTGGATCTCCGCCGCGAAACGTCCCCGTACAAATGCGCATCCTTTCCGGATCCGGAATCAAAAACATGGTTCAGAAGAGTATCTGCATAAAAAAAGGGAAAAAGTTAGTATCTTCTGGCAATAAAAAAGTCTGCCATTTCCATGATCAGCGTCTTGGCTTCCGAGTCAGGAAGAACACTGAGGCCTGCTTTGGAGTCAGCGATCAGTTTTTCCGCCATACCGCGGGCCTTATCCAGCACGCCGGAGGTCTCAAGAAGACCGATCGCCTCAGCGATCTCCGCTTTCGAAAGGACCGGTTTATGATAAGCAGAGAGATCCACTCCTGAATCGCGGGCGAGGATCGCAAGAACGCTCTGCTTGTTTTCACGGAGATCCGAGCCCTGATCCTTACCGGAGACCTCTGACGGCGCGAGAAGATCGATGATATCGTCCTGGATCTGGAATGCGATACCGGTGTTCAGACCAAGAGTATATAAAGCGGAGATCTTCTTCATATCTCCGCCGGCAAGGGCTGCCCCGATACCGGCTGCCGCCGCATAAAGGACGCCGGTCTTTTTCCGGACCATCGAGAGATACTCTTCCAGAGTCACATCAAATCTCGTCTCGAAGGATACGTCCTCCTGCTGACCTTCGCAAAGTTCATGACAGGAGTGGGCAAGCATCTGGACGGCGATGACTTTGGACTCGGGCGTGGCGTTTTTCACACTGCAGAGGTATTCGAATGCATTCGCATACAGAACATCGCCCGCGAGGATCGCAGTGGCTTCGTTCCATACGACGTGGACCGTCGGTCTGCCGCGGCGCAGAGAATCGCCGTCCATGATATCATCATGGACCAGGGTGAAGGTGTGCGTCCACTCCAACGCAAGGGCTGCCTGAAAAATATCTTCCGATGCACCGCTCCGGATCGCGTCTGCCGAAAGCAGCACAAGAGCCGGGCGGAGACGTTTTCCTCCGCTCACAAGGAGATGGGACGCTGCTTTCTGCAGGGTCGTGTCGACCGCTTTACTATACTCTTCCGCCTCCATATCGACTTTGGCGGCAACAGTTTTCAGATATTCATCAAGTTTCATATAAATTACCTCACTTTGGAAGAACCAGCCGGTCCCCATTCTGCATAATGTGGATCTCTTTGTTCAGTGCATAGCCGAACTCGGAACCCAGCGTCACATGACCGGCTTTCATTGAGAACGGACCGTGGGACGGGATGATGTGCTCGGGATTCAGCATCGCGAGGAGATCATAATGCTCCTGATAATAGGCGTGACCCGTTACATGGAGTCCGTCAAAGATCCGGGCGCCCTGACGTATCAGCAGACGGTCGACCTCGGCACGCTGGGCATAGTTGGTCGGTGTCGGGATGATGTTTGCCGAGAACAGGATCTTGTCACCCTTCTCGATTTTAAGAGGAGTCTCGTTTAATGCGATTCTCGAGAGCATGGATCCGGGTTCGCCCTGGTGACCGGTCGCAACAAGAAGGAACTTGTCCTTGCCTTCTTTGATAACGCGGCGGAGCATCCGGTCCGTGGTCTTTCTGTTTCCGTAGATGCTGGTTCCCTGAGGGAAGGCGACCTGTTTGAGGACCTCGGCAGTGGTGTTGTACCTTTCCATACTGCGTCCGAGAAGGACCGGGATCCGGTCGATCTCGCGGGCACACTCGGTGATGGTCTTGATCCTTGCGATCTGCGAGGCAAATGTTGAGACGATGATGGCATTCTTGTCATCCTCACACCGCATGATCGCATCGCGGACCCGGAGACGGGCGACCTGTTCGCTTGGCGAGTAGCCGCGGTCATCGAGGTTCAGGGATTCAACGATCAGGACCTTGACGCCCTGTTTGCCGATCTCACGCATGCGGGCGAGGTCGGGAGCTTCGCCGATCACCGGCGTCATATCGAACTTGAAATCGTTTGCATACACGACGCAGCCGACCGGGGTATGGAGAACGGCCATCACCGAATCAATGATACTGTGCTGAACGCGGATGAACTCTAAGGTCAGGGTCTGGGAAATGGTATATTTTCCGCCTGCTTTCAGAGCAAAGGTCTTGTTCATCACCGAGAATTTGCGTTCGCCTTCGATCTGCTGTTTGATCAGCTCGTTTGTATAGGGTGTCGAGATGATCGGGCAGTTATATCTGTGCGCAAGTTTCTGGATAGCACCGATGTGATCCAGGTGACCGTGCGTACAAACGATCGCTTTCACGGTCCCTTCGACCGAATTCATCACCGTGTCATCGGGAATCGCGCCCATCTGGATAAGATCCAGAGAGTGCATATTCTCCATATCCACGTTGTTGCTGCCCGTGATCGGGTCCAGATATAATCCAATGTCAAAAATGACGATTTCTTTGCCGACGCGGACCGCGGTCATGTTTCTGCCGACCTCGTTGTATCCGCCTACGGCTATAACTTCTATGTCTACCATATTTGTGTTTCCTGATTTTTTTTATGTCCGAATCATCTGCCTGATGTCGCCTAAGAGGTAATACCTGACCTTTTTAAGGGAGGAAATATCGTTTGACCCGCAAAGGAACATCGAAGCCCTGAGTTCCGTGTGAATTGTGTCTATTGCAGATCCAAGGGATTCCTCGCCGGCAAGTGCCGGGCTGAGAAGGGTCAGCGCCATCCCGCCAAGCGTTGCGCCAAGGACAATCCCTTTTGCAATATCAAGACCGGTCTTCAGCCCGCCTGCAGCAATGACCGGTCCTTTACTCACCTTCGCTACCTCAAAAACGCTGACTGCGGTAGGTATTCCCCATGATATGAGAGAATTCCCTAATCCGGCCAGTGCCTTATCACCGGCAGCATCCCGTTTCTGTGCACGGGCACCCTCGATCTTCGCCCACGACGTACCGCCGTATCCGCCGGTGTCTACTGCTGAAACACCGGCATCGAAAAGCCGGGCGGCAACTTCTGACGAAATACCGCATCCGGTCTCTTTTACGATTATAGGAACATGTGATTCTTTACAGGCCTGTTCGATGGCGCGAAGGCATCCGGCCGCATTGTGATCCCCTTCCGGCTGGACGGCTTCCTGAAGGAAGTTTAAATGAATACATAATGCATCGGCATCGATCATCTCGACCGCGGCGTCGACCCATTCCATCCCGTGGCTGACCAGCTGGACCGCACCAAGATTTCCGCAGAGGAATGCATGCGGAGCAGCGTCTCTGACAACGCTGAAACTGTCGGCTAGATCGGGATTTTCGAGAGCTGCACGCTGCGAGCCGACACCCATTCCAAGACCGTATTTTTCCGCAGCAGACCCTAAGACACGGTTCACTTCTTTCGTGTCCGGGTGACCGCCGGTCATCGCGGAAATAAAGAGAGGCGAAGAGAGTTTTCTTCCAAGGAAGTCGACTGAGAGATCGATTTTGTCAAGATCGCATTCAGGTAACGCATTGTGTACGAGAATGACGTCTTCGAATCCTGCATTGCCGGCGGTTACGTCGGTTTCACTGCAGAGACGCAGATGATCCAGTTTCCTTGACGATGTACGTTTATCAGGGGTCATTTTCTTACCAGGGTCCCGCCGTAATTTTTTTCTGAGAGGAAATCCGCCATACGGTCTGCGGCGAAGATGTGCGAGTCGACCCCCTCATCGGCGAGAAGAAGGAGTTCATTGATCTTTCCGCGCATCCCGCCGGTGATGTCGGTGCTCGAAGAGCCGCCGAGATCAATCCCACCGACACTCGCCCGGGTTATCTCGGGAACGATCTCACCGTTCGAAAGAACACCGCCGACATCGGTCGCGATGCCTACGCGTTTTGCGCCGAGTTTAACAGCGAGGTAAGGGACGAGCTGATCGCCGGATACAATACAGGCGCCGAGTTTTGTGTCCATGACCACATCCCCGTGAAGGACAGGAATCAGTCCAAGGGCAAGCATCTCTTTGATCTGCAAAACGCCTGCCGAGACGAGGCGGCCGTTTTCTGCAAGGCAGGAGCAGAACGGATGAAGCGAGACGGCTTCCATGCCGGCTTCGCGAAGCGAGGCAACGACAGAGCGGTTGAGCCGGGAAACGGCCGCATGCGTTACGAAAATCCCCGCGGCGTTTGCTTTTGTAACGCCTCCCGGGATATCATAGGCTTTTGCCTCTGGATGACCGCAGGAGCCTGCACCATGCACGATGATGAGGGGGAATTTACCGGCAAACGGTGCGATCTGGTCTGCAAGGAGTTTGATCTTTGCGGAGTCGACGATGCCGTCTTCGGATTTTTTCGTTACGATGCTTCCGCCGAGTTTGATTATGACTGGTTCACTCATCTTTTTCCCTCCGTGCTCCTTCCGTATCAACGGTCGTGGTTATTGGGCGGGCATCGCAGTCTTCGATCGCTGAAGCGACCCGGTTGCGGGAGCCCTTTGAGCATAACGCCCAGATGCATCCGCCGCCGCCGGCGCCTGAGAGTTTTGCTCCGTATGCGCCGGCATTTCGCGCCGCAAGAACGAGCTGGGACAAGACCGGGTGACCAACGCCCAGAGCATCGAGAAGCGCATGGTTCCGGTTCATTAAAACACCCAGTTCTTTGGGGTTTTCCAGATTATGCATGGCTTCCATGGTCACCCCGCCTATCGCGTCCATGATCCCGTTTGCAACCAGAGGAGAGGCCCGTTTGAGTTCAGCAACTTTATCCACCATCTCCGCGGTGTTGTGGGAGATGAGAGAGTTGCCGATCACGAGCGAGAGGTTCTGCGGAGGAAGAAGACGGCGTTTTTCACTGCCGCGGATAAAGACGAGACCGCCGAATGTCGAAACATACGTGTCGGTCGGGCTTGCCCGCCCGCCCTGGGTGACCTTTTCCACCTCGAAGGCAAGATCGCCGACCTCTTCCCGGGTATAGCCAAGCTCGAACTCGTCGTTGATGGCAAAAAGCGTTGCTACCGTAACGGCCGCCGAAGAACCGAGACCCGACGCGCTCGGCAGTTGGGACCTGACATACACGCTGCCTTTCACATCCGTGATGCGGAAACATTCCGAGATGTAGGGAGAGTTTGGTTTCTGATAATATCGTGAATGACGGACGGTGACCTGAACGCGTGGTTTTATCGCCATCGCGATGGCAGGTTTTCCATAGACGACCGCGTGTTCACCAAAGAGAATGACTTTGCCCGGAGCGCTCCATGTTGCCATTTCAGACCACTTCCATTGCCGCATATCCGACAACTTCATTTTGATCGCCGGTGACATCGCCCGTGGTCTGATATAATAGAATGCGGGCTTCTTTTGCACCGAACGCTGCGCAAATCAATGCCATGGCGGCAATACAGCCGTATCCGCACATAGACGGACGAAGTCTGACCAGAGCGTCGTAGAAAGCGTCCACATCAAGATTTCGCAGGGAAGCAAGGACCGTTAAATCATTCTGCTCGGCAATTTTTGCCGGGACATAATGCGAACCGTCGCCTGACGCGATGATGACCGGACGTGTTCCTGTCGTTTTCGCGGCTGAGATCACTGCCCGGGCGATCCTCTCTGCGCCGCCGGGAGACTGATCGCCCATAAGGATCGGCACGATCCTGGCGTTTGGGAACCGATACCGGATGAAGGGGATCTGGACCTCAAGAGAGTTCTCTTTTACTGAAACAAGATCATTTCGCACCGGGACGGCTGAACGCAGAGCTTCGATGAAATCCCGGTCCGGGGCGACGTTTCCAATCGGCGTCTCCCAGATCATATCCGAGGTGCAGGTATCCGCTCCGGCGTGACTTGGACCGATCAGAACAAAGGTCCCGTCAAACCCCGGAGGTATCTTTGCATACCCGCATGCTGCAGTTTTACCCGAGTAGACGTAGCCTGCATGCGGTACGAGTATCCCATACGGATCCGAAACAGACGTCACCGTAGATGCAAAAAAAGCGGATAAATGCTCCTTGAGCTCATCTCCATTTTTTGGATAAAATATACCCGATAGTGTTGAGAGCCGCACAGACTTTTCCGTAGCCTTGGGCTCTGCCGGTATTTTTGATATCATTGTTATATAATGGGAAGATTTCCAGATTCCCCATCTAACCGTTTTTGTCCGCCAAACCTGTGAAGCGTGGGGCGGGTGTATGTAAGGTATAATAATATTGGCAGGGAAAGGCTTTAATTGTTGGGGTGGAGAGCAAACGAGCGAAGCAAAAAAGAGAGAAACACCTCACCTGACAGGATGTAAGATCTTAGGATCAGTGAGTCAGAAAACAAAAAAAGAATAACGGGAAGGCGGTGTCCCCGGCCGGAAGCGATCACTCGCCGCTGCAGCCTTTTCCTGACCCGTCGCCTTTCCCGCAGCATCCAAACTCGTTCTGGACATCTTTTCCCAGAAGTCCGACCGCGTCTGCCCTGCATCTCTGACAATGACGCATCTGACGGACATACGGGGCGCAGCGTTCATGCATCTTTGCCTTATCCGCCGCGGTCGGCGGCACGACATCCTTGAACTTGTACTGAGGGATCAGCGGGATGATATTGAAGTTGAACACGCCCATAGCGCCTACTTTTTTTGCGATCTCGGGGATATGCTCGTCGTTTACTCCCGGAATATAAACGGTATTGATCTTGACGAGCATTTTACGCTTCACGGCCTCTTCGATACCTTTGAGCTGCTGCCTCAGTAAAATATCAGCAGCTTCGCGGCCGTGATACTTTTTCCCCTGATACTCAACGAACGAGTAGATCTTCTCGCCGATCGCGGCATCGATCGCGTTCAGCGTGACCGTGATGTTTCTGACGCCGTACTTTTCCAGGATATCAATCTTTTCCGGAAGAAGCAGGCCGTTCGTGCTGAGACAAAGGATCACATCAGGATATTTTTCATGAACAAGGCGCAGCGTCTCAAATGTCTCCTCGTTTGCAAGCGGATCCCCGGGTCCTGCGATCCCGACGACACGTATATGTTTCATCCGGTCAACGACTTCATCGATCCGCTCCAGAGCTTCACCGGGGATAAGGACCTTGCTAGTGACTCCGGGTCTGGACTCATTCACACAGTCATAATCCCTGACGCAGTAATTGCACTGGATATTACATTTCGGTGCTACGGCAACATGGCATCTGCCGAATGTATGTCGTGCTTCCGGACTGTAACAAGGGTGCTCATTGATCCTTCGGAGGGTATCCGGGTCATACGGCAGATTTTGTGCATCACGCAGATCTTGGTCAGTTTCACGGGATTCCATAGTAATTCTATTGTGTCTCGTCCTATAAAGTCCAAACGTTTCTGGCACAGAAGCGGCACGAATATTCTATATATCCGCGGGACGATAATAGTGTAATTAGAGTATCAGGAGGATTGGATGGTAGATATTGGCGGTCTTTTCGGCAAAAATGACAAACAGAATCCATGGATAGCACGTGGAGAACAGGCATATGAAAAAGGGCAGTATGAAGATGCAGCCCAGCATTTCACAAAAGCACTGGAACTCGAGCCGGCTTCGGCAAAGCTCTGGACAAGACTTGCCGCAAGCCAGCGGCTGAACCAAAAATATGATGCTGCCTCCAAATCATATGCCAAAGCGGTCGAACTGAACCCGGATGATTTTCATGCCTGGACATCACTTGCCATTCTCCTTGGTGATGCAGGAAAATACGAGGAGGCATTATCGGCGCTGGCACATGTCGTTCTTCCGGATAGTGAGGTATACCTCAAAGAGAGGAAATGCGAGTGGCTCCTGCGCTCGGGAAAATACCGGGATTCAGCGGCGGTATGCTCACAGCTCATCTCCGTTTTTCCGGGAAATATACAGTATAGGATCCGCTATGCTGATCTTCTGATGCGAAGCGCGATGTTTGCCGAAGCACGGTCAGTGTATGATGATCTCTCCTCCTCTCTTGGAAAACCAGGGCTGATCTTTGATGCCGCATTCTGCAGTGAGATGATCGGCGATGTTGAGGGGGCCCTGAAACGCTATGAGCACCTCGCCGAAAATGATTCGGTCGGCTGGTACCGCAGAGCACGGCTCGAAGAAAGTCTGGGGAACTTTAAGAATGCAAGTGCTGCATACGGGAAGATCCAGCATTACACGACCGGAGACGACGTCAGCATCACGGTTCGCCGGGCATTGTGCTTTTACTGGGATGGAAACGGAAAAGAAGCCGCGATCCAGCTTGAAAAGGTCCTGGCAAAAGGCTATGCGAACGCCGAACTTTGGTATCTGCTCGGCACGATCTCGTTTTTGAACGGTGAGTTCAGACGTGCCGCCGAAGCCTTCGTCGAGTGCATCCACCTGAATCAGACAAATACTGCGGTCTGGTATATGAAAGGCTGCGCCGAATATCTTTCCGGAAAATACAAAGAGGCGCTTGAGAGTTTCGAGAAGATGGGAAAACTCGGCGCCTCAGGATCCTCGCCTGCAAAAATGAAATGGTTTGAAGACAGCGAACTTGATCTGTTTGACAGCACTCCTTCCCAAAAAGAACAGATCAAAGTCGAGGTCGGTGTTGTAAATGAGGGGCTGCATTCCATGCAGGGCTATGCCCTGGCTGCACTTGGACGCTACGGAGAAGCCGATAAAGCCGCCGGTGTCGTTTTAAGCCATGCTCCCTCAAGGCTCGATATGGAGCTTCTGCACAGCCGATGTCTTGCCGGACTCGGGCGTTATCAGTATGCCGGGGATGCGGCGGCACGCGTTCTTGCAAAATCCCCTGACAATATTGCAGCTTTAGAACAGCATGCCGCATCCATGATGCTTGCCGGCAAGTACAAAGAAGCTGCCGGATCATGGAAAAAACTCGTCGAAGCAGCTCCGGAGAACACGCTTGCCTATGCAGGTCTTCTGAAAGCCTGCAGCGGGACCGGGAGATACACCGAGGCTCAGGAGATCGCAGACCTTCTTCTGAGCGAAGAGTATCTTCCCCGCGACATCACGATCACCCTGCTCGCAGGAGAAGCTGCGGCATCTGCCGGGAAGTATGAAGAGGCGATCACTCATTATCAAAATGCCGCGTCCCTGTCACCCGGCACGCCGGCGGCATTCATCGGCCTTGGATCCGCATACGAGATGCTTGGCGAGTATGAGAAAGCCGTGGAAGCGTTCAGCTCAGCGGACGGGATCCTGCCGGATCACCCGGGGATCCTCCTTGATCTTGCACGGGTCAGAGCGGCCGCCGGAGATAAACAGGCAGCGGCAGAAACCTATATCCGGATCATGGCCGACTACCCGGATATTGCCGGAGCGGCGCATCATGCTGCAAAACTCCTGACAGATCTTTGCCGGTATGAAGAGGCTGCTGACGCTGCGTGCGACGCCGTGTCGAAAGGAGAGGGGTGCAGCGATCTTCTGATGCTGGCGGGCGGTCTCTGCACCTCGACCGGCAGGCTCGATCAGGCTCTTGACTGCTATACTGCTGCGCTGAAAAAAGATCCGGACAACAGCAGTATTCTTTACTCGGTCGGACATATCCACCTGCTCAAAGGTGATTTTAAGCTCTGCATCGAGTATATGGATCAGTGTCTCGAGCTTGATTCTGGAAATTCTCAGGTATTGTTCGACAAAAGTGCGGCGTATGTAAATCTTGGAAAACTTGAGGAAGCGGCAAAAGTCCTGCAGCATCTCACCGGGATCGACGGATCCAACACAACTGCCCTGCTCGAACTCGCAGATATCCTTGACCAGCTGCAGAAGTATGACGAGGTCCTTGAGGTGTATGCAAAATATCTTCAGATCAGCACGCCAAACGCGGATGTCATCAGAAAACTGGCTGCGATCTATCGGATGAGGGGTGAGTATGAAGAGGCGCTCTCCGGATACGAGCTCCTCCTCGAATCAAATCCGGATGACATGGTCATCAGACGTCTGCGGGCAGAAGCTCTCAGATTCCTTGGAAGAGACGTCGAGGCTGCTGAGGCCTGCGCTGAGATCCTGGCTCTTCGCCCGCATGACCAGAACATCAGGTTCATGTATGCGGCATCTCTTGCCAACTCAGGGAATACAGAAGACGCTCTCAAACAGTACGCTGACCTGACCCTCAAAGACCCGGAGAACATCGAAGGTCTTTTCGGGTATGCCGAGATGCTTTCACGCATGGGAAAATATCCCGAAGCGATCAGATACTTTGACAAACTCATCGGAAAATACCCGAGAAACAGTCTTCTTCATCTCAATAAAGCCCTTGCCTCGATCAGGATCGGGGAACCAAAGGATATCACGAGCGACATTACAGCCGCAGCACTGGCAGATCCGAAAAATCCGTATGTCCTTTCCGGCCTTGGTTTCATGCAGATGGTCACCGGCCATCCGACCGAAGCACTTGCAGCATTCGACAAAGCTGAGGCGGCCGGATGTAAAGATCCTGACCTGAACTTCTGCCGCGGGATCATCTATCTGCAGCAGAGCAGATTCGATCTGGCGGAAAAAGCAGCAGACCATATTCTGAAAAACGATCCGGATCACATTCCCGCCATGCATCTGAAAGCCCGCTCACTAGAGTCTGTTGGCAGACTGAAGGAGGCAGTGATCTATTATGACAGGATCGTAACGCTTTCAGAGATCCGCGCAGATCCCGAATTATCCCCAGAGGAGTAGATGCAGATCCAGATCCTCTGCATCGGAAAGATCAAAGATGCCTACATCTCGGCAGGCATTGCCGAGTTTGAAAAACGTCTGCGTCCCTACGCAAAGGTATTCGTGACCGAACTTGCCGAGATAAAAGTCCCGGAAAATGCCTCGGCATCCGACGAGATCCGCGTAAAAGAGAAGGAAGGGGACCTGATCCTCACTCATGTGAAAGAGGGATTCTCCACTATTGTCCTTGATCCTTACGGGATCTCTCTTTCAAGCGAAGGGTTTTCCGGGATCTTCGGCGAGGCAAAGATGTCGGGAACGAACCTCTGTTTCATCATCGGCGGCCCGCTTGGTCTCTCGCCTGCGGTTCTCCGCAGTGCAGAAAAAAAGCTGTCCTTATCTCAGATGACCTTTACCCACACCATGACAAGGCTGATCCTCTTCGAACAGATCTATCGCGCGTTTCGGATCCTGCATGGCGAACCCTACCATAAATGACCGCATGTACTGTGTTACTTGTTGTCATGTAGCATCACTATTATACGTGGTTAGTTCCAACATATGAGTACCATGAAATTGGTATACACCGGCAAAACAAAAGATGTATTCTCACAAGACGATGGGAACTATCTGCTGAAATTTAAGGATAACTGTACTGGTGCTGATGGGGTATTCGATCCAGGGATGAACACAGTTGGCCCGACCATTGAAGGTGCCGGACGTGCAGGTCTCAGATTAACACAGTATTTTATGGAGATCCTGAATGCAAAAGGTATCCCCACCCATTTCATCAGTGCAGACATCGAAAATGTGACGATGACCGTAAAGCCCGCCAAGACATTCGGCAAGGGTTTGGAAGTCATCTGCAGATTCCGCGCAGTAGGTAGCTTCTACCGCCGCTACGGCGACTACATTGAAGAGGCAGCTCCTCTGCCGGCATTCGTCGAAACGACATTCAAAGATGATGCACGCGAAGACCCGCCAGTAACCAAAGATGCGCTGGAGATCCTGGGTATTATGTCCGCACAGGACTATGAGAATCTCAAGATCCTCACCCAGAAGATCGCCGGCATCATGAAAGAAGAACTCGCAAAGAAGAACATCGAACTTTACGACATTAAGTTTGAGTTCGGTAAGATCGGTGATCAGGTCGTTTTGATCGATGAAATCTCCGGCGGAAACATGCGGGCTTACAGAAACGGCGAGTACCTTTTACCGCTCGATCTGACAAGCAAGGTTCTCGACGAGTAACCTTCCCCTTTTTTTACTAGAACTTACGCAGTGTTAATGTGCGGGTTGGATGCGAAGCGGACGACCTCAGCGGAGCAAATCTTTGATTTGCGACTGAGCTTTTCGATTTGGTGTACGGGATCTTTTAAGTGGGCGGATCCATCACACGAAATTCACGAAAACACGACGAAAACACGAAAATGAATTAGATTGGTTGGGTGGGATACATGAGGTTCCCTCCCCCGTCCCCCACACGAAACCCACAAAAATCAACGAAATTCACGAAAAGGGGGACAGGGGCGGAGGAATGGGGAACCTTTTGTTTTCAAAAGAGGAGAGCGGACATCTTTTTTTTTTTGATTTTGGGGTGCGGGGCCGCGACTTCGGCGCGGAGCGGCCCGCGGTGGAGATATCCTAGCTCGCTTCAATCTGCCCTTCGGGTGATTTTTTGCATCATATTAACCCCTTCTCACACAGCGAGAAGCCTCAGTCTGCAAAAATTCGGGGCATTATCGCACCGCGTGGTTACGGATTTATAAGTCCGCATTGCATATTATTGAACATAATGGATTATATTGAGCCAAACTCTCAGAAATCTATGTCACGAGAAAAAGTTCGAAATCTAATTCAATACGCATAGATTTCAAAACAATCCGTTGTACAAAAAGCGAAAAGGTCAAAATGACAAATTCAAATAAATCAAAACTAGTTCAACTTGGCAACACTATGGACCCTAAAAAAGTTCAAAATCGAATTCAACAAGCGCAGATTCCAAAACAACCAGTTGAACCAAAAACACAAGGGTCTAAATGACAGATTCAAATGAACCCTGGGAAAATGTAGTTAGAAAATCTCTGGACCCTAAAAAAGTTCAGATTCGAATTCAACAAGCACAGACGCCAAAACAACCCATTGAACCAAAAAAGAAAGGGTCAAAATGACAAATTCAAATAAACCAAGACAAACGATTCATAAAGAGACTCTGTCTCCTCTAAACGTTCAGATGCGAATTCAACAAGCACAAACGCCAAATCCTAAACCCTCTGCGAATTCATCCAAGGTAAACAGCGATCAGAAAAAGTAGATCATCATAAGCCTATTGTTCATGACAGAATCAATAAATGAAGAGATACCCCCTAGTCCTGAGAGATCACCCAAAAAAAATCAGAGCTTTTACTCTATGATAATTCATGAGATAATGAATAATTACACTATTAAAGATTGGATTGGTCATCCGACATTTATCATATCAGTAATAATTGGTGTTATCATTTTCTTTATTGCAGGTATTTTAGCACCTGCTACGAATGGTGAAGCACTGAAATCATTACTTCCGATCTCCATTCCGGGAACAATAGCTTTTATATCTATAAGTACTGCAGGATATATAGCTGTTAATTTTATTAATATTGAAGATAAATTCATTCTTTTTCTTAAAGAAAGTGGTATTTATAACTCGATGTTATTCTTATTTTATGAGCCGGCTTTTTTCGGTATACTAAATATTATCTTTGCAATTGTAGTTCTTGTAATTGCAAATATGTTTGTTCTTTCTGGGTGGGTGGGCGCAATATTATTGGGCGCGGCTACATTCCTATTTTTATACTCCGGATTTGGGTTCCTTAATCTCTATGCAACATTCTGGATGTTTGGAACTGAACGACTAAATTATAATCAATCTCACCCAGAAGAAGAGATGAAAAACAACGATACGATACTTGCTGAAATACACAGTGATTGAGGCAATTTATCTTCAAATCAATATTAAATTGTGGATATAAATTATTTTTATGAGAGTATATTTGCATCATTCCTTTCTGCGGGCAACCCACTCCTGCACGAAATCTGCGAAAGAGAACTAAATTCACGAAAAGGGAGACAGGGGCGGCGTCGCGGAGAAGATACCTGCGGCCTGCGGGGGTGACCTGGTCGAGGTGAAGACGGTGAAACCGTACTCAACAATCACTGCATACTCGCGGGGGTGCTACCGGGCAGGGGTGTTTTCCAGCAATACCGCCTCGATGCGGGTGCTGGAGAAATGCGGGTTTGTCCGGGAAGCGGTGCACCGAAATGCCATCACGAAGAATGGCATCGTCATGGACGAAGTGGTCTACGTCCGCTTCCGGGAGAAAAGGGATTGGTTAAACCGGGAGTACCGGGCGGCCAAAGACTTCATTGATGATGGTTCCGGCACCCATATAGAGCGCAAGGGCGCCTGCAACAATGCCGGCTACGCCTGCCATGGTATGGATCAGGTGAATGCCGGTCAGGTTTGCAGCCACAAGCAGCACCACCAGAATGAGGACTGCTGCGAAGGTGACCTGCAGGAGCCGGTGCATCTTCAGGGTGCAGATAAAAAGCCCGAAAATCAAAAGACCCCAGACGGAGAGAAATGCTGCGAGATCCACTGCGGTTGGTGCCGCTGCAAGACTAAGCGCCGGCAGAATCGAGATGGCCGCAAAGGATATCCAGAAGAGCCCGAAGCTCCCGAAGGTGACCATCCCGAAGGTATTGTTCTTCTTCCACTCCATGATGCCAACGATGAGCTGGGCAAGTCCGCCATAGAACAGCGC
>JAYFOG010000045.1:0-6763 GCA_034932965.1 Methanocorpusculum sp.
TTAACGGAGAGAAAAACCGGCACGCCGGTTTTTCCCCAGCATTTTTCCAGACGGCGTGCGATTCTGCGTAGGCGATCAGCCGAAGCAGAGCACGGCGGCGCAAGAAAAATGCGATTCGCGAGGATTCGCGGAGGCGTGCAAGCCGAAGGCTTGCGTGCCGCCTCAAATGGGCAAAGCCCATTTGGGCTTATTCGCGGTTAAATAATCTCATGTGTCCGCATCCAACCATACCCTTTCCAAATTGAATCCACACAAACACCGCGTAACTCCTAAATAAATTAATAGTACACCCCAACACCCAAAATTGGGTCAAAGACCCGCACCTGAGAGAGGGTCTTTTATTTACAGTTCGCGGGTCTTTTTCTCTTGTGTCTGCACCCAGCCAAACTCCTTCCGCAATCGTGTCCCCAACTCCGCAGATATCCTGCCCCTCCTCATCCCCCCTTCTCGTTTCACGCCGCTTCAACAGTCTCCATATACGCCAAAAGCTCCAGCGCCGCCGCCCTGACTTCAGCCAGCACGCGTTCTCCATCCGACAGATCCAGATTCCTATCCAGGGGGATCCTCAGGATATAGTCAGTTCTCCTCGGGTCGCTGGTCAGCGTAAAGGGCTGCTGCGTATTTTTCAGCAGCTCGTAATACCTGCTCTGATATTTTCGGTTGAAGCCGGAAAGCCAGACCTCAAACCGGAAATCCCGATGCACAAACGTGACCGCCAGTTTCAATCCCTTCTTTTTCAAGCTCTCGCTCGTAAACTGAAAATAGGAGTAATCCATCCCGTTTTCAACAACAGCTCCCTGGAACTTGCAGTCCGTCAACTGCTTTTCGAGTTCTACGCGCAGATACCGAAACAGTCGTACAAACTCCTGATAGCTTTTTTCCAACTCGGTTGTCTGCAGTAATGTTTTATATGTCAGCAAAAGATCCTGATCGAACTTCATTTACTTCTCCCGGAAATCCAATTTGTAGGTATATGGCTTTTTACTATTATAACACCTGACCCGATTTGCCAAAAAGAAAACTATGTCCTTGAATGGCGGAACAATGTTTTGTGGATAAATTGTCTGTTTGTGGCAAAATGATCGTCAGTGATACAAATATATACAAGAACTCACTACATTTAAACAAAAGACATTGTTGCAGAGTTTCCAGGCTGTACGTGTTTTCAGGACTGTGCAGAGCGTATCGACTGTCGCCGTCTGCTCCTGATCGTCCGTCGGGAGTAGTAAACATCCATCTTCGACAGATGAATCTTTGAGGAAGGATGCCGGTTCTGAATATTAGGTGAACAATCGTATGGCATATATCTACAAAAAACGCGATCCAAAGAAGAAGCGGCAGACCGTCATTATGTTTTTTGTTCTTATTCTGGCAGCCGTTATCATTGTATCCGTGGCTGCGGGTTTTTTCGGGTCTGAATACGTTGTCCACAAGGCGCTAGAGGATCCGGACGTGGTGCTGCATGTCGCCGTTTCCGGAGGAGATGTGACCATCGCGATTTACGGGGGAGAAAAAGTCGAAGAGCTGCGCATGGTCTGTCTGGAGATCGAAGGAGTGTCGCTCTCTTCTGAGTATTCAATGCATCCGGCACCGCTGAACGGCGCAGGTATGGTGGTGTTTTCCGGTGTCTGCAATGAGGTGACGGGGACGCGGCTCGTCGGTGTCCGCGGCGTGTTTGCAGACGGAAGTACAAAGCTTCTGAAACGGGTCACGATCAAGTTTACGTAAAATATCAGACGTCACCCGCGGATCGTAGTTTAGAGAAGGGCAAAATAGTTTTTTTGAATAGGAGTTACGCGGTGTGCTCTCAATGAAAATGCTGACGCACGTATGAGATCTACTTCGATTTCGTGTAAGGCATTTATGCAGACACAAGAGAAAAACCAACCGCGAATCAGCGCGAATCCGCCCTTCGGGCGAGCGAATCGGATTTGCTTCTCCTCACTCTCGCAATCCAGCTACGCTGTCTTGCTCGTCCCTTCATCGGGATCGTTCGGGCAAATCCTGTCGGCGCCCCAGCGCCTCCCAATGGTGAACCCCCTCCCTTTGTTATCTTGAGAATGTCAGAAAAGAACAATATTCACATTTAGCAATGCTCAATGAACATTTCCCTCACAGGAGCCGCTGGGGCGGCGACAGGATTTGCCCGAACGGTCTCGCAAATCTAACGATTTGCTCCGCTAAGGTCGTCGACTTTGTCGCCAACCCGCTCCCGATGAAGGGATGAACCGGCGGGGTGATAGCGGGTTGGACGCTGAAAGCGGACGACCTCAGCGGAGCAAGTCGATAGACTTGCGAGAGGCACGCCGAGTTCAAGTGAGGATCAGCAAATCCGATTCTGGGAGCAAGCCAAAGGCTTGCGGGATTCGCGGAGATTCGCGGTTTTTTTTCTCTTGTGTCTGCATTAATGCCGTACACGAAACCGAAGTACATCTCATAAGCACATCGATTTTTTTTGGTTGAGATCACACCGCGTAAGTCCTATTTGAATAGGAGTTATTCTGTGCGATACAAGCTGCTCCGCATCACCACTCACTCACAAATCAAAGATTTGCTCAATAATGGCGCCGCTGATGCGTCACCACTCACTCACAAGTCTGACGACTTGCTCGACCTGGTGATATTTCCTATCACCAAGCAACTTCCATTACCGCCTTCTCCTCCTCCTTCAGCCCCGTTGCATCCTTCTCCGGCACAAACACATACTTCTCCATCGGCTGATAATTCGGATACAGCGCACACTTATCCAGCACATCCACAAACTCCCGCAGATACAGCCGCGGGACCACATCCACCCTTCCGCCAAACCTCCCGGTCACCTTTTCGATCATCGTTTTGATAAACTTCGGCGACACCCGGCTCTTATCCGCCTCGGAATACGCATCCGCATAGATCTCCATCACCCTTGATGCAGCCTCCCCCAGCTTCGCCGCATCGAACTTCGGCAAAACGATCTGCGTCTGCAGAGGATTCGAAAACCCGTCATCCGCGATGATCCCGATCCGGTCATACAAAGGCGGCAGCGACCTGATACCCTTCGCACTGTCGAAAAACGCCGGCGTCCCTGCAAACAGGAAAAAACAGTTCGGCAGCTCATTCTTATCGATCATATCCACGATCTGCCGGAGATTGATATACCCCTTCTCCCGCTGCGGCCGGGCAAACGACTGCGCCGTCTCAGCCTCATCAAAACTCACCAAAAGCCCTGCAAACCCTGCACGCGTCATCACATACACAAGCCCCTTCAAAAACTGCAGGGCCTCCCCCTCCGTCACGCTCCCCTTCAGACCTGCCTGCGCCTTAAACGCTCTGCCCACAGTCGTCTCGCCCGCCACCCAGCCGATCGCCGCCTGGGCCGAAGCAAAATCTCCCCGGTTCGACGCCTGATAATACGCCCGGAGAGCCGACGCAAGACCCGAACTCAGCCCGCTCACCCGTTCCAGAACCGACTCGATCTCCTTCTCCGTCAGCTCAACAAGCTGCGGATCATCCTCGCCGATCCCTGTACTGATCAGACGGTCCTCGATCCCGTAGATCCAGGTATCGATGATACTCTTCAGCGCATGATCCTCCGTCCCCGTCGTCAGCCCGGCGCATATGGCTGCATATACGGCCTGCAGCTTATGCAGCGGCGTCTCCGGCGAGATCACCACATGTGAGGTAACGAACCTCTGCTTCTGTCCGATCTCGACCGCACGCGAGATCAGAAACGTCTTTCCCGATCCGTACTCACCCCGCACGAACTTACAGTCCGCATGTCCGCCGGCAACATACTCAAGCTGCGAACTGATCACCCGCTCCTCTGCAGATAGACCGACCGCAAGACGGGAAAGCCCGCTCTGCGGCACGGTTCCCCGGCGAAGCGCGTTGATGATCCCGATACTCTCCTGTTTTCGATCCGTGATCCCCTTATGGTCCGACATACCCGTACACCTCGCCGCGTTCGCCTACGCCGCGTTTTTCGATCACCGACATCCCGTTCTCGGCAAGCTTTGCGAGCAGCGAATTCACGATCCCCGCGACCCGCCGCGTCTCAAGAACGGCACGCAGGTCCATCTCGGTCGCCTCCCTGTGCTCCTGTAAAAACATAAACACCGCGGTCTCCCGCTGATCCAAAAACGAAAGATCGGAGCTCTTCTGCGGCTCCTCCTCCTCAGTCTCTCCTATCCCGGTGATCACCGGCCGCTCGGCAAGCGCTCTGCCCTTCATCCGTGAAAGCACCTCGATAAAATCCTCCACGCGGATCTTTGCCGGATAGCAGGGCAGAACATCGATCCCCGCAAGACAGAACCATTTGCAGCTCTCGTGATCCTGCCGTTCCAGCGCATCCGCCGCCGAATACAGATATCCCGCCGAGAGCATCTCGCGCCCGTTCGAAGAAAGCTTTCCGGTGACGCGTGCAAGTGTCTTGATCACCAGATCCTTTGCCCGGTCGTTTCGCCAGATCTCCTCCTCGCCGTTGAACACCGCCGAGGCGATACGTTCGATATCCGGGATCTTTACTGCATTCATGACCATATACCGGATCGTCGTCTCGCACTCGCGTTCATCGCCGCTGCGCCGGAGAAAACCGGCATAGGCGATCCCTCCGCTGATGAAGTCCGCACGGTATGCCCGGTAGAACCAGTCACGCGCCTGGGAAAGGGATCCTGCCGCCTCATATGCTTTGCCGATGTTTGCGAGGCACACCGGGATCGGATACGGCGAAAGGATGATGCTGATGATGCCGGCGACCTCCTCTTTCGTCCGGAAGGCAGAAAGGAACCCGGTGAACTTTGTGATCACCAGATCAATGAGTGAAACGTCTGCATCCTCGTCTCTGCAGAGTCCGGTGATGAGGTCACGGTAGATTCCGTTCGCGGCGTCATCGCTGCCGAGACGCGCCTCGAGCTCCGCGGAAAGCAGACGATACACCGGGTCGTTTTTGGTTTTCAGCAGTTCGCCAAGCTCATATCTTGCGGAGGCGTAGTTCCCGAGAAGCTTCTCGAGAAGGATAAATGAGAACCGTATCTGCGAAACGGTCTCGTCATCGATCCCCGCCTCTTCAAGACTGTCAAGCGCCGAACGGTATGCCCGCCCGGCACCGGCTGGGTCGAGAGCCGCGAGGGCATCAAGGCTCTGCCTGAGATACACCGTGTCCTTGAGAGTGTTCCAGGCGCGAAGCGATAGACGCATGGCTTTCTGATATGATTTCTGCGCATACAGCGCGTCGATGTACTCGTGACTGAAGGAATCCTCGCCGAAGTTCTGGATGTGGAGGGCGGCAGCCTCATCAGGTTCGCCCGCTTGGGTGAGGGTCTGCATCAGTCTTCTGATATCATCCGGATTGTTTTCGAGTCTGACCAGCGCCCGAAGCGGGGGGATGGCTCCTCTGAAATCCTCTTTTTCGAGAAGGAGCGCGGTATAGCTGCGCAGAGCCGTCTTGTTTTCGGAATCGAGGATGAGTGCGGCCGCAAACTCGTCGGCCGCGGCGCTTTTGTCGACATGTTCCAGAACAAGCCCCAGATAGCTGTGCAGATATGAGGATGAGGGCATGATCCGGATCAGGTCAGTGAGGAGCGATCTGGCGGTTTCATACTGACCCGTGTGGGTATAGCTGCGGGCGGCTAAAAGAAGGAGGGCCGGATCACTGGAACCGGAGGCAAATGAGATGACCTCGGCATACTTTCCGGCATTGAAAAGTTCCATCCCGACTGAGAGGTTCTTGGCGGATGCTGCAGGGTCGTCGGTCATGCTTGGATCAGAGAAGTACTGACAGGATGGCGTGTCCAAACTCTTCCGCATCGAAGGGGTTTTTTGCGGTGACGATGGTTCCGTCGGTGACGACCTTGTCGTGCGAGATCTCGGCTTTGTCGAGGGTCAGGACGCGGACAGTTGCCGGGGTTTCAAAGCAGGCGGTCTTTTTGCCGGCAAGAAGCCCTGCTTCGCCGAGAATGACGGGAGCAAGACATATGGCGGCCGCGAGTTTGCCGGAGGAGCCGATCTTATTGGTTATATCGATGAGTTTTTCATTTCGCCAGAGTTCGTCCTGACAGCCGATGCCACCGGCGATGACGATGCCGTCAAACTCTGCCGGATCCACTTCGTTTAATGCAAGATCGGCCTGGGCGATCTCTCCGTGCATACCATAGCAGTTTCCCCGGGCAGTCGATGCAGTAACACATTCGATGCCGTGTTCTTCCAGCAGTTTTTTGGGAACGGTATAACCCATATCCAGGAAGCGGTCCGATGCAATAACGAAGAGGATCTTCATACCATATGGTTGTGCTTTGAGAGGATTTAAGTTGTTCATCCTGATTACGGGGGTTTAACAGATTTGTGAAAATCTTTTTTTCACATAGGGTTACGCGGTGTTAGTGTTAATCCACGTCTGGAGGGGTAGGACCGAATGTGGACACATGAGAAAAACCAACCGCGAATCGGCGCGAATCCCGCCCTTCGGGCTCCCAGAATCGGATTTGCTTCTCCTCACTTTCGCAAGCCTGCTATGCAGTCTTGCTCATCCCTTCATCGGGACCGTTCGGGCAAATCCTGTCGCCGCCCCAGCGGCTCCCATTAATGCTTTGCTTCTTGATCTTATGTCGTGATTGTCAGTAAAATGGATATTTTTCAGATTAAGAACTGCTCAATGAATCTCTCCCTCACGGGAGGCGCTGGGGCGCCGACAGGATTTGCCCGAACGGTCCCGATGAAGGGACGAGCCGTTGGGTCAAGCGGGTTGGCGACGAAGTCGACGACCTTAGCGGAGCAAGGCTTTGCCTTG
>JAYFOG010000046.1:0-8026 GCA_034932965.1 Methanocorpusculum sp.
ACAATACGTATTTGTCAAGACTTTTGCACTGGTTTTCGCCTTTTTTAATGGTAAAGAGACCATATTTTGGCACTTTACTTGGATATAAAGGTGCCGGATGTCAAGAAAAATAAGGGTGAAAAATTAGCGAACTACTGGATAAGCCGGAGCAGAGCACCCGAACGTAAGGAAAATGCGATTCGCGTTAATTCGCGGAGATTCGCGGTTGATTTTTTCTCAGGTTTCCACACCCAACCAGCTCCTTCCCGAATTGAATCAATCCCAACACCGCGTAAGTCCTATTAGATTAGAACCTATTTTGAAAATACGCCTCTTTCGTCACTGAAAAACACTCCTTATCCATCACCTGCCCGTCATACCGCTTTTCCGCCCGGGCCAGTGTTCCCTCATACCGGAACCCGAGTTTTTCGAGAACACGCCGGGAACGCTCATTTGCCGGATAGCACGTAGCCGAAATAAGATCCAGATGCATCGTTTCAAACCCGTATGCGACAACGGCGGCCGCTGCTTCGGTCATGAATCCCTTTCCCCAGAACGCTTCGCCGAGCGCATACCCAAGCATCCTGCCTGAATCATTCTCGCGCAGAGGATCATCGATCAGACCGACACTGCCGATCATACCGCCGGTCTCTTTCAGCACAATGCCGAAAACACTCTCCTGCCCAAGATAGATCTCCTGCATGATCGCCTGTGTCTCTTCCAGGGTTTCGTGCGGCTTCCATCCGGCATCCAGACCTGTGTTCGGCCCCCGTGAATAGGCAAAAATATCTTCAGCATCCGAATCAACGATCTGCCGAAGGATCAGCCTCTCTGTTTTGATCATCAGCCCCTCAGAAACGTTCTCAGCTCGTCCCGTCTTGCGTCATAATCAGCAATACCGAGATCATACTGCTCAAGGATCTCCCCGGAATCCTTGGTAGTCGTCTTCACCTTTCCCTCCTGCGACGGGGCAAAAACGAATGCCTTTCCTTTCATCTCCAGCTCTTTAATCTGCGCTATCACCTCATGATACCTGAGATGCCGGTCATCGATCTTTTTCACGACGTTGGGATACTTTCTCAGGAGCACATGATAAAACGGCTTGTATCTCTGAGGCCGGCGGACAAAACACCGCGGATTTTCCAAAATCACCACAAGCTTCTCACAGCCGTCGTCCAGCGCCTTCTGCACTGGGATCGAATCTGCCACCCCGCCGTCAAAATACAGCTTATCATTCAGCTCGACCGGCTTACACACAACCGGGATTGCACAGCTGGCCATGATCGCGCGAAAATCATCCCTCGCCATATCCTCTCTGGACAAATACTCAGCTTCTCCGGTTTTCGCATTCGTCGCCGTCAGAAAATACTCTGCCGGATTTGCCTGCAAAGCATCATAATCCACCGGATCGATCCCGGTCGAGTTCGTGATCGTCCCGTAAATATACTGCAGATTAAAATATGACCCGTGCTTCAGATAATTCTTCATCCCGAGATACTCAGGATGGTTCTGATAAATCGTATAGAAATGGAGATTCCGCTCCCGCTGATCCGCAAGATACGACGCCAGATTCCCGGACCCCGCCGACACCCCGATACACTCATCAAAACTGACACCGTCATCTAAAAACCGGTCAAGGACCCCTGCGCTGTACGCACACTTCATCCCTCCTCCTTCGACGATCAGCCCTTTTTTACTCATGATACTTCATATTTATCAGACCTTCCCTTAATACCGCGGTATTTGTTCCGCTTGTCCGGCCAAAAAAAAAGGATCAGGGCCGGAAATACTCGACCAGCGATTCAAACAGTTTCATATCGAACTGCTCATCATAGTTCCGGTAAAGCCCCTCGCCGATCCTCTCAGCATGCCCCATCTTGCCGAGCACCCGGCCGTCGGGCGAGGTGATACCCTCGATCGCCATCATCGAATCATTCGGATTGAACCGGATATCAGACGTCGGATGATTCGTCAGATCCACATACTGAGTCGCCACCTGACCGTTTTCGATCAGCTGCTGCAAAACATCCTCCTCAGCAATAAACCGTCCCTCTCCGTGGGAAATTGGCACCGCGAACACATCGCCCGGATTCACCTTGGCAAACCAGGGGGATCTCACCGACGAGACCCGGACCCGGACAAGCTTCGACTGGTGTCTTTGAATAGTATTGAACGTCAGCGTCGGAGAATCTGCATCGACGTCGATGATCTCTCCGTAGGGAACGAGTCCCAGCTTGATCAGCGCCTGGAACCCGTTACAGATACCAAGGATCAGTCCGTCACGGTTCTTCAGGAGATCATGGACGGCATCTTTGATCTTTGCATTGCGGAAAAACGCCGTGATGAACTTGCCTGACCCGTCGGGCTCGTCACCGCCGGAGAACCCGCCCGGAATAAAGATCGCCTGGGACCGGGAGATCGCCTCGGCCGCCCGGTCCACTGACTCTGCCGTATCCTTCGCCGTCTGATTATTGATCACCAGGATCTCGGGAATTGCGCCGGCTTTTGCCACGGCCTTTGCGCTGTCATACTCGCAGTTCGTCCCCGGAAACACCGGGATCAACACCCGCGGATGGGCCGTTCTCTCCCGCGGTCTGAGGGCGGATCTCGTCTCACTGGTTATTTTTCTGATCCTGCCCGACCCCTGCAGGATATTGCACGGATAAACCGGTTCCAGTTTCGCTTCGTAGATCTCAAGCAGCGTATCCAGCGAAAGCTTTGCCCCGGCATACCGGATGAACGGATCCGGCGTCGTCATTCCCAAATTCATGCCGACATCATAATCATCGTTCAGCTCCAGAATGAACGAACCGTAGGCGTATCCGAAGATCTCCTTCGGGTCGGCAGAACTGTCATACGCAAACCCGACCATGTTCCCAAACGCCATCTTCAAAACCGCCTCGGCGACCCCGCCTGCCGTCGGCGTATAACATGACGAGACACATCCGTCCCTCATCAGGCTCGTGACCAGATGATAGTTCGCGGTCAGTGATGCCGCGGTCGGCAGCCCGTTTTCATCATACTCGGGTTGTAACAGAGCGACCCGGTGTCCCGGCTCCTTAAACTCGTTCGTCACGATATTTTGGATCTTCTCCGTCGTCACGGCGAACGAGATCAGGGTCGGGGGGACGTCAAGTTTCTCAAAGGAACCGCTCATCGAATCCTTCCCGCCGATCGCGCCGATCCCAAGCCCCATCTGGGCGGTGAACGCCCCGAGGAGTGCGCTCATCGGCTTACCCCAGCGTTTTGGATCCTTTCCAGGCTTCTCGAAGTACTCCTGGAACGAAAGATACACATCCGAAAACTCCGCTCCCGTCGCGATCAGCTTTGAAACGCTCTCAACGACCGCCAGATACGCCCCGTGATACGGGCTTTTTTCCGAGATCATCGGATTGAATCCCCACGCCATCAGGGAACAGTCATCCGTATCGCTTTTTTCGACCGAGATCTTGTTCACCATCGCCTGGATCGGGGTCAGCTGATACCGTCCTCCAAACGGCATAAGAACCGTTCCGGCTCCCACCGTCGAATCGAACCGCTCCGAAAGCCCTCTCCTCGAACAGCTGTTCAAGTCGCCGGCAAGTGCGGTATAATTCTCCTCGAACGTGCCGGAGAACTTCTTTTCAAACGGCTGCGGCTCGGCAAGTTCGATCTCGATATGTTTCTCCGTCCCGTTCGTGTTCAGGAATTCGCGGGAGATGTCCACGATCTTTTTTCCGTTCCAGGTCATGATCAGGCGGGGCTTTTTCGTTACCCGGGCAACGATCGTGGCTTCCAGATTCTCGGCGTGAGCAAGGGTACGGAACTTCTCCGCATCGGCCTTGTCCACGACGACCGCCATTCTCTCCTGCGATTCGCTGATAGCAAGTTCCGTGCCGTCAAGGCCTTCGTACTTTTTCGGGACCGCGTTCAGATCGATCTCCAGCCCGTCGGCAAGCTCTCCGATCGCGACCGAGACCCCGCCGGCGCCGAAATCATTGCAGCGTTTGATCAGGAGGGACGCCTCCCGGTTTCTGAACAGTCTCTGGATCTTGCGCTCTTCCGGCGCATTTCCTTTCTGGACCTCGGCTCCGCAGCTCGTAAGCGAAGCCACCGTATGGGACTTCGATGAACCGGCCGCTCCGCCGCATCCGTCCCGTCCGGTCCGTCCGCCTAAAAGGATCACGACATCCCCGTCTTTTGGGACCTCGCGTCTGACATTTTCCTGCGGGACGGCGCCGATAACGGCCCCGACTTCCATCCGTTTTGCCACATATCCCGGATGATAGATCTCGTCCACGATCCCGGTCGCAAGCCCGATCTGGTTTCCGTAGGAACTGTAGCCTGCCGCCGCCGTCGTTGCTATCTTTCTCTGCGGAAGTTTTCCGGCGAGCGTCTCACTCACCGGCGTTAAGGGATCCCCGCCTCCCGTCAGCCGCATCGCTGCATAGACATAGGCCCGGCCTGAAAGCGGATCGCGGATCGCTCCTCCAAGACAGGTCGCCGCCCCGCCGAAGGGTTCGATCTCGGTCGGGTGATTGTGGGTCTCGTTTTTGAACAGTAAAAGCCAGTCCTCGTCCTGACCGTTCACAAAGACCTTGATCTTCACCGTACATGCATTGATCTCGGGTGACTCGTCGAGTTTATCGAGTTTTCCTTCCTGTTTGAGATGACGGACCGCGATCGTCGCGATGTCCATCAGATTGACCGGTTTGTCCCTGCCGACGGCTTTTCTGACCGCGAGGTAGTCGTCGTATGCTTTCTGCAGAAGCGGGCTCTCTGTTCTGACTTTGTCGATCGTTGTTAAAAAGGTCGTGTGGCGGCAGTGATCCGACCAGTAGGTATCGATCATTCTGATCTCGGTGATGGTCGGGTCGCGTTTTTCCTGAATAAAATACTGCTGACAGAATCTGATGTCATCCTGATCCATCGCAAGACCCAGTTCCCGGATGAGACCGGCGAGGCCTTTGTCATCCAGTTTGATGAATCCGGTCAGTGTTTCGACGGTTTTGGGGATATGGTAGGAGACGGACAGGGTCTCCGGTTTTTCTAAGGAGGCTTCTCTGCTTTCGACCGGGTTGATCACGTAATTTTTGATCGCACGCAGCTGTTGCTTGGAGATTTTTCCTTTGAGTATATACACACGTGCGGTGTTGACGACCGGCCGTTCTCCCTGGGAGATCAGCTGGATGCACTGGGCGGCGCTGTCTGCTCTCTGGTCGAACTGGCCGGGCAGAAACTCGACGGCAAAGATGTGTTCGTCTTTTTCGGCCTCGATTTCGTCATAGGTCAGATCCAGCTGGGGTTCGGAGAAGACCGTTGTCGTTGCGTATTCGAAGAGTCCCTGTTCTATATTTTCGACATCGTACCGGTTGAGTATTCTGACCGATGTCAGCCCTGTGATGCCGACCAGGCTCTGCAGTTCATTCTGGAGCGATCGTGCTTCGTTTGCCAGAGCGGGTTTCTTTTCAACAAATATCCTGTAGACCATAACCGTTTCCCTTTCCTGTACCCGGACGTTTCTCTGCCTATATGTTGGCTATGCATGCAAATTAACTGTTCCCGTGATGGGCTTTTGCAGTCCATATCTTTATGTCGGTTTGGGGTGTATGATTTGGTATGTCAAGCTTTTTCGAGTATCTTACGAAAGACGGGGGCGTTCTTTCAACCGCTCTCGTTCTGCTCGGGGTTGCCGTTATTATCGCATCGGCAGCTGTATTGTCAGGTTACAGTTTTATTCTGATGATCGTCGGGATCTTTGTCGGAATTATTATCATTATTGTCGGGGGGAAGTACTCGAAGTTTAAAAAAGAGGGGAATTAGCCTATTTTTTGCGTGAAGGAGGCGTAGAACTCCTTGAGTTCTTTTTTTGTTTCTGGGGAGAGCGCTGATTTTTTTACGCCCATTACCGCTCCTTCGAGTCCGTAGAGCCGGTGGAGGCAGGCGGTTTCGTCGATCGACCTGATCATGAGCCAGGCCTGTCTGCTGCCGATTTCGCGCAGCTGTTCTGCGGTCGTGATGCCGAGTGTGTTGAGTTTTGCTTCGGTGTCTTTGCCGATGTTGGGTAACGATGCAAGTTCGCCCATGGTTTTTACCTAAGTTACCTATTGGCAGGAAGGGATGTTAATCTTACGCGGGGCTGGGGTTGGGGTGGATTCAGTTAGGAAAGGGTATGGCTGAGTGTGGAAATCTGAGATTTTAAATAGGACTTACGCGGGGTTGTGATCTTGAACGAGATAAACTTACGTACTTATGAGATGCACGTCGATCTCGGGTACGGGATGCGTGTGGAAACCTGAGATAAAACCCATCAAAATCACGTACATCCTCTTATCCCAACCTATTTCGAAATTTATCAATTTAGAAAAACATCTAAATACTTATCCGGGCAATAGTGTAGAGAAGTATTATGGGATTTCCTGAGACATTCAAAGCCTTATCCGATCCGGCCAGGCGTGAGATCCTCACGCTCTTAAAAGAGGGGAAGATGTCTGCCGGCGATGATGCGGATATCATATCTATCCATCGGAAAATGAAAGACGAACATATTATTGAGGCCGTCGGAATGACACGGGTCGTCATCAGGAACGGAGAAGTTGTCGAAGCAGGAGAGCCGAAGGTTCGGTTCTGTCCGCTTGCAAAACGGTTTGCAGCGCCGGTGGACCCGATCACAAAGGAATCGGTGCAAAAAAACATCGAGTCGCGGATCAAAAACTTCGGGATGTGTACAAACGAACGTCAGGTTCTTGACCGGGAAACTTTCGTTCTGTTTGGAGCGTCCGAGCTGATGAGCACAGGTCTGAGAACGAAGACCCTTGACGCAGCGGTCATCTGCTCAGACGGCGCCGGAACGGTGATTGTTCGAACACCCGATCTTGTCCAGGGACTCGGCGGAAAGATGTCCGGCCTTGTCTCGACGACTCCTCACCCGGAAGTGATCAAAAAAATAGAGGAGGCAGGCGGTATCGTCATCGACAAAGAGAACGCGAAACTTGACGTCCTCGCCGGACTTGCCCGGGCAAAATCTGAAGGCTGGACTAAGACGGCAGTGACAATTGCGGGATTCCAGCATGAACTCGCAGAGGAGATCCGCGCGAAATATCCGGAGACATTGATAATAGCGGTCCACACATCCGGCGTGAGCAGCCTGGAGAATGCAGAGAGACTGGTAGCCGCATCCGACCTGGTTTTTGCCTGTGCCTCAAAGCATGTCCGTGCCGCCGTTTCCAAAGCATTGGTACAAGGAGGGATTGGTGTACCGGTATATGCTATGAGCCAGGCAGGAAAACGCCTCATTATGGATAGACTGATCGAAACAGATCAGCAGATCCTGGTGAAAAACACCAAACTTCCGGTCGAGTATATGGGAAAACAGCCGGAACCATTAGTCTAATTTTTACTCGGCAAACACCCGGGCCGCCATTTCCAAACTTGCCGATGCCGGCATTCCGCTTGAAAACCAGTCGGTCCTGCTTGCACGGATCAACGACTGCCCGATCATTATGAAAGAACTCGTCCACCAGCGGGTCAAAAATCGGATCCGCCCGTATTATCTCTATCAGTGTGATCTCTCGGAAGGAATCAGTCATTTCCGAACACCAATATCGAAAGGTATCGAGATCATGGAGAGTCTTATCGGACATACAAGCGGATTTGCCGTTCCGCGATATGTGGTCGATACGCCCGGAGGAGGTGGAAAGATCCCTGTTTCTCCGAATTATCTGCTGACCTGGTCGGTGAACAAAGTCGTGCTCCGGAACTACGAGGGGATAATCTGCACCTATCAGGAACCTGCACACTACGACAGGATCCGTTGCGATGAAAACTGTGATGCCTGCAAACTTCAGCTGGACATTAAACACGCGGATGAATCAAAAGTGGTCGGGGTCGCAAGACTTCTCGCCGATTATGACGAGACGACGACCCTGATCCAGTAGTTCGCTAATTTTTCACCCTTATTTTTCTTGACATCCGGCACCTTTATATCCAAGTAAAGTGCCAAAATATGGTCTCTTTACCATTAAAAAAGGCGAAAACCAGTGCAAAAGTCTTGACAAATACGTATTGT
>JAYFOG010000047.1:0-3082 GCA_034932965.1 Methanocorpusculum sp.
AACTCACATACTAATGAGGTGTACTTCGATTTCGTGTACGGGATTATTGTGGGCGCATGAAAAAACCAACCGCGAATCAGCGCGAATCCCGCAAGCCTTTGGCTTGCTCCCAGAATCGGATTTGCTTATCCTCACTCTCGCAATCCAGCTACGCTGTCTTGCTCGTCCCTTCATCGGGACCGTTCGGGCAAATCCTGTCGCCGCCCCAGCGGCTCCTGTGAGGGAAATGCTCATTGATCATTGCTAAATGTGAATATTGTTCTTTTCTGACAATCTCAAAATAAGAAGGGGAGGGGATTCACCATTGGGAGGCGCTGGGGCGCCGACAGGATTTGCCCGAACGGTCCCGATGAAGGGACGAGCAAGACGAGGGTGGGCTGACCCGCAGGGGAGGGCTCAACCGAGCAAGGCTTTGCCTTGCAAGAGACTTGCGAGAGTGAGGATAAGCAAATCCGATTCTGGGAGCCCGAAGGGCGAGATTCGCGCCGATTCGCGGTTGGTTTTATCTCATGTGTCAACACCCAGCCGCACACTTCCTGAATTTGATTGACACTAACACCACGTAAGTCCTATTACAGCAGGGATGATCCCGCAAACATCGATTCAGACCTCGGCGTATCTTTTGTTCACCCGCCAGCCTTATCCCCTTCTCCTTCCAAACTATTCTCTATGCAAAGCCCTATCCTCCAGGTGGCCCTTGACGTGACCGAGCTTACCCGGGCCCAAAAAATAGCAGAAGAGGCACTTGCCGGAGGTGCCGACTGGATAGAAATAGGCACCCCCCTTGTGAAAAGCGAGGGTATGCAGGCAGTTCGCGCACTTAGGGCGCAGTTTCCGACCGTGACGCTTGTTGCCGACCTGAAAACATCCGATACCGGCGGGCTGGAGGTCGAGATGGCGGCAAAAGCCGGAGCAAATATCGTCTGCGTCCTTGCAAATACGGATAACGCCGTCATCATGGATGCATTACGCGGAGCCGCCCTGTACGGTGTCGAGATCATGGCGGATATGATGAATGTCTCTGATGTGGTCACGCGTGCACGGGAACTTGCCGGTCTCGGGGTCCAGATCATCAATGCTCATGTGGGGATCGATCAGCAGATGGAGGGAAAAGACCCGCTGGATCTGCTGGACAGACTCGGTGATCTGCCGGTCAAAATAGCCGTCGCAGGAGGACTGAATGCAGAGTCAGCATCCAAAGCGGCGGCACGGGGAGCCGACATCGTGATCGTCGGAGGCTCGATCATCAAGGCAGCCGATGTCGCCAAAGCTGCGCGTGATGTCCGGGAGGCGATCGATCATCCGGCAGAAGGAACGGTCGTGAAAACCAGTCTGGACGATATGATCCGCGAACTTCTCGAACAAGTATCAGCTCCGAACGTGACGGACGCTCTGTACCGGAAAGGAGCGATGAGCGGCCTTTGTGTTCAGCATGCCCCGAAAAAAATGATCGGAAAAGCGGTCACGGTACAAACATTCGGCGGCGACTGGTCAAAACCGGTTCAGGCGATCGATGAGTGCAGACCGGGGGATGTTCTCGTCATCAGCAATGACAAACGAACCGACATAGCGCCCTGGGGCGAACTTGCCACGCGTTCGGCCGGGAACAAAGGTATCGCCGGGATCGTTATCGACGGGGCCGTACGTGACTGGGATGATATCGTCACGCTTGAAATACCGGTCTATGCGACGGCGATCCAGCCGAATGCAGGCGAACCGAAAGGTTTCGGCGAGATCAACGCCGAGATCTCCTGCTGCGGCCAGCCGGTCAGGCCGGGAGACTGGCTGGTCGGAGACCAGTCAGGCGTGGTCGTCATCCCAAGGGAACGGGCATATGAGGTCGCACGGCGTTCGGTCGAGGTCCACAAAACCGAGATCCGGGTCCGTGAGGAGATCCGGCGGGGAGGAACTCTGGGCAGTCTTTCGCAGCTTCTCCGGTGGGAGAAAAAGTGAGCAGAAAACCGCGAGTGGCAAATCCTTCGGATCCGGTTCTCTGGTGCAAGGAAGCCGCCGGGCTGATGGCACGCGGTGACGAGAAAGGAGCCGTCTTCTGCTATCAGGAATCGATCAAGCTTCGGCCGGGTATTCCCGATGTCTGGTATAATCTCGCTCTTCTCTTTGAAAAGACTGGCGAAAGTAAAGAAGCACTGGCAGCGCATATCACGGCCGGAAAAATGTTTCCGGGAGATCACCGGTTTCCCGCGGAGCGTGCCAGGCTCCTTGCCGGATCCGGGAAATATACCGAGGCAGCTGCCGCAGTTTCGGAGGCGTTGGCGATCGCACCGCACTCTTCGGTCCTCTTAGCAAACAAAGCAGGATATCTGATCTTTGCGGGGAATCCCAACGAAGCTCTCCAGTCAGCAGAACTGGCGCTCGCGATCGAGCCTGGATGTTCACTTGCTTTTCTGCACAAAGCCCATGCACAGGCCGCGCTCGGCGATGCGGCAAAGGCGAACGATACTCTCCAGACCGGGCTCTCATCCGTGCCGGATGACTGCCGCCTGCTGAAACTGCTGGCAAATCTCCGGATCAGAAGCGGAGAATATGAGGAGGGGCTTGCATCAATAGAAAAAGTCCTTCTGCTCACCCCGGAAGATGCTGAGAGCTGGAGCCTGAAAGGCGCGGCCTCTGCGTATCTCGGTCGGAAAGAAGATGCGATTTCTGCGTTCGAACAGGCCATGAAGCTTGATCCGAGAGAGAAATCCTACCGGCAAAACCGCGACGCGGTGCGGAAAGGATAGAACCCTTCATTCTTTTTTCAGTAAGACTTACGCGGTGTGATCTCGACCGGAAAAAACTGATGTACTTCTGGGATGTAATTCGATTTCGTTTAAGGCATTCATGTGGGCACAAGAGAAAGAACCAACCGCGAATCGGCGCGAACCGCAAAGCTTTGCTTTGCTCTCCGCTTCGGGCTTTCAGCCCTCGCTTAAATCCCGCAAGCCGATGGCTTGCTCCCAGAATCGGATTTGCTGACCCTCACTCTCACAAGTCTCTCGCAAGGCAAAGCCTTGCTCGGCTGAGGCCTCCCCTGCGGATCAGCCCGCCCTCGACTTGCTCGTCCCTTCATCGGGACCGTTCG
>JAYFOG010000048.1:0-9273 GCA_034932965.1 Methanocorpusculum sp.
TCATTTTGTCTTTGTCCGGGATTATCATCGTGTTCCATATTTGTGTTCCATACCTCGATTAAAGATGCTAATATTTGTACTTGATTATGCTTTAAGTAGTTTCAGTAAGAGATAGTTGTTAGAGTCTTATCATGAAAGTAGCCTATACCGAAAAAAGCCAGGTTCTCGCGGCACGCACCGCCCAGAAACTCGGGTGTACTTTATCGGAAGTAAAATACACGAAGTTCCCGGACGGTGAGCAGTCCATACGCATAATGGATGAGGATGATCATATGATCATCATCGCAAGTACGGTCGATGCAGAGTCAACTCTGCAGGCCATCCTTCTGCTCGATGCATGCGAAGGAAAGGAGACGACGCTTGTTCTGCCATATATGGGATACGCACGGCAGGATAAGAAGTTCAATGACGGGGAACCCATATCCGCACGGGCGATGGCACGGGCCCTCTCGACCGGGGCAGACAGGATCTTTACCATCAATATCCATGATACATCCATACTGTCACATTTCCGATGTCCGGCGAAGAATCTGACGATCGCCCCGGAGATCGGAGCATACATCAGCACGATGGCTCTCGAAAATCCGCTGATCCTTTCTCCCGACGAGGGGGCATGGGAGTTTGCCAAAGGCGTGGCAGCTGTTGGAAAATGGGACTGCGATCATCTCGATAAAACACGGCTCTCAGGTTCTGAGGTCACAATGGCGCCAAAGCATCTTGAGGCGAAAGGCAGGGACTGTATCATCGTGGACGACATCATCGCAACCGGAGGCTCGATGGCGAAAGCGGCAGGGATGCTGCTTGAACAGGGAGCCGCCTCTGTACGGGCCGCGGGAGTTCACGGTGTTTTTGCCTCGGGAGGTTACATAAAACTCATGCAGGCAGGTCTTGCCGACATTGCATCCTCTGATACGATCGAGCGTGCATCCAGCAGGATCACGGCCTCCGGTGTAATCGCAGACGCAGTTCGACGATGAGATATATACTGGATTCATCCTATTTTTTCGGTGATTATACCCTTGACGGAGAGCTTTTCACCACACCGGATGTGGTTGGTGAACTCAAGGATCTCGCATCAAAGATGCGTTACGAGATCCTGACGGAAAGCGGCCTTGCCGTGACCGAACCGGAGGCTGAAGATCTGTTTGCAGCTACAAATGCGGCACTCAAAAGCGGGGATGCCAGAGTTCTTTCTGACACAGACATCTCGGTCATCGCACTTGGCCTGACCCTGAAAGGAACCGTCATCACCGATGACTTTGCGGTCCAGAACGTCTGCCGGCATCTAAAGATCCTCTTCAAACCGATCCTGCAGAGGAAAGCAAAAAAGCGGGTCTGGAAACTGATCTGTTCAGGGTGCGGCGCAGAGATCCCGCCTGGACAGCCCGACTGCCCGATATGCGGTTCTGCCCCCGTCCAAAGAGGGACGGAAAAAACGAAACGGCTCAGATGAGCTGCCGTTTTATCCGCCATGAGATCCTGGTGAAAAGGTCATGCAGTTTTTCAGTGTGTCTTCTCTTTGAATAATGGATCACAGGATCAGAAACACTCAGACGGCCCGCATCATCGAGAACCGATACAGCGCCGTGTCCGCAGCATAACCTGAGGCGCTTGCCTTTTTTCCTCAGCCCGCTATCCAGTTCCACGGCAAGTTTCATCAGTTCGGTCCGTTCATATCTGCCGATCTCACTGTTGATATTGACCGTGGTGATAAGGTAATCCGGGATCGAACCGTAGACAAGCCGCCAGGGCGTGAGGGTCGCAAAGTTCAATATCGCATCGCTCGTAAAGAGCAGACCCTCCTCAGGTTCATAGAAAAAGAGCTGACCGGCGAGATGGCCTCCGAGGCTTTCCCATACTTCGAACCTGATACCGGCAAAACATATCTCATCAATAACCGGGAAGATCCCTCTCATCCGCAGAGGCTCGGTTTTACTGAGAATATACTCTTTGGGAAACACCAGTTGTGAAAAGGTGTTGACCGTCGTCGTATAGACATGTTCCAGCAGCACGAGATCATTGGTGGAGGCAAATGAGCGCGAGCCGTTCTCAAGGATCTCTTTTGTCAAAGGGTGGACGAACGGCGGGACAGGCAATAATCCGGTCATACCTACATGATCGGCATCTCCATGGGTGCAGAGGACATGTTTTATATCTGAAAAATCACCAAGACCAAGATCCGCAAGCGTGTTCAGCCAGTCGGCATAATTGACACCATATCCGGCATCGATGAGCAGTTTGCCTTCCGGGGTCTGGAAGAGATGGATGCACCCGCCCCCGGGAGGCTGCATCGACCAGAGCACACAGGTGTCTGAGAGAACGATCTTCTGGTAATCGATATAGAAGTTCTTTCCAGAGTTTCCATACAAATACAACCCTATACTCTGCATGACCCAGAGAACCTCTTTGGGATCTTTTCCCATGGAAACAAGTTCTTTCACAGCCTCATCTGCATCAAGGTAGAACTGCTTTTTTTCAGCATCGTTGAACGTGGTGAGATACGGCGTGACTTTTTTCTGAAATGATGCAGTCACATATTTTGCCGGCATATCTGCGTGAAGTGTTTGACGTCTCACGTTTTGTAAGTTTCCTATATTTTCGGTCCGCTGGCTGCATTTTTCAGGATGGGTTCATCACAAAAGCATATATAGCGAAGAAAGCGATTACTTTTCATATGTCTTCCTTAGAAGAGCTCATGACAAAAGCAAAGGACCTTCATTCCGAAGGTCACTCCTCGGGTCAGATAGCTGATGAACTCAGTCTCTCGGTCGATACCGTCACCTGGCTTCTGACACAGGGAAAAGCCGGCATTGCTGCACCAAAAGATGTACATATCGACTGGACGACCGTCAGTTCGAACTCCACACTTCTCGGCGGCATCTCATCCATGATGCTGGCCAACTTTGAAGCGGCGAATGAGGAGGAAGAGGGAATCGACACGGTCATAGGGATATCCGTATCCGGCGTGCCCCTTGCAACGATGATCGCCGCAGAGGACGGACTGAATCTTGCCATATATCACCCGTCGAAACACAACCCGGAAGGTAAAATCGGATCTATCTCCGGAAACTTCAGCAAAGTCTCTCAGAAACGCTGCCTTATCGTGGACGACTGTATCACCACCGGCAACACTCTCACAGAGATAGTGAATTACCTGCGCCGCCACAAAGCCACACCGGTAGGCATATGTGTGATCTTTGATAAGCGCGGTGTCCGGGAAATAGAGGGCGTTCCGGTCTACTCGCTCTTTACAATTAAACGTATCGACTGAACGGCCAACACCCAATACATCATATTTATATAGAAGTCCAATCCACTTTTTTAACACACTAGTACAGGAGAATAGAGATTATGGCAAACAACTCAGGTCAGCAGGTCGTCATTTTACGTAATAACGTAGAGCGCGTCCCAGGACAGGAAGCACTTCGCTCCAATATCATGGCAGCAAAGGTCCTCGGCAATGCAGTGAGAACAACTCTTGGTCCCCGCGGAATGGACAAGATGATGGTCACCCAGGGCAGTGACGACATCGTGATCACCAACGACGGAGCAACGATCCTGCATCATATCCATGTCGAACACCCGGGTGCAAAACTTGTCGTTGAGGTCGCAGAGACCCAGGACGATGAGTGCGGTGACGGAACCACGACTGCTGTTGTGCTGGTCGGTTCGTTTATGGAACAGGCAGAACACCTTATTGACAGCGGCGTCCACCCGTCAGTGATCGCAAAAGGATACAACCTTGGTATGCTCAAGGCACTTGAACTCCTCGAGAAACTTTCGATCGATGTCACGCCAAAAGACAAAGTCATGCTGAAACAGATCGCCAAAACGGCGATGACCGGAAAATCCATCGAGAACATCATGGATCAGGCATGCGATGTGGTCGTTGAGGCGGTCTCCGGCGTTGCAGAGACCGTCGGTAAAAAGACGCTCGTCAATGAAGACGACATCCTTGTCAAAACAAAACGCAGCGACACAATGAGTGCAGAACTCATCAAAGGTGTTCTGATCGACAAGACCCGGCTCGACTCACTGATGCCAAAGAAGATCAAAGGCGTCAAAGCAGCATTTATTGCAGGCCCGCTCGAGATCACCAAGACGCAGACCAAATCAAAAATTAAGATCACCTCTGCAGAACAGCTTTCGGCATTCTCCGCTGCAGAGCGTGCGACCCTTAAGGCAATGGCGGACAAATTTGCCGCAAGCGGCGTGAACGTCGTTCTCTGTCAGAAAGGCATCGCTGACCCGGTCCAGTATTATCTCGGCGAAAACGGCATCTATGCCCTTGAATTCGTTCCGGAAAAAGATCTGAAATACGCGGCAAAAGCACTCGGCGGCCAGGTTATCAATAAACCCGAAGATCTCGCACCGGAAGTGATCGGAACTGCAGGCAGACTCGATATGCTTGATGACATAGAGATGACCAAGCTCTCGGAATGCAAAAACGCCAAGGCAGTTACCATTCTCCTGCGCGGATCCTCCCAGCACCTTGTCGATGAACTCGAACGCGCGATCGAAGATGCAAAACGTGTCGTCCAGGATGTCATCGAAGACGGTTCCTATACGATCGGAGGCGGCTCTGTCGAGACAGAACTGTCCCTTAGACTCCGCGAATATGCATCAACCGAAGGCGGCCGTGTCCAGCTGGCTATCGAAGGATATGCAAAGGCATTCGAGATCATCCCAAAGACCCTTGCCGAAAACTCAGGGTTCGACACAGTTGACAAAGTCATCGATCTCCGCCAGGCCCATGCAATGGGTCAGAAGTATGCAGGTCTCGATGTGTTTACCGGCACCGTTGTTGACATGAAGGCACAGGGCGTTGTTGAACCAAAGAGAGTCAAACGCCAGGCGATCCAGAGTGCTTCGGAAACCGCCATGCTCCTCATCCGCGTCGATGACATGATGATCTCCAAAGGCGCCGGCCAGATGTAGATCCGGCAACCAATCCCATATATTTTTTACATTCAAAGACGTATGCTTACTACGCGCATACATTAACGTATCGTATAGATGCCTGCCGAGGTAGTCTAGTCCGGAAGGGCGGTGGCCTCGAAAGCCACTGGTGGCGACACCTCGGGAGTTCAAATCTCCCCCTCGGCGTTCTTTATTTTCTATTTTAACCAGAAATCATTGATATTTTAGTATGGATCAGATTCTGAAAGGAGACCTGTCCGACATTTTCAAATCTGTAGATATTTCAGGTTTTTCAAAATATTATGTGGAAAATCAACCGAAAAATATTTAAATAGTTAATTTGTATTTTCAATTATATTACATTTAATTATGTAAACCAATTGAAGAAGGTATAAATGGACTCATACGCGATTCAAAAAAACAGCGAAAAAAGCTTTACTGTCATTATCACGAGTCCGCATAGCCTTGCATGGAGACCCCTTGATTCAGAAGGGATCAGTATCGTTGAGAATGACTGTACCGTTGATGAGAACGGAAGAAACTACATCTGGACCGTTGAAGTGGATAAACCCGGGACTTATGAGTTCAGGATCCTGCATCAGAGCGGAGACGGCGTGTATAAAAAACTCGTTATCCCCCTGATCTCAGCCACTTAACCTTTTTTTACCGCATTGCTGCCGCCCAGCCCATTTACGAACACGAACCTTTAAAGTATTCATTCAGCCATACAGATAGGTATGTCTGTCGCAGAATCCGGGGATACGCTGCAGGTCCACTTTATCAGCAAACGTCCGGACGGAGAGATATTCGAAGATACCCATACCCGTGAGCCTGTCACCCTCACACTTGGAAAAAAACAGATAAATCCGGCCTTTGAAGAGGCATTATTGGGAAAAAGCGAGGGAGACACCGTGACAGTCGTATTGCCTCCGGAAAAAGCCTACGGGAAATATCTCAAACGCCTGGTCATCCCGATAAAACGAAAAAAACTCAGGCTCGACAGCGAACCAAGTCCCGGAGACATCATCACCGTCGAAGTCTTCGATCGGTTATGCAAAGTCACGGTTGCTGAAGTCACAGATACAAAGATCATCGTGGACGCAAACCACCCTCTTGCAGGGGAAACCATGACATATGAAATCACCATAGTCACGATCATAAAACATGACTGAACTCAACAGGATCTATGACACTGACTGTGTCGAGGGGATGACCCGATTACCGGCCGGGAGTGTTGATGTGATCGTCACTTCGCCGCCGTACAACATTGGGAAAGCCTATACGAAATATGATGATACGATTCCGCGAAGTACCTATCTGAAATGGATAAGATCGGTTGCAGACGAATCATACCGTGTTCTCTCAGATCAGGGTTCTTTCTACCTGAATGTCGGCGGGAGCCTGAAAGATCCATGGATCCCCATTGACGTGGCACAGACGTTTAGAGAGCAGGGGTTCGTGCTCCAGAATATGATCCACTGGATAAAATCCATTGCACTCCCTGAAGAGGGGGTGGCAGCCGGACATTACAAGCCGATAAACAGTAAGCGCTATCATAACGACTGTCATGAGTTCATCTTTCACTTCACGAAAAAAGGTGCGGTCGAGATCGACCGTCTGGCAACCGGAGTACCCTATCAGGATAAAAGCAATGTGAACCGCTGGGGCGGAGAGAAACGGGATCTCAGAGATAGGGGAAATACCTGGTTCATCCCTTATGAAACCATTAGGGAAAGCAGACCGCATCCTGCAACATTTCCCATACAGCTTCCCGTGATGTGCATCAAGGATCACGGATTGGATAAATGCCGTGTGGTGATGGATCCCTTTATGGGGATTGGAAATACGGCGATTGCAGCCGTACGGCTCGGCATCCCTTTCATCGGTTTCGAGATCGATGAATGCTACAGAAAAATCGCAAACGAGCGAGTTACGGCAGAGCTGCTGAAAGCAGCACAGACAAGAGGAAAGATCTGAGCAAGATCAGTCATTAGATCTTTGCATGACAAACGTACCAGATAATGCATCAATCAGAGCAGGAATAGCATAATAATCATAAGCTGCCATTTCCAGTAGAAGATCTTCGGGAAGCAGCTCACCGAACTTCCATGTGGTTTCCGGAAGGCAGGGGAGTTCCTCTGCAAGAGAGAGAACAGACATACGGCCCAGCTCTTTCAGGATACCGGCAATATATTCCCCGGCTTTTGGTGATTCCCAGTCAAAGATCCGAATCGCAAATAGTGTATAACGAACAGCATGTTTTCCTTCGAGCCGGTTTTTCAGAAGACGTGCAAGCACCTGATTTGCCCGCGTACCGAGAAATGTGGATACGACGACCGAATATCCGTTCAACTCCGGCTCGGTCCGGATATGGATCTTCCCGGGCGAAAGATCATCCGGCAGCATCCGGATGAGATCATCGATCACCGCTTTCTCTGCCGGAGGAAGAGGGATGCTGGGTGAACCATGTTTTAGAACAGCAGCTACCGACTGACAGACAAGACTGCTTGCATAGCTCCCCCCATCTCCGCCGCTCCAGAACGGACGTTTCACATCGCCTTTGGCGAAAGCTGGCTCAATAAGGGCGCGCTTATGCACATCATCGCGATGAAGGAGACGCCAGGTTTTGCCGGTGAAAGAAAAGATCTTACCCGGATCTCCGCCAACGAACCGCGGATCGAGGGTCCCGATCACAGTACCATCAGGAAGCACTGCGAGATACCCCCCGGAATCACGAATGACAGAGATAAGGGACATCCAGTTGGACCGGCCAAGTTCCAGCTCCGCCTTTGGTCCGGCAAGATACAGATCACCGGAACGGACAAGATAGTTTTGTGCAGTAAGATGCTCCAGAATAGATGAGTAATGACCGGAGGATAGTGCCTTAAACGGCGTCAGCGCGGATAGAGAACCGATAATGCTTCGAATACTCATGCCGTTTTTCCCCTTTAAGAGAAGAAACAGCTGCTGGATAAGAACATGATACGGGCATACGGGAGGGTTGAGCGACTCGACCTTATGATCCATGGCAGCCTCGATAACGGATACCGCGATCAGAAGATCACAGGCATTGGAAACGATAAAAACCATTCTTGCCGGCATTCCCCGTCTTCCTGTCCGGCCAAGCCTCTGCAGAAACGAAGAAACTGACCGCGGCGCGCCGTACTGGACGACAAGATCCAGTTCCCCGATATCGATACCAAGCTCCATTGTGCTCGTACAAATTACACAGGTCCCTCCGGCAGAATCAAAGGACCGTTCTGCCGCTTCACGATCCTCAGGCGATACGGATGAGTGATGAAGAAACACAAGCGGCAGTTCTTCGCGCAGAGGAACGACCAGCCGCTCGGCAAAACTGCGGCTCTCGGTAAAGACCAGGGCTTTTTTTCCGAAAACATATCCTGCGACCGCATGCACCTGCCTGGAAAACTCCTGCTCCACCACAAACGTGAACAGTTTTTTTGAGGGAGGAGATGGAATCGAGACGAGATGTTTTTTTCTTTCAGGTCCGGAGAACCAGGAAAGAAGCGTTTCAGGATTCCCGACTGTGGCTGAAAGACCGATCCGTGTTATCTGTTTTGTTCCAATCATCTCCATGCGGTCCATCAGACAAAGAAGGTGGACCCCGCGGTCCGACTCCATGAATGCATGGATCTCATCGATGATGATGTATCTGACCTCCCCAAACGCCTCCCGGGTCCGTGAGTCGCTTAAGAGGACCTCAAGCGACTCGGGAGTGGTCAGCAGGATGTCGGTGTGTTCAGGGCCGGCAAAATCGAAACGATCACGATCAGGGACGTCGCCGTGCTGCACCGCGGCATCGAGCCCTGTCCGGGAGCACATGAAGAGTATCCGGTCCATCTGATCATTGATGAGGGCTTTTAGCGGAGAGATATAGACAGCAGACACCTTCTCCGAAGGATGCTTTAAGATCGCATCGATAACCGGAAAAAACGCAGACTCGGTTTTTCCTCCTGCAGTAGGCGCAAGAACAAGGGTGTCGGCCCCGTCAGCCACCGAACGGCAGGTCTCAGCCTGAACTGGCCGCAGTTCGTTCCAGCCAAGGCCGGAGAGAAGCAGCTCCTGGAGGGTCGGATGGAGATCAGTAAACACGCTCATATACAGTTTACAGAGAAGACACTGCCTCCCGAGTGCCGGCAGCCGGGTCACGAGCACTGGCGCGCCGGTGAGAAAGAGCAAAGAGATTTGAGTATTTCATCTGTATTTGTAGATAAGAGATGCATCCATATCATCATATGGAAACATAATTTGCAAATCTATTTAAGCAGCAGCCACCTATATTTTAAGGCACACAGAGATGATGTGTGAAGCTTTTGTAAAGCGAGGTGGGGT
>JAYFOG010000049.1:0-33284 GCA_034932965.1 Methanocorpusculum sp.
ACAGACTCCCGGTGTATCATTCACACTGGAGCAGAAGATTGAAATTGCGCATCAGCTGTCCGACATCGGCGTTGATGTGATCGAAGCTGGCTTTCCGGCATCTTCGGATGTCGAATTTGAAACGGTCAGGAGGATCTGTGCCGAAGAGGGTATCCGCCCGCTGATCTGCGGACTCGCACGTTCTGTGAAAGCAGATGTAGACCGTTGTATCGAGGCCGGCGTTGATATGGTCCACGTGTTTATTCCCACATCCGAGATCCAGAGAACCTATACCATCAAAAAAAGTCATGCCGAAGTCCTGGCCATTACCCGGGAGATCATTTCGTATGCTCGCTCAAAATGCGATCATGTAATGTTTTCGCCGATGGATGCGACCAGAACAAAACCGTCGGAGCTGGTTGAGATCTGCAAAGCTGCAGATGAAGCAGGCACGACGATAATCAACATTCCCGACACCGTGGGCGTAAGCACGCCGTCGATGATGAAACCCCTTGTCGCAATGATTAGGGAAAACGTCAAATGCAGAATCGACGTCCACTGTCACAATGATTTCGGTCTGGCGACCGCAAACACGATCGCCGCGGGAGAAGGAGGAGCTGATCAGATCCAGGTCACCGTAAACGGTATCGGCGAACGGGCCGGAAATGCCGATCTGGCACAGACGGTCATGATCCTGAAGGCGATCTATGGAATGGAGACCAATATCCTGACCGAAAAACTGGTCGAGACATCAAGACTGGTCTCCCGGTTTTCGCAGATCGCCGTCCTCCCGGTCCAGCCCATCGTGGGCGACAATGCATTTTCGCATGAAAGCGGGATCCATTCTCACGGCGTAATGGCAAACCCGGGAACATTCGAACCCGGCATCATGACGCCCGAAATGGTGGGTCACCGAAGACGCTTAAAGCTTGGAAAGCATGTGGGAAAACATGCCGTCCGGCAGATGCTGGAAGATGTGAACGTACAGCCGTCGGACCCGGAGCTGGATCTGATCGTCGCCAAGATCAAGGAGATCTCCGGACGCGGACGGAAAGTAACCGAGTTCGACCTCTTCGAGATCGCAAAAAGCATCACCGGCAGTCAAAATGACAAAAAAATGATCGAGCTGGATGACATTTCGGTATTTACCGGAAGCCATGCGATCCCGACGGCAAGTGTACGGGTCGTGGTCCACGGGGAAAATAAAACCTGTTCCAGAACCGGTGATGGACCTGTGGATGCAGCAATGAAGGCGCTTTTGGCGATCGCGCCTGGAAAAGTTCAGTTAAAGAGCTATCAGGTCGAGGCCATCTCCGGCGGGAGCGACGCTCTGGGCTGCGTCACCATCGAAGTCGAGGACGAAAAAGGCAGGATCTTCGATGCCGCTGCTTCAAACAGCGATATCGTTATCGCGTCGGCTGAAGCAATGGTGAATGCCTTGAATGTCGTTTACCGTTCAGGCGGCTTCGACAGATAAACAATTAAATCATAAGGAAGTTAATCTACACAGTATTTATCAAAAAAGGAAGGACAAAAATGATGGAAAAATATTATGAAACGGATGCGAATCTCTCAGATCTCGCAGGCAAAACGATCGCAGTCATAGGCTACGGATCACAGGGAAGAGGGCAGTCCAGAAATCTGAAAGACAGCGGTCTTGACGTCATCATCGGGATCAGAGCAGGAAAAAGCAGAGATCTCGCAAAGAAAGACGGATTTGCGGCATACGATGTCGCCGAAGCTGCAAAGAAAGCGGATGTCGTCATGATCCTCGTCCCCGACGAGACCCAGGCAGCCGTGTACAAAGCCGAGATCATGCCTTATCTGACCGAGAACAAATGTCTCATGTTCTCCCATGGATTCAACATCCACTTCGGCCAGATCGTTCCTCCGGCAAACGTCGACGTCATCATGGTCGCACCCAAAGGTCCCGGCCATATGGTCAGAAGGACCTACGAAGAGGGCAACGGGGTCCCGGCCCTCATTGCAATCGAGCAGGACCACACCGGAAACGCAAAGAAATTTGCTCTTGCCTATGCAAAAGGTATCGGCGCGACCAGAGCGGTCGTCCTTGAAACGACCTTCAGAGAAGAAACCGAAACCGATCTTTTCGGCGAACAGGCCGTTCTCTGCGGAGGAGTCACCTCTCTCATCAAGGCAGGATTCGACACACTGGTCGACGCAGGATATGCTCCCGAGATGGCATACCTCGAAGTTCTCCACGAGATGAAGCTCATCGTCGACCTGATCTACGAAGGCGGATTCACCAAGATGCGTGAAGCGATCTCCAACACCGCTCAGTATGGTGACATCACCCGCGGCCCGCGCGTGATCGGTGACGAATCCTACGAAGCCATGCGCGAGATCCTCTACGAGATCCAGTCAGGCGAGTTTGCCAAGGAATGGATCCTTGAAAACATGGTCAACAGACCGGTATTCAACGCACTGACCCGCGCTGACGAAGAGCATCTGATCGAGGAAGTCGGATCAGAACTTCGTGCAATGATGCCCCAGTTCAAAAAGAACTGAGCCTCCCCTCCACTTTTTTTACAGTTTTCCTCTGCCGTTTTTTTGTCTTCGGCACATGGTTTTATTACCCCTCACGTGAAATGGTATTGGTATGTGTGACGCATGTCTGCCGGCAAAGCGAGGAATCGCGGCCAGCAGAAGCTCTGTACTGAGCAGATCGCACAATGCATCTTTTGAAGATATTTTGTCTGCCTTCGCAGGCGTCCTAGTATCTGTTTACGTCAGCATTGCTAACATTTTTAGCATTAGCTATGTATTCTGGTTTAGACAGTAGTCAAACTGCACCAGAACAGATCTCCATAAAAAATCTCAAGCCTTTTATCGGGAACTCCTCTGGTGCAGTGGATACCGGATTTTCACATAATCACAAAAATACAAAAAACACCCGAGGAAAAAAATGAGAGGAAAAGAGATAAGACTCGAACGAATCATGAAAAGAGATACAGGAACGACCGTGATCGTTCCCATGGATCACGGCGTGTCCAGCGGACCGATCCCAGGACTGATCGATCTGGAAAGATCGGTCGATCTGGTCGCAAAAGGCGGAGCCAACGCAGTAATTGGTCATATGGGCCTAGCCCTACACGGTCACCGGAAAGGCGGCCCTGACATCGGCCTGATCCTGCATCTATCCGCAAGCACGGATATGGGGCCGGATCCGAACAACAAAGTTCTGGTCAACAGCGTACAGAATGCGCTAAAAATGGGAGCAGACGGTGTTTCGATGCACGTAAACATCGGCGCCGAGAACGAAGCAAACATGCTCGGCGACCTTGGACGTGTCGCGATCGAATGCATCGAATGGGGTATGCCGCTTCTTGCGATGATGTATCCACGTGGAAAAGACATCAGATCCGAGAACATGCATGAAGTCGTCAAACTTGCGGCCCGTGTCGGATCGGAACTTGGTGCGGACATCATCAAAACGGTCTACACCGGAGACCCTGACTCCTTCAGAGAAGTCACCGAAGGATGCCATGTGCCGGTAGTTATTGCCGGCGGCTCCAAAATGAGCGATCTGGCGACCATGCAGCTGATCGAAGGAGCGATGGAAGGCGGCGCTGCCGGCGTATCCATCGGAAGAAATGCATTCCAGCATCAATATCCGGACAGATTCGTCAGAGCTGCCGCGATGATCGTCCATGAACGCAGAACCGCAGAAGAGGCGGTCGAGATCCTGCTTGCAGAGGATTGAAGATGCATGGAACGAAATCGAAGATCATAAGATAAGGCAGAAGATGAAACCAGTCGCAGGAGATGAACCATTGAGCCGGGAAAATGCGGTCGGAATAATCGGCGGTTTCGGCGGCATGGGACGTCTGTTCTCATCGGTGTTCGGGCGTGCCGGATACAAAGTCATCTGTTCCGGAAGAAAAACACCGATCTCAAATGCGGATATCGCCTCGACCTGCGGACTCATCATGATTTCGGTCCCGATTCGCGATACGGTCCGGGTGATCGAAGAGATCGCCCCGCTCTTAAGCGAAAAGCAGGTATTGTGCGACCTTACCTCCATAAAAACCGCGCCGGTCGATGCGATGCTGAGATCCAAAGCACAGGTCATCGGACTTCACCCGATGTTCGGCCCTTCGGTCTCCGGGATCGCGGGCCAGACGATCGCCGCATCTCCTGCCAGATGTGATGAAAAAACTCAGGATGCGCTCTATCGGATATTTACAAACGAGGGGGCGAAGATCTGCCCGATGGATCCAAAGGAGCATGATAAGATCATGAGCATCGTCCAGGGTCTTGTACACTTCACGACCCTATCCGTTGCCGAGACGATAAAAAACACCGGCATCCCGCTGGAAGCAATTCTTCCGGTGATGAGCCCGGTGTACCGGATCGAACTCGGTCTGGTCGGACGGATACTCGGTCAGGATCCTGCGCTTTATGCCGACATCCTGCAGATGAATCCTGAAACAGCAGGCATTCTTGAAACACTCTCTGATTCCGTCGCCTCTCTGAAAGAGATCGTAGATTCCGGGGATCCTGAAAGATTCTCGGCATTCTTCGGCAAAAACAGCGAGGTGTTCAGCTCCTATATCCCGCAGGCAGCTGAAGAGACGGACAAACTGATCGAAACCCTGGTGAAAATGAAATGACCTTAGCAGTACTTGGCCCGAAAGGCACGTTCTCCTGTGAGCTTGCCGAAAAGATCAAAGAAGACAATGAGGAGATACTTCTGTGTCCGACGATACGGGACGTCTTTACCGCGGTCGAAGAAAAAAATATCCGCGGGATCGTGCCGGTTGAAAACAGCGAGGCGGGCGGCGTCGGCGAAACACTGGACGGTCTCCTGCAGACAAAGTGCCGGATCGCTGCTGAATACTATATGCCGATACGCCATTTCTTCGTTTCACGCTATAGTCAGGACGAGATCTCGGTCATCTACACCCACCCCCAGTCGCATGAACAATGCAGCATCTTTCTCCACGGTTTGCATGATATCGCTCTGATCCATACAAGCAGCAATGCCCAAAGCGCAAAAGAGGCCGCAGTTGTCAGCGGATCGGCGGCCGTTACAACGCAAAGCGCCGCAAAGCTGTATGACCTGCCGGTACTGCAGGGAGATATCCAAAACTCAAAAAACAATACCACCCGGTTTCTTGAGATAACAGCCGGCATTTCCCAGCCGGAAGATCCGGAAAAATGCAGTGTTGTCATCATCCCCAAAGAGAACCGTCCTGGTCTTTTATACGGGATCCTGGGGATATTTGCGCGAAGAGGGATCAATCTGACGCGTATCGAGTCGCGGCCTTCAAAGGAGGGTATCGGCAGATATGTCTTTTTCATCGATTTTGAAACGAACCGTGGATGGAAGGAGACGATCGACGAGCTGAAGAAGATCACCGGCGTGAAAGAGCTCGGGTGTTATAGAAAAAAAGAGGCGGCCTAGACGTCACGCCCGTGCTCTTTTCGATCCCTTTTTCCCTTGGAAAAGCATATCAGTTAATGCCTGTTCCTATAACCATTTAGCGGCGGTGAAGGAACAGGCATTCGTTTCTTAGACCCGCAGTTTTCTATTGTATTCTTTGGCATCCGGTATTTTTATGAATGTCACCTGATGACTCCGCCCCGTGCCGATTTCCCTGAAAAGATGAATACACATGATCAGCAAAGGTTGTCAGCGTTCACGACCCTGAAAACACACTAATATAATAGTGCATATTTTCAGTCATGTCAAATGCATGATCGGGCACCTGTATTCTATACTAATAGACGATTACTACTTCAGGCAGGCCCAAGAGACCAGGCGGTGGTTTTATCTATCTTCTGAAAAATAGTATTGTCTTGTGCGGTGTGCGGTACATGAGAATGCCTGACAGAATTCCAATAGCTATGTTTGCTCCCTGCGGGATGGACTGTATGGTCTGCTGCAGGCACTGTCTGCCGAAAAAACCCTGCGGCGGATGCCTCGTGGATCCGGACTGGAAAACCGGTGACTCCAAAAACTGCAGGATACTTGCCTGCCTCCGGCAAAAAGGCGTCCGTTACTGTTTTTCCTGCAAAGATTTCCCCTGTAAACTGATAAAAAATATGGATAAGCGATATCAGGACCGATACGGCGAAAGTCTGATCGAAAACAGCATTCTCGTCAGGGATCAGGGACTTCCCGCATTTCTTGCGGCCGAACGGGCAAAATGGACCTGCCGAAAATGTGAAGGGATCATCTCGCTGCATGACAGTGAATGCAGCGAATGTCATACCTTTTTTGGAAAAAACAGGATATCGATGTGAAAAATCAGACGTTTTCCTCGTCTGAATCTTCCTGATCTCCAAGACGTTCGAGGATCCACTGCTGGTCGATCGCCGCGCACTCCGAGATCGGAACATCCCAGATCGGCTCTCCCGTCAGAACACAGGTCTGATACAGCGCATACGGCAGCTCAATGGTTCCCAAAAGCTCCTCATCGCGGAATGCTGCAAACAGAAGCATCTCCTCGCCGTCGATCACCTCGCGTTTTGTGAACTTCAGCTCATCAGGGATCTTTTCCGGATCATCGTCCCGCATCTTTGCAAGCGTTAAGACCTTAAACAGCTCAACAACGCGGTCATCCAGTCCTGCTTCGAAGATGAAGATCTTATCCTTCAGGGTGTTCATATCCGAAACAAGCCGCATCGGCCGTTCGTGATAGATCACCTGATCGGCGATATCTCCTTCAATCCCCACCTCGCGGTCCTCACAATCCGGTTCGAGATAGATCAGAAATCCGCCGTTCGTCTCCTTATCTTCATAGACGAACGGATAGCCGGCATACCCGGAGAACCCGCATTCATCGCAGGTGAACTCGAACAGCTCCCCGGTCAGGACCTTCTCGCGCATCTCGGGGTCGGTCGTCACGTTCACCGACGGACAGATCGTGATCGTCTGTTCATGTCCGCAGACCGGGCAGACAACAACATCTTCATCGGTGATCATACGCGGATCCACTCGTTATCGACAACGGTGTAGCCTTCCACCGGCCGTTCCCAGATAACATGCATAAGCATCTTGATTTTTTCATATGTTTCGAAGGGGATCTTGATCGGATCAAGATACTCGGTGCCGAGACGGGGGACAAAGATCAGCGATCTGCCTTCGCAGGCAAAACGGTCCTCGGCATAATACAGAGCTTCGGGGATGATCTTCTCCTTTTTTGCTTCCATCTCCTTCAGGATCGAATCCTTTACGAGTTCAATGATCCGGTCATCCAGCTTGTCGCGGAAGATGAAGATCTTCTCGCGCATATCGTCCTGCGTGTGGACAAGTCTCATCCGAATCTCGGAAAGAAGATGTGCGGGCAATACATTTTGGAGACTGATCGTCCGTTCGGTCGAATCCGGCTGGAAATAGAGGGAGAACTTTTCGTTCAGATCATGATAGAGAAGCGGATACTCAACAGCCCCGGAAAAACCGCAGTTGTTGCAGACGAGCGTCATAAGAGACCCATCGAGAAACTTCTCGCGAATGTCGTGGTTCGATGCATTGATACTTCTATAGAGTGTGAACTCCTGTTTTGACCCGCATTTTGGGCAGGTGATGACTTGTACTTCTGATTTCATTACTCTTTCCTCCCGCTCGGTCCGCGGTGGTGGTGTGCAAACTCGCCGGTTTTTATCAGGTCTCCGGTGAACACCGGCCCGTCTTTGCAGACTCTGAGTCCGTGGTCGTCCATACAGCAGGATCCGCACACGCCGACCGCGCATTTCATGTATCTGTGCATGGAGAACTGGCCGCGGGTCTCGATGCCTTTTGCGACCAGACGGTCAAGAACACCTTTCATCATCATCTCCGGACCGCAGACACAGATGGTGTCGTATGATGTTATGTCGATCTGATCGATGATCCCGGTGACAAATCCGTGGAACCCGTATGTTCCGTCATCGGTGGCGATTTTGAGATCGCTGACTTTTTCGAGATCCTCGGCAAAGACAAGTTCCTCACGTGTCCGTGCGCCGAGAATGAAGGTGTCCACTTCGCCGGATGCCGCCAGCGTAAAGAGCGGGGTGACCCCGATTCCTCCGGCAACGGCCAGCACTTTCCCGCTCGGGGAGAATCCATTTCCGAACGGGCCGCGGATCCCAATTTTGTCTCCGGCTTTTAGTGAGAAGAGCGCTTGTGTGGCATCTCCCACTTTCATGACGGTGATGGAGTTCGCGGCAGAAAATGCCATCGGGATCTCGTCGACTCCCGGGATCCAGACCATGCAGAACTGACCGGGTCTGAATGCAAAGAGTTTGTCAAAGACGAATGTTTTCACCGTCGGCGTTTCATTGACTACTGTCGTGATGGTGACGACCTCGGGCATTTCAGACATGAGCGCACCCCACGATCTCCTCTGAGGGTATCCCGTCTGCTGAGTAAAGGTCGGCCGCGATTTCGGAGAAGACGCTGACCGAGTCGTATATCGCGCTGCCGATCTCAACGGCCGAGGCGCCGGCCATCATCATTTCGATGACATTGTCTGCGGTCGAGATCCCTCCGCATCCGATGATGGGGATGCCGACGGTCTGATAGAGGTCGTAAACGCTTCGAACAGCGATCGGGAAGACGGCTTTGCCGGAGAGGCCGCCGAAGACGTTGCCGAGAACGGGGCGGCGGAGTTCGGTGGAGATCCTCATGGCTTTTACGGTGTTTATTGCGACGATCGCGTCGGCTCCGCCTTTTTCTGCGGCTTTTCCAATCATTTTGATGTCGGTGACGTTGGGGGTGAGTTTGACCCAGACGGGTTTATTGTATGTTTTGACGATTTCGGTGCATTCTTGTACGACACGCGGGTCGACGCCGATGGAGGCTCCGTATCCTTCTGCGTGGGGGCAGGAGAGGTTGAGTTCGAATGCGAGAGCGTCGGGAAACCAGGATGCGACTTCGCCGAATTCGGCAGGGGTCCCGCCGAAGATGCTGACGATAACCGGTTCACCGGTGAGGGGGGCGATCTCTTCGACGAAGTCTTTGGACGGGTTGGGCAGTCCCATGGCATTGATGAGTCCGCAGTCGACCGGGATGAGGGCGGGTCCGTGATGACCGGGAATGGCTTTCGGGCCGATGGATTTTGTCACGACACCGCCTGCACCTAATGAGAGCATTCTCTTTAATGATGCGCCGGTGGTCCCGAGGATCCCTGCTGCAAGCAGCATGTGATTTTTGAGAGGGACGCCGGCTATCTTCTCTTTTGGCAGCTGTATCTGGATCATTGTATTTCTTACAGGTACTATTCGCGGTTTTGGGTTATGTAACTCTCTGTTCGGGATTGAGGCCGGGGAAAGACGGGGGAGGAAGCGGGGGGGCGGGTTGTGGTGTGCGGTCGGGAAAATGCCGGTTCTCCCCGCGGGAAAAAATCAAACCAGAACAGATCCGGAAAAAAGAGCGGTCCGTCAGGACAGGGGTTATGTTTTCGTCCCTGTCCGGACGCCATGTTCAGCTTGTATTTTTGCTGTCGTTCACGGCAAAGAGATAATTTGCCGGATCAAGGATGCTGTAGAAGAGGTGGATGAACTCTTTGATAATGTCGAATGGATGAGGGATCTCGCTCATATTGCCAGTTCCGGCGGATGTTGTCGTCAGAGATTTCACACCCGCAGTCTGTGTCGGGGTTATGGTAACCGGCGGATTCACGGTGATCGTGCGTTCGGTATGGTCCGAGTCCACGCCATCACTGATGGTCAGGACCACTATATATTTGCCTGGGGAGGTGAATGTGTGGGTCGGATTTTGGATGGTGTCGCTTGTTCCGTCTCCAAAACTCCAGGAACGCGAGGTGACCTTGCCGACCGAGGAGTCAGTGAATTTGACGGTCAGGGGTGCCGTTCCTGAAAGTGCCGAGACCTGGAACCCTGCAACAAGTTGAGCTTTTTTCACGGTGATCGTGATGTTTTTGTACACCGTTCCATTCCCATTGGTGGCTGTAAGATTTGCCGTGTAGGTCCCCGGGGTCGTGTAGGTGTGGTTCAGCGTTCCGCTCGAGGAGAGGGTTGCAGTGGAACTATCACCGTACGTCCACGACTTTGAGGTGGCATTGGTTATCGTATAGGTGAATTTAACCGGAAGCGGTATTGTTCCTGAGGTAACATTTGCGGAAAGCGTGATGGTTGGCAGGATTTTCGATTCGGTTTCCGGGAACCTATAGGTGATGGTGATCTGTGTGTCAGAATTCCTCGTGACATTGGCAGTTGATGCTGGTGCTCCATTCAACGAAACAGAGGGCGTGGATGTATTGAACGCAAAACGGGAGTCGGTGATCTGAGCAATGATTGTAGCATTGTACGTCGTATCTGCTGCGAATGTTGAAGATACAGTAGGATTCCAACTGACAGAAACACTACTTATCCCGGTAGTCGAAGATGCAGCAGATGTAACCGGGTATGATCCATAAACTGGAGCAGTAACTCCGGTGATGATAACGGAATCAATGCGTGTTTTCAGTGCAGTTGCTGCGAAAGTGTGATTAAGAATAATTTGAGCGTTTGTCTTGCTAATAATATCAGATGAAACGTCAACTCCATTCAGGGTAACTGTGGGTGAACTTGAAAAATTGTAATTCGTTGGTGCCACAGGAATGGTAATATTGGCGGAATATACCTGCCCCTCGACAAAAGTGCCAACAGTAGGACTCCATACTATAGTTGGAGTCCCAACCCCAGTCGTAGTTGAACTTGGAGATGTTGGTGAATTTCCGGTTACGGGCGGAGTCAAAGTAAGAGCAATGGGTGAAGAAATTTCAATGGGGGTGGTTTCCGGGAAACTACATTCTGCTGTTAGCGATTTCTTGTCAGCAGCTACAGTTATTTTTTCACCATTCATATTATTCACTTTCACCGTTGGAGAATCTCCAAACAGATAACCAGTTGCTGCAGGAACCGTAATTGTAGCTGTGTAAACTTCATTGGCATTGAATGTGGTAGCACTCGGAGACCATGATACACTGGGCGTTCCAACACCTGTCGTATCAGATGATGGTGTGCCGGATGTATTCCCTGTTGCGGGAGCTTCTAACGTCAAATCTATTGTATTTAGCGTAATCTCGGCAGTTGCAACAAATGTATGGGATACTGTGAAGGATTTATTCGTTAAAATCGTAGGAGTAACTTGTGCGGAGTTAAATGTAACACCTACAGAATCAGAAAAATTGTATCCGTCAGAAGCAGATACCGTAATTGTAGCAAAATAAGCTATCCCTGGAGCGAATTTTGTAGCAGATGGACTCCATGAGATGGTCCCAGTTGCATGATCCCACGTGAGAGATGTTTCTGGAGTGCCATCGGTCGTTGGCGTAGTTACAGAAATTGCAACATTATTAATGGGTGTATCATCCGCACTCACTGCCCCCACGCATCCCATCACTAGGAACGCCGCGAGAAGCACCAGTATCAATCGTTTCAGTATCATTTTTCAACAACCTCCATTTACATCGACCCTACCGCAAAAAGCAGCACATACACAATGATCAGACCAAGGAACGCGGAAACCGCCGCCTGACCTGCCCGCATATTCTGACCCGCAACAAGACCCTTCCAGGTCACCGCCGCCGACCAGATACCTGCCGCAAACATACCCAGGATCGGGATCCAGCCGATCACCGCATACGAAAGCGCACTCCGCATCACGATCGCCGTGATCTCCGAAAACCGCACCTCCGGCTCACACACCCGCGCCGTGATCCCGGTCACTACTGCCCGGACCATCACCGCGGCCAGCCAGATCGCATACAGAACCAGAATAAACAGCACCAGAAGCATCAGGTCGCTCTGCAGAGCCGAAAAGATCGGGAAATCCGCGGGCGATATCCGCAAAACAGCCGGAACGACATACGCGATCATCAAAACCGACACCGCCGCCCACAACGCCCCCGACAACAAAAACATCCCGAGAACATCCCGCGGCCTCTCACGCAGATAATAGGAAAACGCATCAGACGGCCGGGTCAGAAATCCGATCAGCCCGCCGTTGTACGGCATCTTCTCCGGTTTCTCCCGCCGCTCCCGCTTCGCCGGACGATCCTCTTTCGCCCGTCTCTCCCTGCGACCCGGAGCACGCGAAGACTCCGCAGACACCGCGCCCGGATGCAGAAGCGTCCCGCACAGGGCACAGATCTCATCATCCACATGATTCCGAGCCCCGCAGGCAGGACAGTACATATCCTGCGAATTCCTCTGGGAAGGCGGCGCGACCGTCGTCACCGTATACTGCTGAGACTCCGGCGCATACATCGGCCCCTCCTCCTTTGGAAGGATATCAGCAAGCTTCTGGATCCACAACTCCCGGTCCGGCATACCCGAGAACAAAAGATGCATCTCCTTCTCCCCCTCCCTTCCTGCGATCTGCAGCGCGATCCCGGGCTCCCCCACCTCGCCGGCGAGACGGATCGCCCGGCAAAGCGTGTTCAGCGCAAACTCTCCCATAATCGACGTCTTCCCCTCGATGACCAGCCGGGTGTTCGTCAGATGGAGCGTCACAAAATTTCGCTTGATCCGGACACCCCCCGTCGAAAGGACCACCCGCTCCCCGGCATCCGGTGAAAATATCCCGGTGCAGGTCACCACCGCCGGCTCCGGTGCGGCAGAGATCAGCGCCTGGTGCGAAGGCAGCCGCTCTTTCAGCTCCCTCATCCAGGCAGCCCGTGCCGAATCAGTGGGAAACGACAGAACCATCTGTTTTGCCCCGGTCTGCGACCCGACCGAAAGAGCGACCGCCGGCTCTCCCTCGTCGGTCTCGAACGCCGCGGCATCCATCAGCTCTGCGATCGCAAACTCCCGCCCGATCTTCCCGGTCGTATTCTGGAGGATCAGCCGTATATTCGTCAGATATATCGTATAAAATGTCCGCTTCACCCGAACGCCCGCCGTTTCGATCACGACCGACTCGCCGGAGACGAACTCAGGGCGGACGGTGTTCACCGGGATATTGGCTGCCGGAACAACGGGTCTTATCTTCAGTTCCGGAGCAGAGCTTCGCGTGGGTGCCGCAGTATTTTGCCGTGCAGCTTCTCCTGCACTCCCCTCTGCAAAAGGTTTCTCCCCGCGGACCTTGGCGATCTGATCCACCCAGGCTTCCTGCTCGCCCGCCTTGAAGACATTTCCTACGGGAAATGCCCAGACCATTTCCTTTTGTCCTTCCGGCGTGGAGACGACAAGTTTCAGACCCGGTTCGCCGGATCCCAGTCTGGAGGGTTCCGCGGAAAGGATGCTGCTGACCTTAAATTCCCTGGGCGAAGGCCCTCCCTCAATGATAAGTCGTTCGCTTGTCAGCGTCGCAAAAAACTGCCGGTTTTTGACAAGGATCGGCGAGGCGTAATGCTGAACTTCATTTGCGTGCATCTCTACGGGAGACATAGATTAATAGGTTAACTATTTCTCATCCTAACTATTTATACATGTCAACACGTTATGCGATGTTTTAATACGTTTGCGGGTGTATTTTGATATTATGACTGAAAATTCCTGCCCTGTCTGCGGAAGTACCTTCGGGTCGCTTCTGGCAAAAGGCATACTGATGATCATTCTTGGTATTCTGATGATGGTTTTCACCCTGGCTTCACTGTTTGCCAGCGAGATCCTGCTTGCGATCCTGCTGATCTTTGTGGGTATCACTCTTCTGACCTCTGGAACGACCTTCTTTGGCCAGCCAAAACGCACCTGGTGGGTCGTGGTTCTCGGTATCCTTGTGATCCTGTTCGGTATCCTGACCCTGATTAACCCCGGGATCATGCTTGTGTATGCGATGTATGTTCTTGCGGCCGCAGCTTTGATCGGCGGAGTGACGGATCTTGCTCTTGCGTTGATGGGGCAGACCGCTCAGATGAACCGCGGTCTTGTCGCGGTTTCCGGTATTCTCGGGATTATTCTCGGAGTTCTGTTCCTGATCAACCCGGTCATTGCGGCATTCACCATCGTCCAGATCGCGGGTATCTTCTTCTTTGCATTCGGTATCATCGCGATCATCGAAGCATTTATGGCAAAATCCGCTGCCGCATAACCGCTGAGGCGGGGTGAGCCGCAAGGCTCGCCCTCAGCCGAGCAAGGCTTTGCCTTGCGACCAAGTCGATAGACTTGCTATTAAGCGAGCGAATCGGTGAGCAAACCGAAGGTTTGTGAGCGATGTTCTCTTTCACTCATCTATTCCCGCCTATTTTTAGTCATCCAAACAGCCCTCTTCACCTATCATTTTACGTCATCTCCATTCGAAAACCACTATTTCGATTGGAAAACACCCCTCCGCCGATCAAAAACACCCCTTTTCCGACAGCAAAAAATCATACCCCAGACAAAAATACGGCGAATCCTGCCGATTTTCCCGGCAAAACCCCAAAACTATATAAAGGATTGCCCAGGCGCCTGAAAAAAACGATAACCCCCGAGAAACTACCTACCTACGTATGTAGGTAGGGCGGAAGAAAAATCTCTCATCAATCACTTTTTTTTCGGGCGCCTAGAGGTATTATTATTATTTTATGTACAGTACAGAAGAGAGAGAGAGAGAGAGAGAGAAAGAAAGAAAAAAACAAACAAAAATGAAAATTACTACTATATAAATTAGTAACGCAGTAGGTAGGTAGTTTTCCCCGGGTTATCGTTTTTTCCAGGCGCCTCCCTATTAATTTATATATTATGAACGAACGAAAACCAAAATACGCCAGATCCTGCCGATTTACAATTTAGACCACCGAAAATCATCATCAAAAATCCATTAAAAATGGTTCCCGAAAGGTCAAAATGGAATCGAAACACCTATTTGCGAATGGAAACTGATCGATTTTTGCATAGTCACGGGGCTTTTTTGCACATGGTTTTTTGTGGGTGGCTTGGACGCTGAAAGCGGACGACCTTAGCCGAGCAAGTTTTCGAAGGAAACTTGCGAGAGACCCGCCGAGTTCAAGTGAGGAAAAGCAAATCCGATTCTGGGAGCCCGAAGGGCGGGATTCAAGCGAGGGTCGAAGACCTGAAGCGGAGAGCAAACCGAAGGTTTGCGAGTGCGCCGATTCAAGCGAGCAAGCGAGGGTCATAGACCCGAGTCGGTGAACAAACCGAAAGTTTGTGAGCGAAGCGAGTCGGAGAGCAAACAGAAAGTTTGCGAACGCGGTTGGTCTTTTCTCATGTGTCCACACCCGACCAACTCCTTCCCGATTTTCATACCGCTCCATTCCTGAATCTTCATCTTCTTCTCCCCCTCGCAAGTCTATCGACTTGCTCAGCTAAGGGACCTAAAGGTCCCCGCCCTCCCAACCCCATTTTTTTGCATCGTAAAACCCCCTCCTCCCTCACTGACCACCCAATTTTTGAAAAAACCCGGGGCATTATCGCACCGCGCGGTCAGGGGTATAAATACTCACAATCCAACAAAAGATATATTCCGGATACTTCTTCCGAAAACTAAAAAAAACAAAAAAAGCGTGATACCAAGAAAAACCAACATACCGCCGGCCATGATACGACCGGTCAAAAGGACCTCACCCTCCACTTCGACGCATCAAATTGCCCCTCTCAGATTCTCTAAATTATGTTGCAATTATTGAAATAATCTCTCGTTTTTCAAAAAAACATACTATAATATGCATGAAAATCTAATTATTTTGTATGCGGCCGAGGTCAAGAGAAACCGATGAAACTGCTAAAATCCAACCTCTGCAAAAGAGGGGATGTGATAAAAACATGAAAGAACATTTCAACCTCACGATCAGCGACACTGACAAAAAAACGTTCGCTGCATTCACGAAAAAATATCCGAACCCGAGGACCTCGAAAGTTATCCTCGCTCTCATCAGAGAACACATGAAACGGGGAACACTGACAAATGCCTGACTTCAGAGTCTACGTCCCTGAATCCAAATCCGGGATCATGTATCAGTTCAAAGAACAGTTCGGCAAAGAAGGATCATCCATGATTGTAACCTTCATGGAAGAATCCCTGACCGGAAAATCAGCCGCTCCAAAAAACCCGGAGGCAGAAACCGCCCGCATCTTTGACCTCTACTTCGGCGACATAATCACCGAACGTGAATTCTCCCGTCTTCTCGGCGGAAGAAAAAGCGCGGAAGCCGCCGTCATCAACCGGTGCGCAGAACTCAGCAGAAAATATCCCGACATCTCAGGTGATGTCATAGAAAAGTTCAAAGAAAACCATCCAAACTTCGCAAAAATCATAGGAGTCACTAAATGACGAAAAAACAGGATGCCTGCCCGATGACGGTCTGGAAACTTAATCAGGGAACAGGCAATAGACAATGTGCACTGCAAAGAGAAAAAGCAACCGCAACGCCGGCAGGTGGATCATGACTACGGACAGGAACCCCTGCCTCGGTCTCAGACTCGCCGACCGGGTCATCCTCTCGAAGATCCTTGCCGGAACCTGGCGTGTCGATTCTGAAAACGGCGAGATCATTTCCCGGAGCACCGGAAAGCCTCTCCGTTTCCACAGAAAAAGCAAAAGCAGCAGATATCTTTCCACAATGGTCAGATATAAGGGATATCGTATCAACATCACCAAGCACCGGGCGGTCTACATCGCCGGAACCTGCAAAACGATGGACGATCTTCCGGTCGATCTGAACCTCCAGATCGATCACATCAACGGAAACATCGTTGACTGCAGGCTCGCAAACCTCCGGCTGATCCCGTTCTGGGACAACAATCACCCGCTGTCGGGACGAAAAAAGCGGATCTTCACAGACGTTCAGGTCGGAGAGATCAGGAGGAGGTACGCAGAGGGTGAACCCCCGCGGATCCTCGCAGCTGCGTTCAAGGTGGACCGGACCACGATCCACCGGATCGTTTCCCGGCGGAGCTATGCGGAGGTGGGCCTGTGAACGGACCCGGAACGGAATACCTGAGGAGGATAAAATTCTCCTGCCCGGTCTGCCTGAACTCAGTCACGGAAAAGGTCTGGGTCGCGGATCGGGACGATCTGAAACTGGCGATACTCAACTGCCCGGTCTGCGGATCGCCGACGATGCGGATCGATTCGCCGGATGACGACATCCAGTTCTTCGCCTACCTCGATATGCGAAGGTCGATTCAAGAGCGGATGGCTGATCAGATGGAGGAGACGTATGACTATCTGTGATGGAGGAGATCTCCGATCGGTCCTGGAGACGGCGTTTCCCGTGCCGATGGAAGAATACGAAGACGCGTTCTACTGTCAGGAGATGACCAGGTCCTTAAACGATCTGGCGAAGGTCTACAAGCGCCGGTTTGTTGAGACCGTTGATGAGATCAAAGCCGGCGGTCTTCTTTCGGATGCATTCGTTCTGGAGATGGAGGAATCCCGGAAAAAGGAGGTCGACATCAAGGCGCTGAGAAACGGTCTCCCGGATCTTTTCCAGGAGGTCGTGCATATCACGACAACGGACGCGGCGAAACTTCTGTCGAATCGGTTCATCTATGAGGCGGTGAAGAATCTGATAGGGGACCGGATCACGAATTATGACGCGGTAAATGTGGATGATCTGGAGGCGAGACTGCCGGAGCCGGAGCTTTCAGCATATATGAAGATAACAAAGAGCCCCAAAGGGTATGTGGTGAAAAGGGTGACGCAGAGGAGGAGGAGCTAAGGATGAGATACTGGTACAGTTATCCGGAGCTTCTGGATAAGGAGAAGCTGATGGCTCTGCTCGCGAAGCATAAGAGGGTCTCGGCGGTCGCTCTCCATCTTGGATGCAGCCGGCATTCGGTGGAGACGGCGATGATGCGGCACGGGATCGAGTATCCGTCCGGCTATGTCGCGGACATGGTCCTTGCCCCGCCGAAAAATTGATATCGTCTCTCGTTTTTGTCGAAGTGAGAGCAATTTTCCTCTATTTTTTATGCTTATGCGTCCTATAATCATATAGCATGTGTGAGATGACACGTGAATTTCAAACAATGATCACCTCCAAATAGGACAGATAAAAACACGTGCATTTTGCACATGTCCGGCAAATGTTAGATTTGTTATTGTTTTGGTCGTCTTTCGACTATCTGAACGATCGCATCTATAATGATTTGCTCTGTGATTGGCAGTAGTATAACTACCACCAATACAGGATCACCTCCACCATGACAGCTGATTTCATTCAGACAGCAATCTCGAAGTCCGCAAAGCGGGTCTTCACTGCAGAGTTTACGAACGCCGCCGCGTATGATGCGATCATCGCAGAAATTACCGGCGTTACAAATCCCCTCGGCCTCGCCGAAGTTGAGCGCGGGAAGCAGACTTACAAGACCTATGTGGGCTACTTCGACCCGAACACCTCCGCAATGAACGGCAAGGTTCAGGTCACGGCATATACCCGTGCTGAGTATGCCGCAGCAATCACCGCCCTTACCGGCAGTGCGGATCTCAAGACCGCATTCGGGAACGGCGGGACTGCCGAGACCACGGAGATCGGTACCGAAGCGACCTGGAACGTCCGCATTTCGGCAAAGCTCGGGACCGACACTTTCCAGATCAGTCTCAACCGCGATTCGATGACCGTCTCCGGCTATGCCGACGACGCTACGATCGCCGCAGTGGACGCCTGGGCAGACACCAAGCCTGCCCTGAACTAACGAGGCACGGAGATGCAGATCTCCAGCCGGCTCCGGAAATTGATCCTGCTCTTCCTCGGGTTTCTCATCATGCTTTTTGGGAAACTCGTGGAAGGCGGGGACCTTTAGGTCCCTTAGCCGAGCAAATCTCTGATTTGCGAGCGGGTTGGACGCTGAAAGCGGACGACCTCAACTGAGGCGGGCTGCCCCCAAGGGGCGGCCAAAGCTTGAGCAAGGCTTTGCCTTGCGACCAAGTCGATAGACTTGCGAGCGGTTTCTTGCAGGACAGAGGTGAACTCACCTCTCCCTGCGGATTTTCTATTTTTTCAATAAGTATTCCCTGCAGAAATCAGAACGCATAAGTGCCTCAGTAAATGGGATTCCCCACCGCGGGCCGCTCCGCGCCGGAGTTGCCAGCCTTCGGCTTGCTCAAGGCTTACGTCGCTTCGCTCCCCTCGCCAGTCGCGGCCCCGCACCCCGAATAAAAAAAAGAGGATGAGAATACAAGAAAAATGCGATTCAAGCGAGGGCTGCGAAGCGGAGAGCAAACCGAAGCTTTCCGGCTCGCGGTTAACTACCTCCTCCTCTCGCAGAAATACCTTACACGAAGTAAAAATACTTCGTGTACCTCTGCGGCATTTTGACCGGGAGCCCCGGGCAGCTCTTATTTACAGGATCTTTGACGTGATCGTCATAAAGACCGGGCCGCGGAGATCGAGTTTCTTTTTATTATCGGTGATGTACCGCATAACATACTCCTCGATCTTCAGGTTCACGTCGCTTGGGTGCTTCGACATTTTTACCTGAACGCTTGTCCCTTCACCCACTCTTGCCGCCTCCTCGATACGGGCGAGCGCGAGATTTGCCGTCGCAAAGAGGAAAGAAATACCTACCGGGACCCCTTCAGCTCTGACATCCGCGAACTTTTCCGTATCCGGAACGCCGAGCACTGCCCCGTTTCTGACATAGACCTCGTTCAACGCGGCGGGGCCGAGAAGACTCGTATTCTCTTCCGGCTCTTCGACGGTGATCTCCACCTGATGACCAAACAGCTCGCCTTTCCACGCAGAGAATGAGCAAGGCGATTGTTCTGCCGCATGTGCGGCCGCTATTTCCATGATCGCCCGGACAGCGCGCCGTCCTTCAATCGTCTGCGGCTCCTCCTTCAGTCCGATGCCCTTCGTCAGTTCCGTGTCCGAATACACCGGCGGATACAGCTGGGCGAAGGAGAGTTTTCGCACATCCTCAGCCTGGGTTAAGACCATCGCCAGACGCTCGACACCCATCCCGAGATTCATGACGGGAACGCCGACACCGTACTCCGCGAGAGCTGCCGGCGAGTAGATCCCGAATGTAGCCACCTCGACCCAGCCGTGGACCGGGTGTTTTCCATACACTTCGGTCTGGGTCTCGGGCATGTAATACTTCGAGCGCTTCTCATCAGGCTGGAACCTGAACTCGGTGAATCCGAACGCGGACAGAAGACCTTCGGCGACCGCTTTTCCTTCCTCGATCGTGACATGCTCGCCGGCGACGATACAGGACGCCGAGTGATATGTCCGGAGATGGGTCGCATCCTCCTCCTGCTCGCGGCGGAAACATCTGTCGACCGAGAACATTCGGATCGGCATCGGCTTTTTGTCCCACATCTGCGCAAGCGAGAGGAACCAGCCGCTCGTCATATGCGAACGAAGCGTCGTTCTGGACGACTCCGGGGCGAGTTCCTTGAACTCGGGGAAGACCGTGTCGAGGATGTGAACGACCACACCGTCGTCTACGCCCAACGCGACCGACATCTCGTGCGTGAGATCATCGCCGTCGAATTTGCCTTTCTTGTATGCGTGCAGACACTTCATCAGCTTCTCTTCCGTGCCTTCGGCAAGAGGTTTTTCGATGATCTGGGAGATCGCATCCAGACGTTCTTTGGAGATCCCTACATTCGGACGGGGAAGTCCGCCGACATAGTAGACCCGGTCCAAAACCGCGGCGGCTTCCGGACCGAACTGACGGTAGACATCCTGTTCATCGATGAACACAGGGACCATCGCTTCATCGAATCCCATCGACATATAGGCGGCCCGAAGACGGGCTATCGTGTCGAAGATCGGGTGGACTTTCGCCCGGCGATACGCATAACGCGGATAGATCTTTGCTGATTCCGGCGGGGTGATGACCGATGGGCCGGCATGCCAGGCTCCCTCGAAATCGGTTTTTCTGCGTTCCTTGAACTCCTCAATATTGAATTTCATGATCTCCTCTTCAGACAAACAACGCGGCTCGCCGCGTTTTCATCCATTATGTCATAGTTGCAGAGTTGGGCAACTTCTGCGGCGAAATTTTGAATGGTCTCCATGTCAGGGACATGCATTTCTGTTAATCTCATTCGACTGTATCCCAAATACATGTATCCCTTTACTTCAACAAAAAGCGGCTGTGCTTTTTCGATGATCCGGGCAAACCCTTCTTCATCTTTATCATTATATCCCGTGACGAGCGTGATCCTGACCGCGGTCCTGACCCCTTCCTCCTCTTTTTTTCTCAGAAGGTCAAGGGACTTTTGGATATTTGCCCACATGACGGCCGGATCGCCGATCGGCCGGCAGATCGTTTCATAGGAGGCCTGATCAACGGCATCCAGCGAAAGATACAGCTGCGTCGGCCGGATCCTCTCTATCATTGAAGGTATCGTGCCGTTTGAAACGACAAAGACACTGTTCTTCGGATCTTCCCGAAGGATGGAGACGAGTTCGGGCAGTTTCGGGTAGAGGGTCGGCTCGCCCGAGAGGGAGAGCGCATACTGCGTCGGGTGATCGGTTGCTTCTTCCCACCTTGCCGGATCGGTGTAGGGTTTGTCGCCGGAAAGGCCTTTTTTCTGCATCTTCGGAAGAGCTGCGGCGATCTCTTCCGGAGCAAGGACCGGCTCTGTGAGGATCTCGTGTTCCATGGACCGCCAGCAGAAAAGACATCGCTGATTGCAGCGAAGCGTCGGGGTCATCTGGACGCATTTCCAGGTGTCGATCCCGTAAAACTGATGTTTATAGCAGGATTCACCCCCGCGAAGCGCACGTTTGCACCACATGCACGGTTTTACGGCGGCTGATGCTTCTTTAGAGATGAAGTTGTATCCCTGACGATGAAGGGAGGTCTTCGGGGTTGTTGACGGGACGCGTTTTCTTGGCATGGGTATCAGAAGATCGGGTTTTTCAATTATTGCTGCACGCCCGGCTTTTCAAATCCGATCCGGGAATCGGCAGGGCGTGTATAGTAGTTTCTTTACGTGAGACTGCTTTATTTCTTTGGAAGGACTGGAGACAGGAACGATTCTTTAGACGGGAGTTGCGCGGTGTTAGTGTTAATCCAATTCGGGAAGTGTGCGGCTGGGTGTGGGTGTATGAGATAGAACAAACCGCGAATCTCCACGAATTAACGCGAATCGCATTTTTCTTGCGTCGTCGTGCTCTGCTTCGGCTCATCGCCTACGCAGAATCGCACGCCGTCTGGAAAAATGCTGGTGGAAAAACCGTCGTGCCAGTTTTTCTCTTCGTTAACTTCTCTTTTTGTGTAATCGAAAAATAATGAATCAACAGAAAAACCCGCACGCGGGTTTTTCCGATAGCATTTTTCAAGAGAGGGTGCGATTCTGCGTAGGCGATGAGCCGAAGCAGAGCACCCGAACGTAAGGAAAATGCGATTCGTGTTTATTCGCGGAGATTCGCGGTTGGTTTTATCTCTTGTATCCACATGAAGGCCGTACACGAAATTGAAGTACATCTCATAAGTACATCAGTTTTTTCTGTTAAGGACACACCGCGCAGCCCTTATTCAGATTTTATAACGAAGCAGAGCCGCGACCCCGCCGAGGCCGACGAGACGGTTTCCCGGTTCGAACTCGGTCGAGAGGACGACGACGTTCGCACCGAGCCTTTCCGCCCCTTCGATCATCTTTGCGACACTCATGTCCCGGACGAACGAATCGGCGACGAGGATCGTCTCGGCGGCTCCGTAATCGACCGCCTGCCTGACCTCGTTTTTCCCGTAGGCAACGGCGCCGTTCTGTCCGATCCGAAGAAACACCTCGTCCATGAACGAGACCTCTTTTGCGAGCTGGAGATCCTCGGCGACCCGTGCAAGGACCCCGTTTCCGATCGCCTCCTGGACCGCCCCGTAGCCGCAGCGTCTGGTATCGGCGAGAAGCATGCGTTCGGCGATCTCCGGCGCTTTGGTTTTTGCGAACTTGACGAAATCCTCTTTTACAAATCCAGGTCCGGCGATCACGATGGACCCGGTAACTTTTTCAAGAAACGACAGGAGTTCGACGAACAATGCCTGTCTTGAGTCCAGCTCGGCGGATTTCCCGCTGCCGACCGTGAGAGTGGTTATCCGCTCGGGCCCGTACTGTCTGACCCGGTAGAGTTCCGCCTCCCCGTCTTCGATCGCCGCGATATGGACCGCGCCGTGTACCGAGGAGGAGACCGCCCGTTCCAGGCGGGCAAGATCGATCGGCTTCCACTGCCGGACCACACTGATCTCATATCCGGCTTCGATGTTCAGCGTGTGATGCTGGCCCATGTCCGGTCCGTAGCTGATGAGCCCAAAGACCCGGAGGCGGGACGATTCCGGGACAAACTCCACCTTATCACATTTTACGCCGATCTTTACCGGCCGCTTCTCGAGTTTTTCCGAACGCAGCTTGTCGGTCGGTCCGTCCACCGTCCGGAGCGTTACTGCGTAAACAGTGTTTCCCGGACTGATCAGATGCGAAAGATGCCAGAGATCGTCGACCGATTCGGGGATGAGTTTATACTCGCCGAATCCATCTCTTTTCAGCGGTTCGGGCACCTCCGCTTTCATTCCTGATCTTCTCCTCCGCCTGAAGCGAACTTCAGATCAGACCCTCCCGGCGGCACGAACGCTGCGACCCCTTCGGTATTCAGGATCGCTTTGAGTGCTTTCTGTTCATTTTCCGGGACTGCCTCTTTGAGTTTTCGAAGCACCTTTTTCGCGACATCGTTTCCTTCAAATGTCCCCGGGACCAGACGCACAGAGTGCGAAGTCAGCGGCTCGATCGCGGACGGGGTCCCGCCGATAACCGCAAGGACCGGTTCCGTGCGGATCCCGATCGAGATCTCGAGCGGCACGTCTTTGTAGATCTTTCGTTCGCCTCTGATGACGAACGAACCGTGAGCCACATACTCTCCCGACTCGGGCGTCTTGCTCACCTGGCTGGGCGAGGCCGCGATCACATCGGCCGATGCCCCGCCGCCGGCCCATGCCCGCGAGTAGGACGCCGCGAACTGCGTCGCCTGATCCATGCGTTCTGTTGCGCCCTTGACGATCACCGCGGACGCGCCGAAGACATCCGCGTGGAGGAAGGTGTCTTTTCCTTCCATATACTTCTTCACAAGCTCCTCGTTCTGGTCGGCATTTCGTCCGCCGATCACTAAGACGCCGTCGGAGGTCTCCATCCACCGGAACCGGTGATACCATTTCGGCTTCAGTCTTCCGGGTCCTGCGGCCTTTCTCTTCTCCGGGTGCACGATCCCCGCTTCCATCGCCCGGATCGCGCCGGCCTTCTTGGCGCGGAACTTCTTCACGACCGCAAAGTATCTGCCGACATTTGCCTCCAGACTCTCATGCACGAAGATCGTCACCTTGTGCTTCTCCTGCAGATCGATCACGACGGATGCATTCTTCGGATCAACAGAGATGATCCGTTTTGCCGCCGGGGCATCGCTTTGTTTGATCACTGCCGCGATCTCCTGCCAGGATAACTTCCTGCTTGCGGCGGCGAGCACATCGATCGTCTCCTGGACCTCGCCGTAATGCGAGTAGATGATCTCCGAGATCTCGGTCGCCTCGGCGATCTTTTTATCGAAGGTGATGAGCGCGGCTTCCTGCTGTTTTCGGATCCGCTCCTCTTTGGAGAGTTTTATCTTCTGCTCGATGACCTTTTCGGCCACCGGTTTTGGATAGAACGCCTCAAGAGCGTTTGAAAACGTCGGGAAATGCTCTTTGGGCTCCCGCGCAGGCGAGGGGAACGGGAATGCTCCCTTCGCATCGATCACCGGATCGCGCCCATCAGTCAGCCTGCCGATCCAGGAACGCATCGCCTCATAAAGCGGACGAAGCTGGACATCGGTCGCAAACCTGCAGGGCAGGGATTTCGACACGCCCGCAAGCTGACAGATGTCTTCGGACGGGATACCGCCAAGCTGCAGTCTGGTTGCCAGCGCCCGCACGACCTCTCCTTCGTCTCCGGCGATCTTTTCTTTGAACTCCTCGAAGCTCAGCTTCTCCGGACTGACGGCACTGACCGAATACTCTGCGCCGCCGATGATCTCCCTGTCCTTAAATCTTCTTTGGGCAAGGGCATTGATGATCGTGTAATTTCCGTCCGCGAGAATCAGATTCCCCTCGTCGAAAAGTTCGATGATCAGTTTGTACTCGGACGGTCCTTTGCCGACGGTGATGATGATCACCCGCTCGATCCCCTTCTGTTCGATCGCGAGCACCTTGCCCCCCTCAATGTATTTTCGGAGGTACATCGAAAACCCGGACGGGTTTTTCGGTGCCGGCGGCAGCTCCGTTACAAGATGCGCCCGCACGCCCCGCACTGCGTAGAGAAGATGACGTGCCTTCTCCTCCCCGTTTAACCGGAATCCAAACGAGGTGTTGTCATACTGATAGATCTTTCCGATCCACAGAGGTAAAAGCGCGGCGAGCTCTTCTGTCATCGCTTTTACGTCTGCCCCGCTCATCCCTGATATCGTCGCCATTCTATACTAACTAGATACGACGTGCAGAACTATAAACCGACCATCTCTTTTATCCGGACGAATGATCTTTTCTGCAGGTACCTGCGCAAAAATCCTCATGCTGCCGTCCGCGGCGCGCCGCCGGACCGCATGACAGAACAGATAACATAGATAAGACCTGAATACTAATATAATCAGACTGAAAAATCGCGGAGATATCCATATGCAGGTAGCCTATATTAAAAAAGAAAAATGCAACACGGCAATGTGCAACCGGTGTGTGAAGTTTTGTCCGGCGTCACGTAAAGATCAGCCGGTCATTTTCATCGGACGGAATAAGAAAGCCACGGTCGTTGAAGAGTTATGCAACGGATGCGGGAAATGCGTGAAGATCTGTCCTGAGAAGGCTATCGAGATGGTCACGAGACCTGACAGAAAACCCCTCGATGCCGAGATCGACGAGAAACTCGAGTCGATGGAAAAGACAGAAGAGATCACGGCCGCAGCTGACGAGACCGTTAAGCAGACCGCCCCGCCGAAACGAAAAGAGACCCCGGAAGAAAAGATCGCCAATAAGAAGTCCCGGCATGCCGAGCGCGTCGTCAGGACCGCGATCTCCTGCGGTCTTGGTATGGCGGCGGGTATCGTCTCCTTTTATCTGGCAGGCACGCCGAACCCGATCACCGGTTCGATGATCGAGGCAGGGCTCGCCGGAGTTCAGACAACGCCTCTTGTGGGCGTTCTGGTATTACTTGTCGCGATCGTGATCCAGAAGTCCCTGTTTATGATCCTGAAAATAGACACGGCCAAACTTGGCAAAAAAGACTGGTTCTATCAGGCATTCATGACCTTTGCCACCTGGTATCTCTCCTGGACACTCATGCTTTCGACCTCCCTCCTCTCCGCATAAATGAGATTAGCCATCGTTCATAAAGACCGGTGCCATGCCAAAAAATGCGGCAAAGAGTGCATCGCGTACTGCCCCCGGGTCCGTACCGGTGATGAGACCATTAGGATCGGCGAAAGCGGCAGAGCAGAGATCTCCGAAGAGCTGTGCGTAGGCTGCGGCATCTGTGTGAAGAAATGCCCGTTCGAGGCTCTGGATATCATCCAGCTTCCGGAGGAACTCGATACGCCGGTGACCCGCTACGGGCCGAACGCGTTCGTTCTTTACGGCCTCCCTCAGCCGGTGGCAGGAAAAGTCACCGGTCTTCTGGGTCCGAACGGTATCGGGAAATCCACTGCGGTGAAGATCCTTGCCGGTCAGCTGAAGCCGAATCTCGGTATCTTCGATCACGAGGTGGAGTGGTCGGAGATCCTGAAGCATTATGCGGGAACGGAGCTGCTGGATTATCTCAAACAGGTGGCCACGAAAACGATCCGGGCGTCCATCAAACCGCAGTACATCGACTTCATCCCGAAAGCGTTCAAGGGCACGGTCCGTTCCCTTCTGGAGAAGAATGATGAGCGGAAAAAGCTGGATTATTACGCAAAGGAGCTCTCGCTCGATACGATCCTTGATAAGGATCTCTCCTATCTTTCGGGCGGAGAACTTCAGCGGGTGGCGTTGACGGTCGCTCTTTCGAAGGAGGCCGACTTTTACTTCCTTGATGAAGTTACGCCTTTCCTTGATATCTATCAGCGAATGATCGCGGCACGCCTGATCCGGGAGCTCGCTGCCGAGCATCCGGTGATTTTAGTCGAGCATGATATCGCGATCCTTGATATGGTCGCTGAAACGGTCCATATTGGGTACGGAAAGCCTTCCGCATTCGGTATCATTTCCCGGCCGAAAGGTGTCCGTATCGGCGTGAATCAGTATCTCGAAGGCTTTGTCGCCGAGGAGAATGTCCGTATCCGTGATTATCCGGTGCTTTTCGAGACGCGGAGTCACGAAAGTGATGTGGACCGCGAGACCCTGATGACGATCCCGCGGATGACGAAGTCGTTTCCGGGATTCAAACTTACTGTCGAAGGAGGCGAGGTCCGCCGCGGCGAGGTCCTGGGTATCGTTGGAGCGAACGGTATCGGAAAGTCGACGTTTGCAAAACTGCTTGCGGGCGTGGAGATCCCGGACGGGGGGAAGAAGTTCGATACGGTGCGTGTCTCCTACAAACCTCAGTATGTGACGGCCGATTCATCCGACACGGTCGAATTTACGCTTAGGTCGGCGACCCGCAGGTTTGATTCGTCGTATTATCAGCATGAGATCCTGGAGCCTCTGGGTCTTATGCCGATCCTCCAGTCGGAGTTGAAAAACCTTTCCGGCGGAGAGCTTCAGCGGGTGGCGATCGCGTTATGCCTTTCGCGGGAGGCGGATCTCTATATCCTCGATGAGCCGTCGGCACATCTGGATGTGGAGCAGCGGCTTGTGACGACGAAGGTGATCAAGCGTGCGGCAGAGGATAAGGGGGCAGGGATCATGGTGATCGATCATGATATGTACACGATCGATATGATCAGTGAACGTCTGCTGGTGTTCGACGGGGTGCCGGGTGTTGAAGGTACTGCCCGCGGTCCGTTCGAGATGAAGGACGGGATGAATCTGTTTCTTTCGAATCTGGGGATCACGTTCCGGCGGGACAAGACGGGTCGGCCGCGGATCAATAATCCGGGTTCGTATCTGGACCGGGAGCAGAAGGCGGCAGGGGAGTATTATTACTATAATGCGGCGGAGTCTGCTCTTGCGGCTGAGGCGAATGGGGAAAACGGGGAGGAGTAATCTCCCGGATCTTTTTTTTAGCGGATCATACGTCTAGCTGAAGAGTTGGTCATACTGCTCTGCAGGCAATCTATTTTCAATGACAACGACGCTTTTATCCTTGAAGACCTGTTTCAACTCCCCAATGGTAATAGTAGGGTCTCGAATTACAACACCACACATGGAGATCCAGACAAAACCATTTTTCATTGCATCTGATTTCATTTGGATCGTCTGATTTACCAGATCAGTACCCTGATAAATGTTACAATCAACGCGAGTGGGTTTAGATTCAGGTTCTGAGGAGGGGGAGTTAGAGAAGTAAAAACCCATCACGGGGAATATGCTGCCAGTAACGGGCTCTGTTCTCGATGAAATAAAATAATCACTTTCATATCCATTAATTATTCTGTAGCCTGTTGGATCCTGATAATATGCTTGAATAATTTCCTTTTTAAAACTGTCTGGGATCGAATTAATATGAGCATTCGGATCATAGGGTGGTGGAGTCGGCGTAACTTCAGATATATTTTCAGTGGCCGTTTCGTTTTCTCTCTCTGAAATACAGCCAGAAGATAGGATAATTAGTATTGTCAGGAATACAGCTGCACATAATAAAAGCGGCTGATGAAACTTCATACCCTGACATATGAGGATATAATATATAGAACTTGTGTGGAGTTGCCCTCTCACAGCCCCGTTCTAACAAAAAAATAACATGTAAGATAAAACAGCGTGTCGTTTTTTCTGTTTAATTCCCCAGACTGATTCCAAAAAATAATGCCCCTGCGGCATTGTGAGTAATGATAATCATGAAGAAAGGACTATTAATTCTCTTATGGATGAAAAACCTGAAGGGTGGAATCAGGAACTGTATGAAAAGCTGAGTTTTGAATATCTTATCGAGTGTGGGGAGAATGAGAGGATAGACGAGTGGAATGTTCTCTATCTGGAATATCTGGAATCGGAATGGAAGAGGGTGTATCCCGAAAGGAAGTGGGATCCAGATAATGTTTTCGAGCTTGTGGTGAGCTATTTTGATTTTAAAAGACCCATTTTTTTTGCAAAAGATTTCCAGGAGGCCATATCCTGCGGTGTGAGTTTTGCAGAAGCACATCTCAAAGGGGCAGACTTCAGGTTTGCACACCTCAAAGGGGCAAAATTGCTGAAGGCATGCATTGAAGGTACAGATTTCAATGGAGCACACCTCGAAGAGGCAGACTTCAGGTTGGCACATCTTGAAGGTGCAGACTTCAGTTTTGCACGCCTCGAAGGTGCAGACTTCAGTTTTGCACACCTCGAAGGGGCAAAATTCCGGAAGGCACACATTGAAGGTACAGATTTCAATGGAGCACACCTCGAAGAGGCAGACTTCACCTATGCCTTCGTGGATGGTGGAACAATGTTTAGCGGAAATTCCATAGATGGAAAAACAGATTTTACAGGGACTGCGCTTTCTGCAACCCGCATAGATCCGAATCTGAGAACAAAACTGGAGCGAAATATCCGGGAAATACAATGGAAAAAATGGTATGATGAACCAAAATTCTCCCCATTCAGATCCCTGAAAAAAATCTTCGGCAAAAATCATGCCGAGAAGAAACAGGAATACAACCCCTCCTTGCTCGATAGGCTCCTCATCAACCCGTTCGTCCGGCTTTTCTGGTGCCTCACAGATTACGGCAGTTCAACAAAACGCGTCATCGAGGTATTCATTGTCTGGAATGTTTTCTGGGCATTCATCTACCAGTTTATTCTTCCGCTCCTGCCGGGTCCAATGCTTGCCGGAACAAATACAACGATCTTGAACACATCAAATATCATCACCGCCGTCATGCAGACCAATCTCATGATGTTCAGCATCACTGATCTGGCAACCAATAATCTGGATTATCCTGCACTCACCTGCGTTACAGTGCACATCGTCATCGGCTACTTCATCCTTGCCGCTCTCATCACCAGACTTGGGATCATGTTCCAGAACCTCAGCCCATGACGGGAAAAGAAAAGATGGGGCAATCATCTGGGGGATCCTCCACTCCTGACAAACTACCTGGAAAGATAGAGAGCCCAGCAAATAAGATATTCCACCGCGGGCCGCTCCGCACCGAAGTCGCGGCCCCGCACCCCGATACTAACCAAAAATTATCCATTTTGTTCTTACATGAAGCTCCAGACCGCTCCCCGCATAATTGAGTTGAGTGCAGAATGCAGAATGCAACTCAATATTCAGAAAAAAGAACTGCCCTGAAAAATCGAGCCGCACTCTCCACGTGAGAGATGAGCTGCCGAAATACTCTTGTGTTATTTATTTCTTTCTAAAAGTATATATAGTTAACACAAGGTCTAAAAAATAGAGAGAAAATACTGTCAGGAAAATACCCAGGTGGTCACCCTCGTGAAAAGCAGACTGCATTCTGCACTCTGCACTCACCCCCATCAGACGAACTGCGTGGAAACGATTTTGGAACGAAGTAAAAAAGGATATCTCCACCGCGGGCCGACTCGCAAGTCTAACGACTTGGTCGCAAACCTTCGGTTTGCTCCGCTAAGGTCGTCCGCGTTCCGCGTCCAACCCGCAGTCGCAAATCAGAGATTTGCTCCGCTGAGGTCGGCGACTTTGTCGCCAACCCGCCAATCAAGTATTTAATACCAATCCGCGCCAAATAGTACCCCATGACTAATAAGCCCACTGTCGTTACGTGCGGTTTGCCCTATACAAACGGTTTTTGCCATCTCGGGCACCTCCGGACGTACATCCCCGGCGATTTCTACGTACGCTACCTCCGGCGTCTCGGCGACGACATCGTCTTCATCTGCGGATCCGACAACCACGGGACCCCCATCGTCGTCACCGCCGAGGCCGAAAAAACCACGCCCCGCGCCGTATCCGAAGAATACCATGCTCACTTCGACAACGTCTTCAAATCCATGGGCATCGCATTCGACCGGTTCGGGATGACCGACGATCCGACCAACCACCACAGGACCGCCTCCATCCTCCAGACCCTCATCGACCGCGGCTATGTCTACGAACAGACCATCCAGCAAAGCTACTGCCCGAAATGCAAACGGTTCCTCCCCGACCGGTACGTCGAAGGCACCTGCCCCTACTGCGGGAAACACGCCCGCGGCGACGAATGCGACTCAGGATGCGGCCGGCACCTCGAACCCGGAGAGATCCTCGACCCCGTCTGCGCCACCTGCGGGACCAAAGCCGAACTCCGCGAGCAGAAGCATTACTACTTCAAACTCAGCAGCTTCCGGGACTATCTGCTTGAGTATCTGCCGAACCTCGGCGGAACACTCAACGCCAGAAACTACGCCATCGGCTGGGTCGAAAACGAACTCAAAGACTGGTGCATCACCAGAATGATGGACTGGGGCGTCAAGTTCCCGGGATCCGACGAACTTGTCTGCTACGTCTGGGTGGATGCCCCGATCGGGTACATCTCCTTCACCGAAGAGTGGGCAAATGCCACCGGAAGCAGCTGGCAGAAGTACTGGTGTGAGGGAGACCGTGTGCATTTCATCGGCTCCGACATTATCTATCACCACTGCGTTTTCTGGCCGGCAATGCTGCACGGCGCAGGATATCAGCCGCCGTCTGCCGTCGTAGCCAGCGGAATGGTCACGATCGACGGCGAGAAGTTCTCCAAATCGAAAGGGAACGTCGTCTGGACGAAAGAGGATTATCTCGACAAGGGACTGCCGGCGGATTATCTGCGGTATTATCTCCTCGCCTACACGAGCCACACCCGCGAACTGGACTTCTCCTGGAAAGAGTTCCAGGCACGGATCAATAACGAGCTCGTGAACACGTTTGGGAACTTCGCGAACCGGAGCATGAGCCTGGTCAAAACCAAGTTCGGCGACGTCCCGCAGATGCCTGTCGGGGCGGAGATCTTTGCCGAGATCGAACGCTCGCTTGCCGGAATCGAAGAGGCCGTACGAGCATATGAGTTCAAGGCGGCTGTCGACGGCATCCTTCTTCTCGCAGCATATGGAAACGGATATATCTCGAACGCGGCTCCGTGGAAGCTGATCAAGGAAGATCCAAACGCGGCCGCACAGATATTAAAGAACTGTCTCCAGATCGTGAAGGCATGTGCTCTCGTTATGCAGCCGGTGATGCCGGAGTCTTCCCAGAAACTCTGGGAGATGCTCGGTTATACCGATCTGATCGAGACCCACCCGATCAGCGACGCAATGGTTCCGTTCGAGAACACGACACTGGGCGATGTGAAGCCGCTGTTTGCCCGAATGGAGGATAAACAGCGTGAGGAGATGGAGGCTCTGCTTACGAAGCGTGCCGAGGATTCGAAGAAGAAAATAGCAGGAAAAGATACCATGACAGCAGTAATAGAACCAATATCAGAAGAGATCATAACAATAGACGATGTGGCAAAGCTCGATCTCCGTGTGGGACGGGTCGTAAAAGCGGAGAGGGTCCCGAAGACGACGAAGCTTCTGCGTCTGCAGGTGGATATCGGGACCGAGGTCAGACAGATCGTGTCAGGCATCGCCGATGTCTACACCCCTGAAGAGATGGTGGACAAAAAGATCATCGTGGTCGTGAACCTGAAACCGGCGAAGTTCCGGGGCGAGGAAAGCAACGGGATGCTGTTTGCCGCGGGCGAGGAAGCATCACTCCTGATCCCGCTGAAGGATGTTCCGGAAGGAACGAAGATCCACTGATCATTTTACCCTTTTTCTTTTTTTTGCGTGTTTTCCCTTTCGTCTGGCCGACAGATCTGCCGGAATGCGCATGATCTGCCATCTCTGATGAAATCAGCGCCGAGCATCCGCCGCGACGATTGTCGTTTGGAAAGATCGCCAATATCGCCGTATATGATGTAAAAGTCTGATGTGAAACACTCTCTTGGGTCAGTAAAATAACTTAATAGGAGTTACGCGGTGGGTTTTCTCATGCTTCCACACCCAGAGATATACTTCACGAATTGTATCCTCACAATCATTACAAATTTCCCATCTGAACACTTCACTCCATATGAACTACCTGAAATCGTATTGGGTCCTCAGCAAATAGGATATCCCACCGCGGGCCGCTCCGCGCCGGAGTCGCGGCCCCGCACCCCGGATCAAGAAAAGGGATTGTTCATCTATTTTTTGCAGAAAAAAAGGCATACAAGATAAGAAAAACCCGCACGCGGGTTTTTCCTCAGCATTTTTCCAGAGAGGGTGCGATTCTGCGTAGGCGATCACAGTACTTCACTAATATTCCTTTTCATCCCGAAAAACTCGTCTCTGACGAGATCACAGTCAGCTAAAATCCCCCCTCCCCCCTCAGCGAACCCCACACAAAACTATCCATCTAC
>JAYFOG010000050.1:0-16112 GCA_034932965.1 Methanocorpusculum sp.
CACGACCCTTCGTGACGGGGAACAGACGCCGGGCGTCTCTCTGACACCCGTACAGAAACTGAAAATCGCAGAAGAACTTTCCGCAATCGGCGTGAATGTGATCGAGGCTGGATCCGCGGTCGCATCCGAAGGCGAAAGAGAAGCGTTAAAGCTGATATCCGATGCGGGACTCAATGCGGAGATCTGCACCTATGCGCGGGCCAAGACCGAAGATATCGATCTGGCAGTGAAATGCGGTGTGGATTCGGTGCATCTCGTCGTTCCGGTTTCTGACCTTCATATAACCAAAAAACTCGGGAAAACCCGCGAAGAAGTCTATACAATGGCAATGGAATCCGTTGTATACGCCAAAGAAAGAGGACTTGTCGTCGAACTTTCGGGCGAAGATTCTTCAAGGGCAGATCAGCAGTATCTGGCCCGGCTTTTTAGAGATGGAGTAGCACACGGAGCTGACAGGCTTTGTTTCTGCGATACCGTCGGGCTTTTAACGCCTGAGCGTACCGCAGAAGTCATCCCGCCATTATGCTTCGCCCCATTGAGCATCCACTGTCACAATGACCTTGGACTGGCTCTTTCGAACACCATAGCGGCATTACGATCGGGAGCTACCTGTGCTCACACGACCATCAACGGGATGGGCGAGCGTGCAGGAAACGTGCCCTTCGAAGAGGTAGTGATGGTTCTTGAAAAGCTCTACGGCTATGATACCGGGATCGACACGACCAAGATCTATGCACTGTCGACCCTCGTATCTCAGCTGACAAAGATCCCGCTCGCAGCCAACAAGCCGATCGTCGGCGGAATGGCTTTCACGCACGAAAGCGGGATCCATGCACACGGACTTCTGCGGGATCCGACGACGTATGAACCTATGTCGCCGGAAACGGTCGGACGAAAACGAAGAATCGTTCTTGGAAAACATTCCGGGTCCTCTTCGGTCCAGTCGGCCTTAAAGGAACTAGGTTACGAGCCGGGAGAAAAACATCTTGCCGAGATCGTTGCGAGGGTCAAAAAGGTCGGGGATATGGGCATGAAGGTGACCGATGCCGACGTTATGGCGATCGCCGATTCGGTGATGCTTCTGGAGTGCAAACCGGTGATCAGTCTTAAACAGTTCACGGTCGTAAGCGGGAGCAACGCAATTCCGACGGCGTCGGCTACGATGATCGTAAACGGAACAAAGGTAACCGGCGCCGCCACGGGGACTGGCCCGGTCGATGCGACCATCAAAGTCCTCCAGCAGTCGGTCGCCCGGTTTGGCGAGATCACGCTTGAAGAGTTTCATGTGGATGCGATCAACGGCGGAACGAATGCTTTGGTCGACGTAACGGTGAAAATGAGAAAGGATGGAAGGGTTTTGACCTCCCGGGGCGCCAGAACGGATATCGTCGAGGCGAGTGTCGAGGCGGTCATAGCAGGCATGAACAGATTACTAAGAGATGAAAATGAAAACAGGCGCAGCAATACTGATTGAGAGTTTAAAAGAAGAGGGTGTTGAAATCATATTCGGCTATCCGGGAGGCGCTGTCCTCCCGATATACGACGAGCTATATGATGCACAGGTAACGCACATCCTCGTCAGACATGAACAGGCAGCCGTTCATGCGGCGGACGGATATGCACGAGCCAGCGGACGCGTCGGTGTATGTCTTTCAACATCCGGCCCCGGTGCCTGTAATCTCATTTCAGGGATTGCCACGGCGAACATGGACTCGACTCCGATCGTTGCACTTACCGGTCAGGTTCCAACCGGAATGCTGGGAAATGATGCGTTCCAGGAGTCGGACATCACCGGAATAACGCTTCCGGTCACCAAACACAATTATCTGGTAAAAGATGCGCGGGACATCAAAATTACGGTGAAATCCGCGTTTTATATCGCAGGAACCGGACGAAACGGCCCGGTCCTTATCGACCTCCCAAAAGATGTCCTGACCGCAAAGGTGGCGGAGGAAGAAGTTGTTTCAGGTGAGCCGGAACTCAGAGGATACAAGCCGACATTAAAGGGCCATTCTAAACAAATCAGAAAGGCCCTTGACCTGATCCGAAGCGCGAAAAAACCGGTCATCTATGCCGGAGGCGGCGTTATTGCCGCCGGGGCATCAGACGAGCTGATCCGGACCGCGGAGCTCTTCTGTCTTCCGGTCACGACGACCCTTATGGGTCTTGGAGCCATCCCTGCGGATCATCCGCTGAATCTCGGAATGCTTGGCATGCATGGAACAGAATATGCAAATTACGCAGTATCCGAGACCGATTTGCTCATCGCGATCGGCGCAAGGTTCGATGACCGTGTGACCGGAAAGCTGAGTCATTTCGCTCCGCATGCAAAAATCATCCACATCGACATCGATCCTGCCGAGATCGGGAAAAATATCAATCCGGATGTGCCGATCGTCGGCGATGCCAGATCCGTCCTTGCCGATCTTCTCTGCATGGCGGATAAGAACGGCTGTATATGCGAACCCTGGCTGGAACAGGTGAAAAGCTGGCGGAACAATCATCCGTTACGGGTCGCAGACGACGGAAAAGTGTATCCTCAGACCATCATCAGAAAACTCTCGAAGCTTCTTGCGGGCGGCGGGATCATTGTCAGTGAAGTCGGTCAGAATCAGATGTGGGCCGCTCAGCACTACGGATTTACCAGACCCCGGCAGTGGATCACCTCGGGAGGCCTTGGAACGATGGGTTTCGGGTTCCCGGCAGCGATTGGAGCCTGGTTTGCCAAGCCTGAAGAAACGGTCGTTGTGATCGCCGGTGACGGAAGTTTCCAGATGAACATCCAGGAACTTGCCACCGTTGCGCAGTACAAGATCCCTGTAAAGATCGTGATCCTGAACAACATGTATCTCGGGATGGTCAGACAATGGCAGGAACTCTTCTACGACAGAAGATACTCCTACACGGAACTGCCGCCTGTTGACTTTGTCGGGATCGCGAAAGCTTACGGCATCGAAGGAATGCGGGTCGATACCTCTGACCAGGTCGAGAGCGCCCTTAAAACTGCGTTGGATCATGACGGCCCGTATCTCCTGGATTTCAGGATCGAACGGGAAGAAAATGTCTTTCCCATGGTCCCGGCAGGCGCTGCGATCAGCGATATGATCGGAAAACATAATCACAACGGAGGGTCCGGATCATGAAACAGCATATCATCAGCGTCCTTGTCGAGAACAAGGCCGGTGTTCTGGCACGAGTTTCCGGTCTCTTCTCGCGAAGAGGATACAACATCGAAAGTCTCGCCGTCGGGACCTGCGAAACACCGGGTATGAGCCGGATCACGATCGTGGTTGTCGGCGACGATATGCACATCGAACAGGTAAAAAAACAGCTGAATAAGCTGATCGATGTTATAAAGATCACAGATATCACCGAAAAGGAACATGTCGAACGCGAACTTGCGCTGATAAAAGTCCATGCAGAACCAGGATCCCAGCGTTCCGAGGTCATGCAGATCGCCGGAATATTCCGTGCGAAGATCATCGATGTCGGCGCACAGACTCTCGTTCTCGAGATCACCGGGGATTCGGAGAAGATATCGGCAATAGAGTCTCTTCTGCGTCCCTACGGAGTACTGGAACTCGTGCGGACCGGCAGAGTTGCTCTGCAGAGAGGATCTGCCGGGCCGAATCTGAGTAAAAAAGAATGAATTACTATAAATAACGGAAAGTGATGTAGATGGGATTGACCATAGCTGAAAAGATCTTCTCCGCACACTGCAAGAAAGAGTGCAGAGCAGGAGAAGTAGTCATGGCACCGGTAGACGGTGCGATGATACATGATATCACAGGCCCTCTTGCGATCAATGTAATGAAAGAGATGGGTGGAGGCAGCGTCTTTGATCCGAAAAAAGTCATCATGCTCTTTGATCATCAGATCCCGGCCGACTCCATCAGCGCAGCCGAAAATCATGTGATGATGAGGCAGTTTGCCCGCGAACAGGGGATACATAATTATGACATAAAGGAAGGCGTCTGTCATCAGGTCGTTCCCGAAAAAGGCCGCGTAAAACCCGGCGATATCATTGTCGGGTCCGACTCGCATACCTGTGCATACGGGGCGCTGGGTGCATTTTCGACCGGCATCGGCTCGACTGATATGGCCTATGTCCTGAAGTTCGGCGAACTCTACTTCCGGGTTCCGGAAACCGTCCAGATAAATGCAAACGGGACGTTTCAGGACCGGGTAGGTCCAAAGGATCTCATCCTGACGCTTGCCGGCGATATCGGCGCCGACGGTGCGACCTACCGGGCGCTTGAGTTCTGCGGAGATGCGTTTTCCCAGATGGACATCCCGGGAAGGATGACCTGTGCCAATATGGCGATCGAGATGGGAGCAAAGGCAGGAATTGTCCCGCCGGATGAAAAAACCTTTGAATACCTGCGGGGAAGGGTCGACTGCACGCCGTTTTCGCTCGCGAGCGATGAGGATGCAGAGTTCTATGAGAAGCGGTCCTATGACGTTTCCAGGATCAATCCGAAGATCGCCGTTCCGCATAACGTCGACAATGTTGTCGACGTGACGGAAGTTGCCGGCAGGCCGGTCGACCAGGTCTTCATCGGATCATGCACAAACGGCAGATATGAGGATTTCGCCCGTGCTGCAGAAGTATTGGGTGATAACGTCTTCTCTGACGATGTACGCGTGATCATGGTCCCGGCATCCAAAGACGAATACATGAAGATCCTGAAAGCAGGGCTTATCGGGAAGTTTGTCGAGGCAGGAGCACTTGTTGAAGCGCCGTGCTGCGGCCCGTGTATGGGCGGAGCATTCGGGCTTTTAGCTCCCGGCGAGGTCTCCCTCTCCACATCGAACCGGAACTTCCGGGGAAGACAGGGAAGCACAGAGAGTTTTGTGTATCTTTCCTCTCCGGAAACGGCAGCTGCCAGCGCGATCACCGGCGTGATCACCGACCCGCGGGGGGTGTGAATCATGGGAAGAGTATGGAAATTCGGCAATGATATCGACACGGACGCAATAATACCGGGCAGGTTCCTGACGATCTATGATCCAAAAGAGCTTGCTGCCCACGCATTCGAGGGGACACGCAATGAGTTTGCAGATCAGGCAAAAACCGGCGATGTGATCGTCGCCGGCAGAAACTTCGGCTGCGGTTCTTCGCGGGAACATGCGCCGCTCGCACTGAAAGGTGCAGGCATCGGTTTTGTGGTTGCAAAATCATTTGCCCGGATATTTTACCGGAATGCGATAAACACCGGGGTTCTGCCGCTCGTCTGCCCGGACACGGATAATATTTCCGACGGGGCAGAGGTGTTCGTGAACCTCAAGGAGGCATACATCGAAGCAGATGGCAAGCGGTATCCGCTCGAACCGATCCCTGAGTTTATGATGAGGATAGTTAAGGCCGGCGGCCTTGTTGAATACGCAAAAATGCGAGGAAATAAATGACAACCTATAATGCGGCATGTATGCCGGGAGACGGCATTGGTCCTGAGATCATTGCCGAAGGAAGAAAAGTACTGGATGCTGCCGGAGAAAAGTTCGGATTTGACATCAACTGGACCGACTTTGACACGGGAGCAGAGAAGTATCTGCAGACGGGAGAGCTGATCTCGGAGAATGAGCTGAAAGAGCTGGGGAAATTCCCTGCGATCTACTTCGGCGCGATCGGCGACGACCGGGTAAAACCGGGAGTTCTCGAGAAAGGGATCCTGCTTGCGATCAGATTCTACTTCGATCAGTATGTGAATCTGCGACCGATCAAACTCCTGCAGGGGGTCGAGACCCCTCTTGCAAATAAAAAGCCGGAGGATATCGACTTTGTTGTTGTCCGGGAAAACACCGAAGACTTCTATGTGGGTATCGGGGCACGGGCAAAGGCAGGAAAACAGCGGGATCATTTAGAAGTCATCCGCGATCTTTACTCGGTGAAGTTCGGCATCGATGTGGAGAGTGATGCCGATGAGCTTGCGTATCAGATCGGTGTTGTGAGCCGCGAAGGGTCGAAACGCGTAATGGAGTACGCGTTCGATCTTGCAGAAACGCGGGAGAAGAAGCTGACTTCAGTCGATAAAGCGAACGTTCTGACGGACGTCTACGGACTCTGGCGCGAAGTGTTCGAGGAGACGAAAAAAGGCTACCCTGACGTGACGACCGAGTACAACTTCGTCGACGCGGTCACGATGTGGTTTGTCAAAAATCCTGAATGGTTCGATGTCGTCGTTACCCCGAACATGTTTGGTGACATCATCACCGATCTTGGCGCGATGATCCAGGGAGGTCTGGGTCTCGCACCCGGAGGAAACATCAACCCGAAGGGTACCTCGATGTTCGAGCCGATCCACGGGTCCGCACCGAAGTATAAGGGTAAAAATGTAGCAAATCCGCTTGCGACGATCTGGTCAGGCTCACTTCTGCTGGATTCGCTCGGCGAACACGCGGCGGCATCGGCCGTCGTCAGTTCGATCGAGCATTCGATCCTCGCAAAGGCGGTCACCAAGGACATGGGCGGTTCAATGCACACGTCGGATATCGGCGACTGGATCGCAAAGGATATTCAAACAAGATAGATCTGGACAAAAATACCGGGGTGGAGAGCTGAGTTTTCACCGCTCTCCTCTCCCGAAAAGAGATTCAGCACACTTTTTTTCAGCGCGTGATCCCAAGTTTTTTCAGATCATCCTCAACCGTCGTGTTCGGCTGCACGCCAAACTCCTTTACCAGCATATTCAGCACATCAGGCGACAAACATGCCGGCAGATTCGGTCCGAGCATGATGTTTTTGATACCCAGAGCCAGCAGTACCAAAAACACCAGGATCGCCTTCTGCTCATACCAGGCGATATTGAATGAAAGCGGGAGCTCGCCCACTTCAACACCCAAAGCCTTCGCCAGCTCCTGGGCGATCACCACTACGGAATACGAATCATTACACTGACCCGCATCCAGCACCCGGGGGATCCCTTCGATATCGCCGAGACCGAGACGGTTATACCGGTACTTCGCGCAGCCTGCCGTAAGAATTATCACGTCCTTTGGGAGAGCCTTTGCAAACTCCGTATAATACACCCGCTCCTTGTGCCGGCCGTCGCATCCTGCCATCACGACGAAATGTTTGATCTTTCCTTTCTTTACCAGCTCGAGAACTTTCGGGGCCAGCGCAAGGACCGCATCATGACCTGCACCGGTCACCAGTTCACTGCACTGCAGATCCTTGGGTGGATCACACTTCTTCGCACAGGCAGTGATTTGGGAGAAATCCTTCGATCCGTCCGGTTTCTCCGGGATATGGACTGCATTTGGAAAACCGACCGACCCGGTCGTAAAGATCCGGCCTTTGTATGATTCCGGCGGCGGCACCAGACAGTTCGTCGTGAACAGGATCGGGCCGTTAAATGACGGGAACTCTGCTTTCTGATTCGCCCAGGACGTTCCGTAGTTTCCGATCAGATGATCGAACTTCTTAAAACACGGATGTGCATGGGCGATCAGCATCTCGCCGTGTGTATAAACATCGACTCCTTTTCCTTCCGTCTGCCGGAGCAGCATATACAGATCCTTGAGATCATGACCCGTCACCAGGATGCCGGGATTTTTCCCAACACCGCAGTTCACCTTCGTGATCTCCGTTACCCCGTAGCGTTTGTTTGCCGAATCCAGAAGCGCCAGCATCCTGACCCCTACTTTACCGCATTCAATGACCAGAGCCGCACGTTCCCCAAACGAGTGTTTCTCAAAACGGGAAGCCAGACCTTTGTAGATAAAAGCAACTATATCCGGATCGGTCTTTCCAAGCACCTCTGCGTGAGAATAATACGCGCACATCCCCTTCAGTGCAAAAAGAAGCAGGGAAAAGAGCGACCGTTCATTTTGGTCCTCGATCGAAAGGAGCCCTATCCCGCCGTCGAGAGTGATGATCTCCTCGCGGGATTTCGGCACCCAGGAACACGCTTTCGGCTCTCCCGGTATCTGCGGGTAGGCATCGCGATATGCGATCGCTTTTTTTAGATATGCGTCGAACCGGGCTTCATCAAAGTTGACGTTCGTTAAGGTCGCAAACAATGCTTCAACCAGAAATTTTTCCTGGTCAGAGGTGTTTGCAGGAATTTTTGCTCCCTTCGGCTGATGGATCCTTCGATACGCGATCCCGGAGAGAACAAAGTTCACGGCATCCTGATAACATGCCGTATCATTACTTTTACCGCAGACGCCCCCGGCTGTACAGCCGATATTTCTGGCGGTTTCTTCGCACTGCTGACAAAACATTTTCAAGCCTCCCTTGTCTCACGGGAAAAGCCGAGAGATAAGGGATAGATGTATCTTTGAGTATATATAGATTCATATGTGAGCAAAAAAAAAATAAGAATAATATCACATATATGAAAATTCAAGCTGAAATATAGTTGATTTTTTTCAGATATGGTTATTCTGCGTGCCGGTCCGAGGCCCGGAATCTGGGAGCGTCGAAAAGCGGCGTGTCAAAGAGATCGACAGGACCGGTAAGCCGCCCCTGCCAAAGCGAAAAGCCGAGTCCGACCACCGGGATGACCGTTGTTCTGACATTCGACGAATCACAGAGACTGACCGGGGAAATACCCTGCAGGTTAAGACCGCGGCGTGCAAACCGTTCACAAAACTCCGCCGTGGAAGGGAACTCGCCTCCGGCACGTGCGATACACAGCACCCCGTCCGTGATCTGATTCTCATTCGGGATCAGAATGTCCCCCCAGGGGATCGTATCCGATCCGGCGAGGAATACAAGGATCGGCTCGTTCTCCCGCTCCTCTATCGTCATCCGGCAGAAAGACACCGGGGCAGTATCGCAGAACAGATGCCGTTTTTCTGCGATCTCCCCGGCTGCGGAGAATGCCGCATCGATCAGCTGATCCGGCAGGACATCCGGTTCATGGGTCGTGATCAGGACCAGCCGGTCGGCCGTGTGGGTCACAAATGAGTCGAGAAGGATCTCTCCCTCCGCCTTTTTGAGCATCTTTGCCGCTGTCTGGAGGATATCGGGAAAGATCCGCGTCGTTCCGCAGATCCCGCCGACAGATTTTGCATAAACCGAGACCGTTGTAAGCATGCTCAGCGGATCGCCTCGATCTTCGCGATCATTCCTTTGCTGCCGACATAGACGGGCGTCCTCTGATGGACCTTCGTCGGCACGATGTCCAAAGGTGAGGACTCGCCGTTCGAGACCGCGCCCCCTGCCTGGACCGCGAGAAACCCTATCGGGTTGATCTCGAAGACCAGCCGCAGTTTTCCGGAAGCCGACTTCTTTGTCGCCGGATAGGCATATACGCCGCCGTACTCCAGGATCTGGTGGAAATCGGCAACGAAGGAACCGGAGTACCGGTTCTTTCCGCCTTCGCACTCGATCTCATTCATGTATTGAATGTGTTTATCGGTCCACTCGGGCCGCAGACCGCCGCTTCCGCAGAGCGTTCCTTCCGGGATTTTGACATTCTCTTTTAGGAGAACGTAGGTCCCCTCCTTATTCATCGCAAAGATGGAGACCCCATTTCCAAGCGAGATCGTTAAGGTGGTCATCGGGCCATACAGCATATAGAACGCGGCGCGAAGCTGGTTTCCCGCCTGAAGAACTTCGCCTTCATAGATCCCGACGATCGTCCCCACGCTCAGGTTCACTTTGATCAGGGATGAGCCGTCGAGGGGGTCCATCACGACGGAATACTTCGCAGAAGGGGACATCCGGGTGATCTCTTCCTGTTCTTCCGAAGCGACTGCACGAACAAGACCGCTCTCCTGCAGAACGGACGTGATCCGGATATCGGCCCAGGTGTCCATCTCGGCCTGTTCCTCGCCGGAAGAGTTCGTGGAACCCGCATAATTCTGGTTGCTGATGAACGCGGAACGGATAGGTCCTGCCTGATCCGCGATCAGCATGATTATTTTTCCCAGATCCTCAGAGGCATGTGAGGAGATGAGATACTCCTGCAAGGTTTTCATAGTATCTATGATATACGTTTCAGAGGCAAAAAAACGTATCCTGATGCGGCAGGACCGAAACTGAACGCGTGGCTTCCCTACGGTGAAATCGATGCCGGTCGAAAGAAAAAAAAGAAGGCCGCCCGTTTATTCAGGAGCCTGTCCTGCGGCGGCTGGAAGGATCTACACCAGTTCTTCGGAGACGATGACGGACCATTCGCCGTCGCAAACCACATTGAGCAGATAGTTGCCGGATTCAGTGATCGGGACGAAGATCGTATCATTGTAGGCGCCAAGGTGGTAGGCAAGCGGCTCTTCGAAGGAGTTCGATGCATCCATGACCGGATTGCCGTCGTAATCCATCAGGTGAACTTCAACTGCGGTGTTGTTCGCGGCTTTGATCGCAAATGAAACATTGCCTTTGTTGATCATGAAGAAAGGCGTTGCTGCATTCCCGATACCCGTGAAGGTCTGGGGAGGAATGCCGTCGATCTGCTGCGGGAAGGCAAAGTCTGCTTTCCAGGCGCCGGTCGCGTTGATGGTGAGGGTCGGCTTTCCATCGGTCACGAGAGCATAGGCCCACACCCAGCCGTCTGCGGTTTTGGCAGATGATGCTGCGGCGTCCGTGTATCTTCCCTGAACGGCGATACCCGTCTCTTTTGTATCAACGGAGACGTCAGTCATTTCAGCACTTGCCTGGGTTATTGTGAGGGTATAGACCCCTGCCGGAAGTTCGGTGGCAATGCTGCCGTTTCCGGTGCCGGAGAACGAGGTGCCGGGAGTTGTTGTGGTGCCAATGCAGCCTGCAGTGATGACCAGGCCGAGAAGGGCCAGAGCCAGCAGAAGCGCCGGGAATATGAGGATCTTTTTCATAGCGAGTATATCTGTTGGAAGAATATTTGAGACTTTGGAATGAATTACCCCTGCAACATTCCGAAAAAGAAAGCATGAAAATACTTTTTCTGCAAAAACGGGATGATCCCGTTTTTATGCCGGGGCCTGGTGAGGATCTTCCCGGGTGTCGGGGGAGATAACGGATCCATCCAATCCGGCAGAGGGTTCATTATTGATGAACCAGGCCGTTACTTCATCGCAGATCTCATCGGTCTCTTCGGTTTCGATCAGATCATCTCGGAAAAACGGACTTAATTCAGCATGTTCAGGAAGCTCCTGCAGAGCGGTAAAAGTGATATGTACGAGGTGAGGATACAGGCTGACCGGATCTTGCGTGACAACACAGATATCCTCATCCTCAACTGCCGCAACGGGAATTATCAAAAACATTGCTGCAAACAATAATGTCAGTATTTTATAGGCGGTATTCATGATGACGGTTCCTAAGTGTTTATTTACCGGTCTCCCGGCATTACTATATTCAACGTACATGTAAATAATGTTTTACATTTTGTTTTGTAAAATAGACACTCGCCGGGATACCCATTCATAAAAAACAAATGAACAGATTCCCGGTGATGCATATCTATGCAGTGAGAAGATATCTTTCGTGTATCGGGTCGGCAGAAAATGTTCTGGAAAAACAGAGCGATGCGAGGGAAGGGATTCGAACCCTTGAACTCCTAGAGACAGGGTCCTAAACCCTGCGCCGTTAACCTGGCTTGGCAACCCTCGCGATTTTGACTGTAACATATTGACAGGACAAGAAAAATAACCTTCGCATTAATCTATAGGAATGAACAATAGTAATCTATGGTAGTTCAGCACACATGCGGCTTCAAAAGAGAGATATACTGTCGGGAATGCGGCACCGAACTGACGCAGGACACGCGGGGGAAACTCTACTGTCCGCGGTGCGGCAGGCGGCTTGCGATCCTCTGCCCCCACTGCGGAAAACTCTGGTAATCCGGGGCCTTACGCCGCCGGACCGTTGAGCCACTCCATATATTTTTCCCGGATCAGGTCGACTTCTTCCTTTGTCAGGTCCAGCCGCCCGGTATGAGAGAGATACCGTTCCACCTCTTTTATGAGCACTTCAGCCTCGGAGAAATCGTCCACCTCCAGATACACCGGCACATTTCGAACGGAGATCACCTCACCGCATACCGGGCAAAGCTTCCACTTCCCATAGTAGTCGGTATAGGTAAACTGATGACAGCCCGGACAGCGGATCACCCGGTAGGTACTCATAGATATCAAATGATTGGCGCAGGGAGTGAAAAAGATTCCCCCGACATCTAAACCCTTGCTTTTATTAGCCGGCAGGTAAATATGAAGTGTCTATGTCAGTTCAGGTAACGGGGATTTGCGGGATCCCGCTTATTCAGAAAGGCGATGATCTTCCGGCAATAATCTGCAGAAATACCACATTTGAAGATGGGGATATCCTCTGTATCGCATCAACCATCGTTTCGAAGGCAAAGGGATATACCCGCGCCCTCGCAGATATCACGCCCTCTCCTGATGCATTACGCATCTCGGGGCTCACGAAAGAAGATCCGCGGTTCATTCAGGCGATCCTGGATTCATCCACTGAGGTCATCCAGGAGTATCCCTTCATCCTCTCCGAAGTCCCCTGCGGCCATGTAGGTGTGCGCGCCGGTGTGGACAACAGCAATATCGAAGGAGAAAATATCATCATCCTTCCAAAAGACCCCTCCGCCGAGTGCAGAGAGATCCGGGGAGCCATCAAAAATATCACCGGCACAGATGTCGGCGTGATTATTACCGACACCTGCGGCAGGGCATTCCGGCGCGGTCAGTGCGGAAATGCGATCGGCTGGGCAGGCATGACCGCGATCCGGGACTTCCGGGGCGACCATGATCTCTTCGGTCTGGAACTCGAGATCACCGAAGAAGCGGTCGTGGATGAGATCGCCGCTTTCTCCAATTTCATAATGGGTGAAAGCAATAACGGGATCCCGGCAGTTAAGTTCTCAGGCTGCGGCACCTGGAAAGGACACGACTCGCTCTACTTCACCAAAGAAGAAGACCTGATCAGAAAGGCTATGAAACGATAAATGGACGTAATTCTCGCAATGGACCTGATGGACGGCTATGTCGTCCACGGGAAAAGCGGCAACCGGGATCAGTACAGGCCTCTGACCTGGGGACTTTCCCCCTCAGCAGAGCCGCTTTCATATCTATCGGTGATGAAGCCGAAATGCGCGTATGTGGCCGATCTTGACCGGATCGGGCTTTGCGGAGACCATACTGAAACGATCCTGAGGCTTGCGTCGATCCCGGAAAAACTCTGGGTCGATCGGGGATGCAGCATTCCCGAGGAGTATCTCCCGGGCGTTGCAAACATCGTCGGGACCGAAACGGCGGATGCTCCCTTCGAAGAGTTCACCGGCGGCTATCTCAGCGTTGATGTAAAAGACGGGAGGGTCATCCCCGACGGGCTTGACCCGGCGGAAGTGATCCGTGAGGCGGAAAAATATGCCTTTGACGGGATCATCCTCTTAAACATCTCCTCGGTCGGAACCGAATCCGGGATCGATCCCGTGTTTGCAAAACGGATCCGTGCCGCAACGAAAAAACCGCTGATCTACGGCGGCGGCGTGAACACGCTGGACGATCTTCGCATCCTCTGCGATGCAGGCTATGACGGCGTGATCATCTCGACGGCTGTCCACAAAGGAAAGATCCCGCTGGAGATCGTGCAGGAGGGAACATATTGCTGATCACTCTTGAAGGGATCGACGGAGCAGGAAAGTCCACGCTCTATGAAGGTCTCATCTCCCGACTTTCCGATCTTGCACCGGTGTTCACCCGGGAACCGGGCAGTCCTCTGGTAAACAAGGCGGTTCGTCGGGAGATCAGTGCGAATCATGATCCGTTCGCCGAAGCGACGCTGTTTGTTGCGGATCATGCCGCTCATCTGACCCAGATCGTGCTCCCGGCACTCGAAGCAAAGAAACTGGTTATCTCAGACCGGTATTCCGACAGCCGATTCGCCTACCAGCAGGTATCTCTTGCAGGCATCATTCCCGATCCAAAAGCATGGCTCACCGCAGTGCATGCAGGCTGGTCAGTCCGTCCGGATCTCACGATCCTTCTATTGATTGCACCGGAGACTGCGATGAAACGTCTTGCCGGCAGACCGGATAAGGAACACTTCGAAGACCCTGCATTCCTCGAAGAAGTTCAGAAACGGTATCTTGAACGGGCAGCCGAGGACCCAGGCCGATTCCTTCTGATCGACGCAGAGCAGGATCCAAAGACTATCCTGAATTTTGTTGAGAGAAGCATCCGGGACCGGATGGCCGTCTGATTCTTTTTTTATCCGAAAGCTCATAAGAGTTCAAAGCGTATGTATCCCACATGTCGGGTCCCTTTTCTGTTTACGGAATTTCCACCGGGCTGCTTGTATCCGGTGATGATATACTTGACCGGGTCATCTCCGCCCTCAAAAATACCGAGGCAAAGACGATAGAAGACGGCGATATCCTTCTGTTTGCCGAGTCGCCGCTTTCCACCACCGAAGGCCGCAATGTCAGGCTCGACGACATCACCCCGTCTGCTGAAGCACGCAGACTTTCGGAGAAGTATGATCTCGACCCCAGAGTTGCCGAGGTCGTTTTGATGGAAAGCGATACGATCGTCGGCGGCATCCCGGGATATCTGCTTGCCGGAAAATGGAATCTGATCCTTCCCAATGCCGGCGTGGACGAGTCGAACGCCCCAAACGGATGGGTCACCCGCCTGCCGGCCGATCCCGAAGCCAGTGCCAGACGACTGCGGGAAGGAATAATGGAGCGCACCGGAAAGGATGCCGCCGTCATCATCATCGACTCCCGGACCCATTCGATGCGCCTTGGAGTGTCGGGTGTCGCCATCGGCTGTTCCGGGATCCTGCCGATCACGGATGAACGTGGAAAGCCTGATCTCTACGGAAACAAACTGCAGGTCACCCGGCGGGCGATCGCCGACTCCCTTGCTTCGACCGCCGAGCTTCTTATGGGTGAGTCTTCAGAGGGAGTGCCGGTCGTGCTTGTACGCGGATATCCGTATGTCAGATCTGAGAACTGTACTATCGAGACGATCTCCGCTGAAGAGGATCTGTTCCTCAGTCTCGGCAAATAATTTTTTTTCAAAAAAAAGTTACTGGGCAGCCGGAACGCCGCTGCTGATAGCTTCCTGGATCTGTTTTTGGAGCTGGCCCGCTTTCGTGGTCATTGCCTTCTCCTGCTTGTCCAGTGAACTGACGCGGAGTTCGAGAGAATCGATCTTCTCTTCAAGTTCCGCTTTAACGGCCGGCTTTTGTTTCTGAATCAGAATTGAACCTACTGCCGAATACATCACTGCGTCTTCCGCTGCCGACTCGATCTCCTCAAGGGCACGTTTCGTTTCACGCAGCGTCATCTCATACTGCATTTTCTGGGACGATACCTGCTGAAGCTGCTGCTGGATCTGCTGGAACATTCCAAGCTGCTGCTGGATCTGCGGCGGGATACCCGCCGCCTGCTGGGGTGCTGTCATTTTTTACAACTCCAATACTTCATGGGATACATTGACCAACCGCAGCCACATATTGAGGGATGCCCGAAGAGCCGCAGCATCCTCCGCCTCTACGGAGAGGATAACGGATGAATCGCCGCGGGTGAGCCGCACGTTGGATTTTTCTCCCGGATCACTTGCGATCTCCGGGGCGAGAACTTCATACAGTTTTTCTGCAAACCTGGTTTCAAAGACAAAACGGGCGGCGTGGTTCATACCATAACCTGCAGGACATAATGTCTTTTCTGGGTGCCGCAAAAAACGATAGGACCGTCAGCATTCTCATCATAGGTAATGGGAACATGCGGCGAGAGATAATCGAACAGCTCCTTTTCCCGGGTGACAAACCCTTTGAAAAACGGACCGGTCCGTTCAGACTCTTTCACGTTGCTGATCAGCATGGAAAAAACCAGAGAATCATTTACCATCAGATCGAATACCGGACCCTGCCGTTTCGAGCCTGACAGAAAAATAACACGGGGGTCGTCGCCCCCTATATCATGAATGCCTGCTTTTCCCCGCTGGACAAACGGGAAGTCCAGAGCAAAAGCGATTTCTTTTGCGAGTTTCCGAACCTCCGGTGCCGGTTTGCGCGATGAAGTTACAATCGTCATCTGGCTTTCAGTTCTTTCGTGCCGGCACCGCGGGCCTTGAAAAGGATACGGTGACCGCAGTAGGGACAGCGGATGTTCGTACCGATTTCTACCAGCTGTTTACAGCGGGCGCACTTGTAAGCAACCATTGGG
>JAYFOG010000051.1:0-55424 GCA_034932965.1 Methanocorpusculum sp.
ATTGATCATTGCTAAATGTGAATAGTGTTCTTTTCTGACATTCTCAAAATAAGGGGGGGAGGAGATTCACCATTGAGAGGCGCTGGGGCGCCGACAGGATTTGCCCGAACGGTCCCGATAAAGGGACGAGCAAGTCGAGGGACGAGACTTGTGAGAGTGAGGAATAGCAAATCCGATTTGCTTCGCCCGAAGGGCGGGATTCGCGCCGATTCGCGGTTATTTTTACTTCATGTTTCCACACCCAACATACTCCTTCCCGAATTAGATTCACACCAACACCGCGTAACTCCGAATCAAAAATAAACCCCCGCTCACCCGCAGAACAAGACCAAGACACACTGTCTCGCACGAGCGGTATCTATTTATATCCACAGATACATAATAAAAAACATGCTTTCACCTTCAGATCTGCGAAAGGAGATTGAGAGAAGACTTCGCAGTTATCTATCCCGTGACAAGTCAGGAATCAGAAAAGCGCTTCTTCATCTGCTCATTCGGGCCAAGTCACTGACTGTCCCCCAGATCCACGAAGCACTTTCCGCAAAGTTCGACGTGACCTACCACTCCGTTGCCTCTATGGTAGGCATCGTCGCATCAAAACTCGGTATCCTGTCGACCCACAAAACCAAGGATGGTGCTCTTGGAGTTTACGAACTCAAAGAGCAGTATGCCCAGCTCGTCGAACAGGTCGTTGCATCCACCTGATAACCCCAGGCTGGATCCAGTACCAACTTTTTTCAGGATAAACTCCCCATCTATAAGAAATGGATAACGTACAGGGGGGCCCCGTCCCTCTCTCCGACATACTGGTCACAGATGATGTCATCGCCTACATGGACAAACGCGGCGGGGATTTTAGGATAAGCACCTCCTGCAGCGGCCCTGTTCTCATGCCGGTACGCATACGTCCGGCAAAATCATCCGACATTCCTCTCCGGGCAGGCGGCCATGTGATCTTCATCTCCAAATACCAGATCCAGTGGATCTCGGAGATCACGATGAGCATGGTCCCGCGGCTTCTTTTCGAAGACGGCGATTATGGGTTTTGAAGAACTGGAACACACTGCAGACATCCGGATGCGGATCTCTGCACCCGACTTACCGTCACTGTTTTCCGAAAGCGGATTCGCTCTCGCCCGGACCCTCTACGGTGACTATCCCCGGGAGACCCCCTCTGTATCATTCCCCCTGGAAGCCGACGGGAAAGACTCTGAGGAACTCATCGTAAATTATCTCTCGGAACTGCTGTTTCTCACCGAGACCGAGTACCTTGTCCCGCAGAAGTTCACGCTTTGTGTCGGATCCTCCGTCTCCGGAACGGTCGAAGGCGTCCTCTTCGACCGAAAAAAACATGCCGGCGGCACCGGAGTAAAAGGCATCTCCTACTCGGGACTCTCCTTGACCACAACAAAAACCGGCTATGAACTGATCATCATCTTCGACATCTAACCAATCATGAACGAACAGATACGGCAGATCGCCAACAACGAATGGGAGATCCCCCGGGGTTTTGTCCCCGGCATGCGGGTACCCGGACGGTTTTTCCTTTCGAAAAACCTTGCTGAAACACTTGAAGACGGGGCGCTCACTCAGCTGGCCAACGTGGCCACGCTTCCCGGGATCATCCGGTGTTCCCTTGGAATGCCGGATATCCACTGGGGATACGGGTTTCCGATCGGCGGCGTCGGCGCCTTCGATGCCGAAACCGGCGTGATCTCACCCGGCGGCGTAGGGTTCGATATCAACTGCGGAGTTCGGATGATCACCACCCCCCTGCATGTTTCCGACATCTCTGATATGCACGGACTCATCGAAGATCTTTTCACGGCAGTTCCTACCGGTGTCGGATCAAAAAGCCCTGTCCGGTTATCCCAGCAGGATCTCACCGGCATGCTGGAAAACGGCGCGAAGCATGCTGTTTTGATGGGATACGGAACACAGCGGGATATCCTCCGCTGCGAGGAAAACGGGGCGATGGACGGCGCACAGCCGGAACATGTCAGCAAAAAAGCCAGGCAGAGAGGCATCCCCCAGTGCGGAACGCTTGGTTCCGGCAACCATTTCCTCGAGATCCAGGTCGCCGACAAGATTTCCGATGAGACGACGGCAAATACGTTCGGCGTGTCCGAAGGGCAGATCTGCGTCATGATCCACTGCGGATCCCGGGGTCTTGGCCACCAGGTCTGCACGGATCATCTGCAGATCCTTGAGTCGGCAACACAAAAATACGGCATCGATCTTCCCGACCGTCAGCTTGCCTGCGCCCCGCTTTCCTCCCCGGAAGGCGAAGCATACTTCGGCGCCATGGCGGCATCGGCGAATTATGCCTGGGCCAACCGGCAGATAATCACGCACATCGTCAGAGAACTCTTCGTGAAAAAATTCCGGATCGATTACGAGGAAATGCCCCTTGTCTATGATGTCGCCCACAACGTGGCAAAATGGGAGGAGCACGACGTTGACGGGCTCCGCAAAAACGTCTGCGTCCACCGGAAAGGAGCGACCCGGGCGTTTGGTCCGGGAAGAAGCGAGCTTCCTCACGAGTTCCGCGAATGCGGCCAGCCGGTGATCATCCCGGGAAGTATGGGAACACCTTCGTATCTCCTCGCTGGAACAAAGGGAGCCATGGAAAAGACGTTTGGAAGCACCTGTCACGGATCGGGAAGAGTGCAAAGCCGGTCGTCGGCGAAAAAAAGTCAGACCGGCGAGGAGGTCACCCTCGCTCTTCTCAGGCAGGGGATCGTCGTTCGTGCGCCGAATCAGGCGGCCATCGCCGAAGAAGCCCCGGAAGTCTACAAGTCAAGCAGCGAGGTCGTACAGACGGTCCATGATGCCGGGATCTCCCGGATCATTGCACGCATGAGGCCGCTCGGGGTGATCAAAGGATGAGCATTGCTGTATTCTGGGACTCCAAAATGACGTTCCACCGGCTCGTCGAGGATGCCGCGTGCCCCTGTGAAGCCGTGACCCCGCTGCTGCTTTCGGCCCCGTTTTACCGGGGAGCCTACTCCGGGATCATCATTCCGACCGGATTTGGCAATACCTCCTACTCGAAACTTCTGTCGGCTCTGCGGGCATGTTCGGGCCGGATCGAACGGTATCTCGAGGCAGGAGGAAGGCTTTTGGTTTTCGGAGCGGCCGATGCTTCGCCGAACCGTTATGACTGGCTGCCTGAGGATGTCGGGTATCATTATGAGTTTATGGAACATTCTCTGACCGTCGATACCTCCTCGCCCTGGTCGTGCCTTTTTGACGGCTATAATACGGAAAATTTTGCCGCAGACGGCTGGTTCGAATCGTATCCGGGAAAACCGGTCGCTTTGGCGGAGAACGGGTTCCCTGTCCTCGTCGAGTGCAGAATTGGAAAAGGCACGCTCCTTCTCGCAAGCACCCACGAGTATCCAAGCGGGATGTTTCTCCAGCTGCTCGCTGCCGGAGATCAGATCCCGTTTTAATTTTATCAGACTCTTTTTTTCTCCTCTCCCGCGGTCAGAATAGCCAAATCCAGAAAAAATGCACGTCTTCAAACGAAATCTTATTCATTTCGTAAGGCATAACAAGTCATATCCATTTCGGAGTCACACCCTCATGACACACGTAATATTTGATCTTCTGCATATTCTGGACGAAGCCGGCATAGACCAGCCGGTTCCCGGAAACGTCATCAGTGAACGCCTGGGCATATCCCGGACCGCTGTCTGGAAATATGTCAATCTTCTGCGTGAGGTAGGCTATGTCATCGATGCTTCCGCAAAAACCGGATACACACTGCGAAAACGTACCTGGCTCCTCCTTCCCTACGAGGTGAAACGTCATCTCAAGACCAAAGTAATCGGTCAGGAGATGCACCACTTCGGGGAGGTCCCGTCAACGAACGCTCTCGCACGGCAGATGATGCATGAAGTGGGCGATGAAGTCCAGCCGGGAACCGTTCTGATCGCCGAGCAGCAGACCGGCGCTCTTGGCAGGATGAACCGCGTCTGGATGTCCCCGGAAGGCGGCATCTGGGCAACGATCGTTGTAATGCCCAAACTGCATGTCGATCAGACCTTCCTGATCATGACCGCGGCCTCCGTCTCGCTCGCCAGAGCGATCCGTCATGAGTTCGAGCTCTCGGCGCTGATCCAGTGGCCAAATGAGGTGTTCATCGGAGATAAAAAAGTCGCCGGGACCACGCTGGAGCTTTCTGCGGACGAAGATATCATCAGATACTGTCTTGTCGGGATCGGCGTTGACGTGAACGTTTCCATCGAAAAAGTCATGCCGAATCTTTCCCAGTATGTGACCTCTCTTTCAGACGAGCTTGGTCATGAAGTGAACCGCACGCAGTTTTTCGCGGTGTTTCTGAAAGAGTTCGAACGTCGGTATCAGATGATTTTGAAAGGAGAGACCGAGCCGCTCTTTCGCGAGTGGAGAAGCCTTTCCCGCACGCTGCACCGCAGGGTCCGTGTCCGCACGATCCGCGAAAGCTTTGAGGGAGAAGCGCTCGATGTGGATGAACACGGGGCCCTCCTTATCCATAAAGACAACGGTGAGGTCGAACGCGTGATAGCAGGCGACTGTTACCTAATCTGATCCTTTTTTATTGTTAACCAACATAAAATAATTGGTTAACAATGTACGGAAACGAAAAGCGTTCGGCGCTTATTATGTATTCTGCGGTTTTCGTGGCCCTGATCACGGTCGGCGGCTGGATATCCGTCCCGTTTATCGTTCCGTTCACTCTGCAGACCCTGTTTGTTCTGCTGGCCGCATCGGTGATGAAAAAGTATGCCGTCATCCCGGCTGCTTTGTATGTGATGTTTGGCACGCTTGGTCTTCCGCTGTTTCACAACGGGACTTCCGGGATCGGGATCCTGCTTGGCCCGACCGGGGGTTTTCTCATCGGCTTTGTTCTGATGGCGTTTACGGCCGGTCTGTTTTTTTCGAAGAAGACCCTGGCCGCCGATCTCTTTGGTATGGTTCTTGGAACGCTCGTCTGCTATGTCTGCGGCGTCGTCTGGTTCATGATCTCTGCGGGAGCTTCGCTTCCGGCTGCGCTGATCACCTGCGTGATCCCGTTTATCGCCGGCGATGTCGTGAAGATCGCGGCGGCAGAGTTTGTCACGCTGCGTCTTCGAAGAAGTGGGAGGGCCGTGTTTGATTGAGATCACGGATCTCCGTCACGGGGTCCTGGATATCCCTTCGCTTGTGATCCCGCAGGGTCTCACCGCGGTTTTCGGCAGAAACGGCGCCGGAAAGACGACGCTTCTCAAGATATGTTCCGGTCTTCTTCTCTCGGACCGCGGATCCGTGAAAATAGACGGCCTTGCTCCGCGTCTGCAGAATGCCGGGTATGTGAGCGAGTTTCCCGACCGCCATCTGCTGTTTGGGATCGTGTATGACGAGATCGCTTCTTCGCTCCGGTTTGCCCGGCTGCCTGCCGACGAGATCGATAGAAAGGTCCAAAAAATCGCGGAGGAGGCGGGGATTTCGCATCTGCTGGATCGGGAGTGCCGGACCCTTTCCGGGGGCGAGAAGATGCTTGTCGGGATCACGGCCGCGATCGCGGATGATCCGGTTCTTCTGGTACTGGATGAGCCGGATTCACATCTGGATCCTTTGACGGCGGAGGAGATCCTGTTGTTTGTCTGTTCAAAAAAGATCCCGTATGTGCTTTGGAGTTCGCATTCCCGGACGCTTCTTTTCCGGGCAGAGACGGAGGTGAGGTTGTGAGGATCGTTTTGGATGCGGCCCGTTTTGCGGCGGGAAGTTTTTCTCTGAGTGCCGATGCCGTGTTTTCGGCGGGCCCCCATCTGATCTCCGGCAGGATCGGGTCGGGAAAATCAACGCTCGCTTCGGCTCTTGCCGGGTTGTCGCGTCCGAATTCGGGGAAGGTGGTATTGGATGGCTGCGCATCGCCGGTTCTTCTGATGCAGTTTCCCGAGTATCAGGTGACGGGGGCTACGCTTTCTGCGGAGGCGGCTTCGTGGGGAGTTTTGGGCACAGAGCCGGTTTTTTCCCTTCTGGATGCAAAGACCGGCGGCCGGGACCCGTTTTCTCTTTCGCGGGGGGAGCTGAAACGGCTGATGCTTGCCTGTGTTTTTGCCGGAGATCCGGATGTTCTTGTGCTTGATGAGCCGTATGCTTCGCTGGATCCTGAAGCAAAGGGGGTCCTTACCGGGCTGATCGAGGACCGCCGGGGGATCACGGTCGTTTTTTCGCATGAGACGGAGTTTGCGCCGCGAAATGCGGTAAAGTGGAGGATAAAGGACGGAGGACTGGTTCGTGAGTGATATCAGGTTCAGGCTGATCAGCCTGGTGCTTCTTTCGGTTTTGTGTTTTACGGATCTGTTCGGAGCGGCGGCGGTGTTTTGCTGGTGGCTGGCGTTTGGCGCAAAGACGACATTTGCGCGCTATTCCTGGAGGACGGTGCTGCCGGTTTCGATAGCTGCCGGTCTGTTTCCTTCGCTGGTTTTGTTTTTTACCGGCGGGGATGTGTTCTACGGGGCAAAGATCTTTGTTCTGGTGATGCTGGCTTTCTGGTTTTCGGCTTCTCTTCTGCCTGGGGAGCTGATGAGTTTTTTTGTCTGGCTTTTTGGTCAGCGGCTCGGTTTTGATCTGGGGATGGCGGCGGAGCTGTCGGTCCAGGCTTTGTATGCGGTCCGTGAGGATCTTATCCATATGCGGTCTGCACTGAAGATCAAGGGACAGAGGTTTTCTCTGCGTGCGGTCCCTTCGCTTGGCGCAGGTCTGCTTGTTCTTTCACTGCGGAGGTCTGCTGTGCAGGCGTCGATTCTGGCACGAAGGGGGTATGTCTCGGGAGGGACGTTTGTTCCGGTTTTTTCTTGCCGGGCGGGGGATTTTCTGATGTTCGGCGCTGCGGTGCTTTTGTATGCGGTGCTTTTCGTCTGACCTGCGGGGATCTTTCACACAAACTAATTTATCCCTGAGAGTGCACATTGATTCATGGATAAAAGAACGGACAGCGGTGTGAGTCCGGTGATAGGAACGTTTCTTCTTCTCGCTCTGTCCGTTGTTATGATCACGCTGGTCACGATCTCGGTGATGGGGATCATGGGGTCATATACGCCGGTCTATGAACGGTCGGTGGGATTTACGATCGATGTGAATTCGAGTAATGATTCCGCTTTGATAACGCCTGTTTCCGGAACGGATCTGCCGTTTCTTCAGTCGTACGATGTATATACGGATAACGGGCATTGGTATAGTCCAAGTCCGGGAGGAGTGACGGTGGATAAATTTAATTCGACGGTGACGTTTATCAATATTGTCGGCCATTTTCCGGAGTATGTCAATGCGCTGGTGTTTAGCGGGAAGGTGGCTGTTGAAGGAGGGGTTATCGTGGTTGTGCCGGCGGGAGGCGGGTATTATGTGGTTGGGACTGATGGTTATAATACCACGACGGAGTTTGCTGATTCGTTCAATGAGTGGTATAATACCTATTACAATACTGGCCTCAATCCCGGAGATCCGGGGTATGATGTAGTTACTGTAAGCAATAAAGATTTGGAGTTCTCCAACGAGAATCCGATCATTGTTGGAGACCAGCCAATTGAGTTGTCTCCTGATAATATACATGATCTTAGTACTGGAAATATTAAGATTCTCATCAAAGAAGGTGGAAATATAGTGCGTGCTCCCGGGTACTATGATGCATTATTGCAGATAGGTAACGCCAGTGATCATGGGGTGACTCAAGTCACTATTGAAAAAAAGGCAGGCGCTCCGTTTACGCTCAATGGAAGTAATATTGATGGTGTTACGTCCCCACTCATTATGGTTACGTCGAAGGGTAGTTTGGTCGTTCAAAAAGATGCTACCCTTATTGTGGAGAACAACCTGAACGTAAACGGAGATGGATTTGGCGGAGGAATATATGTTGCAAATAATGGGGAACTGGTAGTCAGTGGTACGTTACGGGCCAATTCCAATTCTGCAAAGTATGGCGGCGGTATTTACAAAGCCAGCGGGGGCAGTGTGACCACTCAAGGTACTGGGAATATTATCTACTCTGGAAATACCGCAGTGATCGCCGGTCCCAATATCTACAATGCGTTATAATGTGTGGTTGGTTCCCTGATTTGGGTCTTTGATCCGCCCACGCACGAAACTATCGAAAATCAACCAATCCCCGAAAAGGGAGACAGGGGAGGAAGGATTGGATAGGTGTGTGTAAGATTCAGGAAGGGTATGGCTGGGTGCGGAAGCATGAGAAAAAGAACCACGAATAAGCCAGTACAATCGTAACCACTCTTGAGCCTTTGGTCCTTGGACAAATGCTATCGGAGAAACCCATTCGCAAATCAGAGATTTGCTCTCCGACCCGCTTCGCTCACAAACCTTCGGTTTGTTCACCGACTCGGGTCTATGACCCTCGCTTGCTCGCCTGAATTGGCGAGATTCGCGGTTGGTTTTTTTCATGCTCCCGCAATATTCCCATACACGAAATCGAAGTACACCTCATTAGTATGTGAGTATTGTTCGGTTAAGATCACACCGCGTAACTCCTATTAGAATAGGACTTACGCGGTGTTAGCCTCAATCTAATTCGAGAAGGAGTTTAGTGGGTGTGGAAACCTTAGATAAAACCAACCGCGAATCGGCGCGAACCGCAAAGCTTCGCTTTGCTCTCCGCTTCAGGTCTTCGACCCTCGCTTGAATCCGCCCTTCGGGCGAAGCGAATCGGATTTGCTGATCCTCACTCTCGCAATCCAGCTTCGATGTCTTGCTCGTCCCTTCATCGGGAGCGTTCGGGCAAATCCTGTCGGCGCCCCGGCGCCTCCCGTGAGAGAGAAATTCATTGAGCGATTCTTAATCTGAACAATATCCATTTTACTGACAATCGTCACATACGATCAAGCGGCTCATCAATAGTGGGAGCCGCTGGGGCGGCGACAGGATTTGCCCGAACGCTCCCGATGAAGGGACGAGCAAGTCGAGGGCGGGCTGACCCGCAGGGGAGGCCTTAGCCGAGCAAGGCTTTGCCTTGCGAGAGACTTGTGAGAGTGAGGATAAGCAAATCCGATTCTGGGAGCAAGCCAAAGGCTTGCGGGATTTAAGCGAGGGCTGAAAGCCCGAAGCGGAGAGCAAAGCAACGCTTTGCGGTTCGCGCCGATTCGCGGTTGGTTTTTCTCTTGTATCTACACTAATTCCGTACACGAAATCGATATGCATCTCATATGTACGTAAGTTTATCTCGTTCAAGATCACAACACCGCGTAACTCCTATTAGAAAAAAACATACCGGGAAGGGGGGGGGTGAAATCCACCTGCCCGAACCCCAAAATCACCCTGCTTCCATTCGAAAATAACCATTTCGATTGGAAAATGACCCTCCGGCAATCAAAATCACCCCTTTCCCGACAGCAAAAAACCATACCCCAAAGAAAAAATACGCCGAATCCTGCCGATTTACCCGGCAAAACCCCAAAACTATATAAAGGATTGCCCAGGCGCCTGAAAAAAACGATACCCCCCGAGAAACTACCTACCTACGTATGTAGGTAGGGCGGAAGAAAAATCTCTCATCAATCACTTTTTTTTCGGGCGCCTAGAGGTATTATTATTATTTTATGTACAGTACAGAAGAGAGAGAGAGAGAGAGAGAGAGAGAGAGAAAGAAAGAAAAAAACAAACAAAAATGAAAATTACTACTATATAAATTAGTAACGCAGTAGGTAGGTAGTTTTTCCCGGGGTATCGTTTTTTCCAGGCGCCTCCCTATCAATTTATATATTATGAACGAACGAAAACCAAAATACGCCCAATCCTGCCGATTTACAATTTAGACCACCGAAAATCATCATCAAAAATCCATCAAAAATGATCGCCGAAAGGTCAAAATGGAGTCGAAACACCTATTTGCGAATGGAAACTGATCGATTTTTGCATAGTCACGGGGCTTTTTTGCACATGGTTTTTTGTGGGTGGCTTGGACGCTGAAAGCGGACGACCTTAGCTGAGGCGGGTTGAAGACGTAGTCGACAACCTTAGCCGAGCAAGTTTTCGAAGGAAACTTGCGACCAAAGCTTTGCCTTGCGACCAAGTCGATAGACTTGCGAGTGAGCGTGGGACATTTCACCGCGAATTATATTAGAAAAGGAAATGGTTGGATGTGGACACAAGAGAAAAAACCAACCGCGAATCGGCGCGAATCCCGCAAGCCTTCGGCTTGCTCCCAGAATCGGATTTGCTATTCCTCACTTTCGCAATCCAGCTTCGCTGTCTTGCTCATCTCTCATCGGGAGCGTTCGGGTAAATCCTGTCGGCGCCCCAGCGCCTCCTGTGAGAGAAATAGTCATTGCATAATTCTTCATGAGGAAAATAGTTCTTTCATTGATCATCACAAAACGCGGAAGAGAAATAACAGTTGGGAGCCGCTGGGGCGGCGACAGGATTTGCCCGAACGCTCCCGATGAGGGATGAACTGGCGGGTCGAGCGGGTTGGACGCTGAAAGCGGACGACCTCAGCCGAGCAAGTTTTCGAAGGAAACTTGCGAGAGACCCGCCGAGTTCAAGTGAGGAAAAGCAAATCCGATTCTGGGAGCAAGCCAAAGGCTTGCGGGATTTAAGCGAGGGCTGAAAGCCCGAAGCGGAGAGCAAACCGAAGGTTTGCGAGTGCGCCGATTCAAGCGAGCGAAGCGAGTCGGAGAGCAAACAGAAAGTTTGCGAACGCGTTTGGTCTTTTCTCATGTGTCCACACCCGACCAACTCCTTCCCGAATCTCCCCATCCTTCTCCCCCTCCTAACCCCATTTTTTTGCATCGTAAAACCCCCTCCTCACTCACTGACCACCCAATTTTTGAAAAAATCGGAGGCATTATCGCATCGCGCGGTCAGGAGTATAAATACTCACAATCCAACAAAAGATATATTCCGGATACTTCTTCCGAAAACCAAAAACACCAAAGAAAACGTGATGCCAAGAAAAAAAATCAGCATACCGCCGGCCATGATCCGACCGGTCAAAAATAGCTTCCCCTCCGATCCCCCCAATCAAATCTATTATGCATACCTGGGTATGATATCATTATTAACATGTCCCCAGTGCAAAACCCCCTCATCTATCTAAACAATGCTGCCACCAGCTGGCCCAAACCACCCGGGATCCTCCAGGCCATCTCCCGCTCCCTCTCTCTCCCTGTATTCGGATCCGGGAGGACCACCGGCACACAAGGCGACGACCACGTAATGCAGGCACGCAGTGAACTCTCTGACCTCTTTCGCGCCGACGATCTACAGAACATAATATTCACCCATAACGCCACCGACTCACTCAACATCCTCATCTCCGGATTCATTGCCGGCCAGAAAAACGCCCAAAAACAGAACTTTCATGTCCTTACAACAGCACTCGACCACAACTCCGTTCTAAGACCCCTCCACGAATATCAGCGGGCGGGCCGTATCGACCTTGGCATCCTTCCCTTCGAAAACGGCATGGTCACCCCCGAATCGGTCGAATCAGCTCTCCGGCCTGACACCCGGCTCATGGTAATGACCCACGGCAGCAATGTCCTTGGCTCCGTACAGGACATACAGGCGATCGGCGGGATCCTCCATGACCGCGGCATCTATTTCATCGTCGACGGAGCACAGACCGCCGGCCACATCCCGATCGACCTCTCCCGCCTCCCGGTCGACGCCTTCGTCTTCACAGGGCATAAAGGACTCCTCGGCATTCCGGGAACCGGAGGATTTTACCTGCGGGATCCTCAGACGATCACCCCCGTCAGATACGGCGGGACCGGGACAAACTCCCAGTCGCTCCTTCATCCTCCGGAGATGCCGGAACGATTCGAAGCCGGGACCCAGAACTACCCGGGCCTTGCGGCACTCGCAGCGGGTGTTCGGTTCATCAAAGAACAAGGGATCGCAGAAATCGCGAAAAAAGCCGAACGCCAGACATCCTTCATCATCCGGGAGCTGAAAAAAGAGGATAACATCAGTGTCTACTACGAAACCCCCAAAGTCCCGATCGTCGCCTTCAACATCCGCAATATCCCAAACGATGACGTGGGATTCATGCTGGCCAGGGGATACAATGTGATCACCCGGACAGGTCTTCACTGTGCTCCGCTGGTGCACAAAACCATAGACGGCGGAGAGGGGTGCGTTCGCCTGAGTCTTTCCTGTCTGACAACAGATGAAGAATGCCGTGTCGCTGCGGATTCAATCCGGGAGATCGCCAGAAATGCGGATCCAGAGATCAATACAGCATAAATACTGCGCCGACGGCTCGTTCATGAAGGAGTTTCTCCTCGATGCTCCCCTCACCAGAGATTTTTTCACGTATCTGGGGAATTTCGGGCAGATCGGGCAGCTCCAGAACCTTGGCGGGGGATTCTGTAAATTTGAGAAACCCGACTGGTTTTCGATCAAGGGGTTTGTGGGGGACACCACCGTTGAAGTGCGGTTCAAAAAAGAGTCCATGGAGCTGACCGTTGATTTTTTGTATCTGCTTTTCTCGTCGTATCATGAAGGGACGATGGATCTTTCCGTCCTCAAAAATAAAGAGAAGCTGCGTGAGGCACGGGTCAACAGACTTCTGTATGGAAAGTGAGAAGACGGCAGGCCGTCTGCTTCGGGACAACCCGCTGTCGCAAGTTTCCTTCGAAAACTTGCTCCGCTGAGTTTGCCCCTTTGGGACAAACCACAGTCGCAAGTCTATCGACTTGCTCGGCTGAGGCCGCTCCTTCGGAGCAGCCCGCCTCCGCTGAGGTCGTCGACTTCGTCGACAACCCGCACCTTAAATAATTCCCACACCCAATGGAATCACATATGGATACCTTCTCTTACGTCCTCTCCGAATACGCCTCTCTTTCCAAAACCGACCCCTTCGGGACCTGGCTCCTTTTTGAAAATACCGATCTTTCAAACGCCGCAGTGCAAAAACTCCGTCAGGAAGGCCCGATCCTCCCCGATCACATCACCACCGTCAAAGGCCTTGCAAAAAGCATCCTCCATACCCTCTCTCCTGCCGCACGGATCATCGACCCCGAAGAACAGCACCTCCTCTTCGCCCGCATCGGTGCAGACGTCTGGGGAAAAAAACGCATCGCCGACACCCAGACCGAAAACCTCGTCAACCTCTTCATCACCCTCAAAACCAACAAACTCATCCTCCCTGCCGGTGAAGAAAAATTCAACAGCATCCGGGAAATATTCCGGCGGTATGAACAGTTCTGCACAGAAAACGACTGCTGCGACTCCATCCTCGCGATCGAAAGGGCCGCCGGGATCGCCGGAGAAATGGACATAAGCACCGTCCTCTGTTATAAACTCTACAAACCAACACCCCTTGCAGGCGACCTGCTCAGCTCTCTTCCCGGTAAAATAACCACCCTGCCGCCGGAATCCGGCGAACTCGCCTCCCTCCCCCCCGTCTGCAGCGAAGTCTCCCAGTACTGCGACGCCGTCACCGAGCTTTCCTCAGCACTCGACGCGATCGCCTCACTCATCGAATCCGGCGTCAGCCCAAAAGAGATCGCTCTCCTCACCCCCTCCCTACCCATGGCCCTCCCTCTCCTCGACGAACTCGTCCCCGACTTCAGCTTCCTTTTGGATGGGACAAGGCATACCCTCCGGTTCACCGCCGGCGAAGACATCCCGATCGAAAACCTCCCGCCTGTGCGAAGCGCCCTTGCCTGGCTTGCCGCAGCCGCCTTCGACTGCAGGATCGACGACCTCAAGATCATCATAGAAAGCCCCTGCTTCTCCCGAAAAAAAGACCGGCTCACCGCAGGCAGACTCGAAAAAGCCGGCATCATCACCAAAACCGAAAAAGGCAGAGCTGCCTGGCGGATCCTCGCCGCCCGGCTCGCACCCTCCCGCCGAAACGAAATCGAAAAAGAGTATGACGCCGGATTCCAGAACGATCTCGATCAGCTCATCACCCGTCTGGACAAAAACCTCGTCAGAAACGCCCCCCTCGCCGATCACTGCGCCGCTCTCAAAACCGACCTCGCCGACCTTGGATGGACCGTCCTTCCTATGAAACCGCAGGACGAAGCCGCCCGTCACGCATTTTTGCGTCTTCTGGGCAAACTCGGGCAGTCATCCCTTGCGGACCGGCGGTACTCGATCAGGGAATTCTACGCCATCCTTTGCCGGTTCTGTGAAAAAACCACCAGGATCAGCTATCCCGAATCTGAAAACGCCTTCTTCGCAGGCGACCTCCGCTCCGTCGCCGGCACGAAGATCCCTTACGTCTTCATCACCGGCCTCTCATCCGACCTGCTCCCGAGGATCGAGGCCTCCATCCCTCTCCTGAATGCTCAGGAAACCGCCCGCATCCAACCCGACCGGATTCAGAACCTTTTCGATGCGAGCAGGTACTACTTCCATTCCGCCGTCTGCACCGCCGAAAAACAGCTCTTCCTCTCCTGTGCGGCGTCAGACGGCAGCAAAAATCTCACCCCCTCGCCTTACCTCACCAGACTCGCCGACCCGATCCAAAAAAGCCGGGAGTTCCTTTCCCATTCACTGACCGGCAACCAGACGAGGGCCGGCGAGCTCCTTGCCGCCGGCAGAGGCGGAGAATGTGCAGCCCTTTTCGGCATCCCCTCGCTGAAAACCGCGGCAGAGATCATCGGGATAGAGACCGTGGACCGGACCGGGGAACCCGGCATCTACGATGCGAACTTCTCGGCCGACGAACTCGCCGAAACGTTCGACGCGGTCTACACGGAAAAGACCGAGTTCGCCCCGACCGTCCTCGAACGATACCGGGAATGCCCCTTCAAATGGTACCTCACCGACCACCTGCACTTGGAAAACCCTGCCGATTTCAGTGCTGAACGGATCATCGTCGGGACCGTCATGCACAAAGCAATGGAACGGTTCTTCCGTGAATTCAAACGGCCCCTGACCGAAGAAAACCGGGAAAGTGCCGTATCTTTCCTCAAAGAGATCGTGAAGGCCGAGTTCGATGAACGAAACATCAAAACCCCCTCATGGCTGGCGATGCAGAACGGCTATCTGGGTGAAGGGGATCTGGAAAGCAGCATTGAAAAGATCATCGGACTCGAGATAGGATTCTATAATGAAGGATACCGGACCTTGGACGAGTGGCTCGAACGAACCGTTACTGCCAAGATCATCAATGAACAGTTCACCGTCTCCGGCCGCGTGGACCGGGTGATGATCAACGAACGGACCCGGGAGTTCATGGTCGTCGACTACAAGACCGGAAAGGTGAAGACCCATAAGGAACTGGTCGAGGGAAAAGCCCTCCAGATCCCGCTCTACACCGAGGCCGTCTCTCAGGAAACCGGATCCCCGGCAAAACCCGGCACATATCTTTACCTATCGGACGATGATGCGGCTGATAAAAACCCGTATTTTATTGGGAAAAAACAGGCGGACGCAGAGGAGATCCGTGATCTGGCATTCGAAACCTGCCGGGAGATCCGCGAACAGATGAAAAACGGGCAGTGCGCCCCGAGTTCTGCTGATGAATGTCCGGATGAATACTGCCCTTACAAACGTGTCTGCCGGTTCGCTGCGTTCAGGGAGGAGAAGGCATGACCCCGGAACTGACCGAGGCCCAGAAACTGGCGCTCGTGATGGAAGAAAGCATCTGCGTTACCGCAGGCGCCGGGACTGGAAAAACCTTTCTTTTGATCCAGAGATACCTTGCTTCGCTCAAATACCGGCGTGAAACCGAGAAAACCGGGGCCGGCGAGATCCTTGCTTTGACCTTCACCGACAAGGCCGCTGCCGAGATGCGCACGAAGATCGGTAAGGCGCTTCGTGACGATTTGTCCCTTCAGGATGTCTGGGAGAACTTTTCCCGATGTAATATCAGCACGTTCCACGGATTCTGCCTTTCTCTTCTCAAAGAGTTCGCCTACGAGGCAGGACTCGATGCGGGTTTTGCCGTAATGGACGAACTCGACACCCACGAACTGGTGACCGGAACGATCCGTGAGATGCTCGAACGCCCTCCGCATGAATTATTCCCGGACGTGGTGCTTCTGTTCAACTATCTGCATGGATCGGCCATCACCAAATACATCCGGATCCTTCTGCCGAAATGGGATGAGTGCAGAGACTGGTTTTCCGGACTGGAAATGGATCCTGCCGGTGTCCTGTCAGTCTGGCAGGATGCATATCTCGAAAATATCGATAATCCTGCCTTTTTCGCGAACAACGGATTTCAAACGTTTGCCGGGCTTTTGAAGACCGGGACAAAGCAGGAGGTCCTCTCAGCTCTTCGGGACTGGATATGCACGGATCAAAAAATTGCCGCCCTTATTTTGGAGATAGAAGCGGCAGGCTACGCGAAGAACACGAACATGTACAAACTCGGGGAGCGTAAGGCGGCGCTTCGAAAGTCAGAGCCCCGCGATCTTGACAAGTGTTTCGCAGAGCTGGCAAAACCGATCGCTCCGAAGGGGGAGAAGCCGCTTTCAGCAGATCTTCTCGATCACTTCTTTGCCGTGCAGAAGATCCTTCTCACGCTTCCGACACTGCCGGCACACGGGGGCCGGAGTACAAAACGCGTTCTTCTGGTCCTGGCCGCTCTTGGAAGGATCACCCGGGCGATCCACGAACAGATCAGAGCGGAAAAGGAGCACAGGGGTGTTCTCGATTTTGATGATCTGATCAGAAAGACCCGTGACCTCATCAGAAACGGGGAGATCCAGAGAACGCTCAATGCGAGATACCGGTACATCCTCATCGACGAGGTCCAGGATAACGATCCGGCCCAAACAGAGATCATCCGGATCCTCTGCGGGGACCCGAAGGAGACCAACCGGCTGTTTATCGTCGGCGACGCAAAGCAGTCGATCTACCTTTTCAGAGGGGCGGATGTCTCGGGGTTCAACGCATTCCAGACGATGTTCGCGCACGAACCGGTGGAGCTGGACACGAGTTTCCGGACCGTTCCTGAGATCATCGGGCTGGTGAATCATGTGTTTTCAACCGTGTTTGCGGATCCAAAGGAGATCTGGGAGGCAGGATACGGAAAGCTCGCGGCATGCAGAGAAGGCCAGCGCGGGTCGGTGACTCTTATCAGGCCGCGGGGTGAGGGGAATAAGGCAGAGATGATGATCCGCGAGGCGAAACTTCTCGCGTCCTGGATCGCTGATTCCATAGCAAAAGAGCGGCTCACCGTTTATGAAAAGGACGGCACGCCGCGGCCGGCGAGGTTTGGGGATACGGCGATCCTGATCGAGGCGCACACCCATCTGGATAAACTCCGGCATGCTCTGGATCTTTACGGTGTTCCTTATACCGAGGAGAAGGGACGCAATTTCTATGCAAAGCAGGAGGTGTTCGATTTTACGAATCTGCTGAAGGCGATCGTGTATCCGGAAGAGGATGTCCCTCTTTACGGGGTGCTCAGGTCGCCCTGGTTCGGGATCTCGGATGCTGAACTTTGCCGGGCGGCAGCCGGTTCCCGCAAGGGTCTGATGACCCGGCTGAAAAGCTCTGCGGCCTCTGATCCGGATGGGAAGATCTGCCGCGCTGTCGAGACTCTCGCCCGCTGGCATGAGGAGATCCGTCACGAGCCGCTGGTTTTGTTCCTTCGTCGGGTGATCGCTGAGTCGGGGATCCTTTCGGTGTACGGGGGGCTCCCTTTCGGCCGCGAAGCAGCGGCGAATCTGGAGAAGCTGGTCGCGATCGCCCGTTCACGCTCCGCGAACCGGCCGTTTTCGGTTTATGAGTATCTGGGGATACTGGATACCTGTATGGAGGAGGGATTCGATGAGCGGGAGGGAATTGTCGCGGGCGGGGAGGATGACCGCGTGAAGATCCTGACGGTGCATTCCGCAAAGGGGCTGGAGTTTCCGGTTGTCGTTCTCTGTTTCGCGGGGAATCAGAATGATCTGCGGGTCCCGGATCTTATGTTCGACGGGAAGCTGGGTGCCGGGATCTCGCTGAAGCTTTTGGGAGAGCGATCCGGAAAAACGTTTGTGAAGGAGTGTCTTACGCCAAAAGCAAAGGCAAAGCTGCTTGCGGAGCGGAAACGGCTGTTTTATGTCGCGATGACGCGGGCACGGGATCATCTGGTGATCTGCGGAACAGACGGGAAGAATGGTCCGGAGACGAATTCGTTTCTGGAGATGTATGATGCGGGGATCGGCGGCTGCCCGTATCTTCCAGAGCTTATCACCGATGTTGTCACGGAGCCGGGGGACATTTGCCGAATCAGGCCGGAGGTCCCGGACGGCTGGACGGACACCCCGATGCCGGAGAAAGAGGAGGAGGCTTTGCAAAGCATGACGGCGGCCAAACGAAGGTCTGCCCCGTCGGCGGCGGAAGAGGCCGCGATGATTCGGGGAACGGCCCTCCATGAGGTGTTTGAGGGAAAGCCGGCAGATGCGGCGGCAAAACGCTACGGACTGCCGCCCGCGGCGGCGGATGAGTTTTCGGCGAAGTATGCGGCGTTTCTTGCTTCACCCATTATGCAGAACGCGGCAAAAAGCATCTGCGAGCAGGAGGTGTCGTATTCTTTTGAGGGGACTTTGCTGAACGGGGTGATCGACCGGCTCGTGCAGTATGAGGACGGGAGCTGGATGATCATCGATTATAAAACCGGGAGGCCCGCTAAGAAGGAGCTGGAGAGATATGAGATGCAGCTCGCGGTGTATTTCCTGTGGGCAAAACGTCTGTTCGGGAAGGATCCTGGCGTGTGTCTGTATTTTGCGGATACAAATGAGGTCGTGTCGTTTATGATGGATGAGGAGCGGGCAAAGGGGCTGGTGGAGGGGAAGATTTGGGAAAGCTGGGCGGGTTGCACCCCTCCCAATTACTAATCTATTACTAATATCTGTCAAATTAGTAATTGGACAACCACACGTTTCGCACTTTACTCATTCAGGTGTTTTTCAAAAAAGAAAGATCCGATTAATCGAGCATTCAACAGTTTCCACTAACTAACCAGTCTCTGGATCTCACATTACTCATCCATATCCTTCAACCGCTTCTTTGGTTTTTCATTCAGATAATTTTCCGGCGAAGAAACAGAGTGACCAAGTTCCTTCTCCGTCTCTCTTCGGGCAACACCGGCAACATTTCCCCCGCGTCTGGCAACTTTTTTATTCGCAGGAAGACCGGACGGTTTTTCCGTCTCCGAAATCTCCGTCGTCACCCGCTCGCCAAGCATCGTAAAAATCAGTTCCAGATCAGTCATATGGTCACGGAGATTTTCGTTCTTCTTGGCAAGACCTTTAAACACCTTATACTCAGAAGGCGTCATACCAAATGCAGCATTGGAAATCTCAGCAGTCAGGATAGCAAAATCCTTTTCTGAAGAAATACCTCTTTCCTTCCACTCATCGGTAAGATTCTGACGGATCGCAATTCCCCGAAGGCGTTTATCGATCCAGTCTTTCGAATACCCCTTCTGTTCATACAGATCCTTCATCCGTTCCTGGGCGCGTTCCGGATCCTCGATCTCCAAAACTCTGTCATAGCCGACCTCGGCAAGCCACACCTTGAAAGGCTCTGCCTTTGGAGAGGGAATAGACTGGACAAGACGGAAAAGCTGCTTGGTATTCAAAACATCCGTTTTGTAGTATTTCCCGTCCTTTGGAGACGCCATTTTCAGTTGGTTACAATTTGTAACCGACTGATTACCTTCCTTAATAAGCCGGGATTTGAGGACCTTCCAGTAATTATTCGGATTCACACTTTCCGTTAAAACCGCAATGACATCCACGATCGAAAAATACCACTGTTCTTCCTCCGGATTCCAAACCGAACGTATCTTCCTATCCTGAAAAATCTTAATTGCATTCTTTTCCTCAGTCATATCCTGCACCCCGGATTATCCAGCTCTCTGATACACACCCTCCCGCAGGGGGTCAAGGGATCGCTCAGCATCATTAGCAGAATATGGGTAACGGAAACATATAAAAGCGCTGAGAAAATAGGGAAACAGCGTAAGATACTAGTGCAAGGCAAGTTAGGTTTTTTATCTCGATCGGAGAGCCGCGGGGAACCCGTCCCTTCAGCGCGTGAATTAATTATACATCCACTCTGCCGCAAAAAATAGAGATAAATTCAAGATCTGTCAAAATCCCGAATGAAATGCCAGATGTTTTTTCCAGATCTCCTAACTCGAGATGCCGATCCAAGGCCCAGAACCTGGGAGCGGCAAAGTATGCGTCGCCGATCATGGAGGATGTGCGGCAGAGTCTTTCTGATCAGACGGTCGCGTTTTCGTTAGAAGGGGTTCCTGATGAACGGGGTGATCGACCGGCTTGTCCAGTATGCAGACGGCCGGTGTATTTTCTGTGGGCGAAACGTCTGTTCGGGAAGGATCCTGGCGTGTGTCTGTATTTTGCGGATACAAATGAGGTCGTGTCGTTTATGATGGATGAGGAGCGGGCAAAGGGGCTGGTGGAGAAGATAACGGCGGGGGCATAAAAACCCGTCCAAACTAAAATGACACTTTCGTTTGGACGGATATTTTATAACCCCAATAGTAGGTGGTGATGCGGATCCAATTCGGGAAGAGGATGACTGGGTGTGGACAAAAGAGAATATTAACCGCGAATAAGCCCAAATGGGCTTATTCGCGGTTGGTTTTTTCTCTTGTGTCAAAATGAATGCCTTACACGAAATCGAAGTACGTCTTATAATTACGTCAGCTTTTTTCGGTTGAGATAACACCGCACACATCCGATTCAAAAAAAAGAATGAGGAGATCTCTCACATCGCAAACAGCGGAGCAAGCTCCACCTTCTGCCAGTCCAGATCGATCACTTTCATCCACAGGGTCTGGTTCGCCGGAACGAACACCACTTGGTGGTTCGATGAGTAGAGATGTCCTTCAAGGATCGAGTGACGGTAGGTCGCACCGCCGTCCGTTAACAGCACATCACGGATCTGCATCATTTTCGCGGCATCGATCGTCCCCTTCGCCGCCGCCGCCTGGCTCAGCAGATTCGTATATCTGCTGATCGAGTTTTCTGCCGGCGGGGTCCTCAGATCCCAGCTCGGATCCGCGAAATGATTCGCCGCGGCAACGACCCCGTCCCCGGTCCGCACCTTCGTCTCGGCAAGCTCCGCCTCTAAGACATATGCCCCCTCAGGACCGGCGATATCAACGATCCAGGCAATATTTGGACGTGTCGTCAAAACACCGGTTCTCAGACCGGCAAGATCCGAGTAATCGAGCATCAGCCGGAAGAACTCCGAGATCAGATCAGGGCGGTCATCCTGGCCCACAGGATCGAGACCCGAGTTGTCATCCGCGATAAAGAGCCCGGCGCTGTTCATCAGCGTCTCGGGGCGGGAGCCAGCAGGGCCGAAGGTCGCAACACCGTTGCTGCCGTCCGTCGGCCGGTACACGGCAAGCACATAATACGGATTGAACGGCTCCACGAAATCGGGCAGATCCCAGTTCCGCGAAATGACGACCGAACCGTCTGTTGTGTAATCACCCCAGACGGCGAGATAGGAACAGCCGGCCGGCATGGAGAGATAGAGGGCCGGACCATAGTAGAGGATCGCGATATCCTCTTCGGTGAGTCCGGTCGTCTCTGCCATCCCGCGATTGATTTCCTTCATCCGCTCAGGCTGATACTGCGTGCCGGGTGCCGCATAACTGCGGAGACACTCAATAGAATACCCGCGGCTTTCGAGGGCGCTCGTGAGCATTGCATACTCGGCGAGAAGCTCGGTTTTCATTAGACCTCCGTACTGCCGCCCCATCTCCCGATAGGATCCTTCCAGAAGGATCACGGTGTAGTTGCCGGCGAGATACCGGTCTCCCGCTTCGAAAGAAGAAACAAGGGTCATGTCGGGGTTGTCCGGCGGCGAAACAGGGGTCGATGTAATACATCCGGCTGCGATAACAAGAGAGAAAAGCAGCACGATCAGGAATAGCAGTTTTTTGAGGTCCATAGAGTCACTTCGGGTGTTCGTGTGAGATATTCAAACCCGATAGTATTTTAAATCATCTGCCGGCCGGACAGAGAATCATTCCCGCCTCGTGGTCTGATCCGTCCCAGGGCCGGTTTGGCGTTGGATTTTATCTGATATGACACCCAACTGACATAACAGCAGAATATGACAGATACTTACCGATATCATCCGGCAGAATTTCCCGAACCGCCCGTCCGTGTCGATCACATCACCGCCGCATTCGATATAACCGAAGAACGCGTCAGCGTCTCTGCAGAAACGACTTTTACCGTTCGTACTGACAAACTCAGCGAACTCATACTCAATGCCAAGAATCTTGAAGTGGAAAGCATCCGGCAGAACACGCGTCCAGTCCAGTATACGTATGAAAACGACCTCATCACCGTCACCCTTCAGCGCCCCTTATCCAAAGGAACCGAATTCAAGATCGTGACCAATACCACCTGCCGCCCGACCTCGCACATCCTTGAAGGGATCTACTTCGATGTCACCCCGCCCGGTCTCCCCCGGACCATGATCACCCAGTGCCAGCAGTGGGGTTTTCAGCGGATCGTTCCCTGCATCGATGATATGCGTGCCAAATGCACATGGACCACGACCATCATTGCGGATTCACGATACACCAATCTCATCTCGAACGGAAACGTCATCCGCGAACGGATGAGGTATGACGAACTCCGCGACACCATCACCTATCAGAACAACGAACCCATGCCGCCGTACCTCTTCTTCCTCGGCGTCGGGACATGGGACACCTTCTCGCGTGACTTCCTCTATCCCGGGGGCAAAAACGTCAGACTTGAACTTCTCGGACCCAAAGGCTCGGATCCCGCATCTGCCAAAACGGCGCTGGACATCATGGCCGACTGCATTCTCTGGACCTACCTCTACACCGGCCCCGAACGGTATGAATCGATCGATCTGCGAAACGAGATATACCGGCTCTGTAAAATCTGTGACGCCCTGGCCCGCGGCGCAGAGCCGGACGAACTCGAAGAAGCGGTCGAACCGGTCCGCCGGCAGATCGCCTCACTTATGAAAAATCTGGTCTGCGGTTATCAGTATCCCTACGAAGTATACCGCGAGATCGCGATGCACAACTCCGACTTCGGCGGCATGGAAAACACCGGCAATACCACGATCATCGCCAGCCGGATCATGCCGGATCCGGAGATCACGGACCCTTCATTTGAGTATCTGATAGGAGTGAAGCAGCATGAGTTCTATCATAATCTCAACGGGTCGAGCGTCACCGGGGACACGCCGTTCTCGATCTGGCTCAATGAAGCAGTTACGGTAATGATGGAGGATGAGTATCTCGCCTTCCTTTTTGGAAGAGAGTATGTCAGACTCCAAAACATCATGCAGATGTACACTCCCGGGACCGGGACGTTTTCCCTGGACACCGGTTTGGTCGCCATGCCAATAGAACCTTCGGGCTTTAATGATCCAAACGATCTCATCACCTCGGTCACGTATGTAAAAGCTCCCGAATTCACCCGGATGATCGAGACGATGCTGGGGAAAAGGGCTTTTGCCTGGGCTCTTGATCTGTATCATAAACGGTTTTCCGGGAAAAACGCGTCTCCCCGCGACTGGCTGCATGCCATGGAAGATGTCGGCAGGACCGACTTCTCCTTCATGGCGGACAGATGGCTCAAACAGACCGGATATCCGGTAGTTTCGGCTTTTGCCCGCTATGATCCCGGAAACGATGCCGCCGAGATCTTTGTCTCGCAGAAGATCCCTGCCGGCAACAATCCCTGGATCTTTCCGTTCACCGGCAGGCTCATCAATGATAAAGGCGAGGTCGTTTGCGAATTCCTGAAAAAAATCGACTCGGAGCGGCTGACTTTTCAGGTCCCGTGCACCGGAGCATTTTCATTTGCCGTCTGGAATCTGGATCATGCCGCCTATCTGAAGATGGAGACCTCCGCATCCGATGACGAACTCTATATGCAGCTCAGATATGATACGGATGTCGTGATCTCGTTTTTGATCCACTGCACGCTTTTCGAGCGGGAGATGGTCCGGCTCTGCCGTGATGAAAACAGCGAGCCCTCGCCGCGTCTCGTGGATGAGTATATCCGGGTCCTTTCCGATTCTGCAGTGATGGAACGTGTCGGAGCGTTGCCCCTGACGCTGTTTGAATCGGTGAGCGATCCTGAGTTCGCCTGCTCTTACACAAAACTCTACCAGGCAAAACGGCGGTTCATGTCGGCAGTTGCCCGATCCCGGACGGAAAGGCTGCACGCTCTTCTTTGCGCATACTCCTCCCCTCCGGAAACGGCCGTCTCACCGGCGAACCTTGCCAGGATTTTCAAGACCCGGAGTGTGAAAAACCTGATCCTTACGCTGCTTGCAGCGCTGGATACTCAGGAGATCCACTCAATGCTCAAAGAGAGATATGAAAACGCGGTCTGTTCAACTGACCGGATGACCGCGTTGTCCCTGTATCTTTCGAGCAGCGCCCCGGACCGTATGGAGATGCTGAATGCCGAACTTGAGCGTTCAAAGATGCATCCGATCCCGTTTGAAAACTTCATCTCGGCAGTTTCCGGCACCAGCTCGCCTGATACGGTTCGCTATCTGAAAATAATCGAGTCGTCAGAAGCCTTCGATCCCGAGCAGACAGGATTTGCACGTTCACTTTATCTGCGGTTTGCCCAGAATAGAAAAATCTCGCTTGAAACAGAAGAAGGCCGTGCGTTTCTGGAAAGTGCCCTCCTGCGTCTTGCTCCCCTCAACGAGTACATGACGACCGGGCTGCTTTCCGTCTTCTCCCATCTGAACGAGTATGAGCCTGCTGTCAAAGAACCGCTTCAAAGGATCCTGGAAAATCTGCGTGATACGGTCGCGGAGCAAAAAGCTCCCTCTGTTCACCGAACGGTAATCCAGATCCTGAATAAGATCACCTGATGCCTGCGGTCCACTCTCATCTCCGCCCCTTTTTTTTATCGTTCCTGCAGGTTGGAAAACCTCCAGTTCCAGACCCTTCCCGATCTGTTTTTTCACCCTGTTTTTTAGGGCGCACCGCCTGAAACGGCGTAGATTATTTATTTGCGTTTAATCGTGCCGATTTTGATTCTGTGGCTTATAATCGTCCTGATTTTGATTTTGTGCGAAAATGGGCCGCAGATGGCGAAAATAACAAAAATACGTCAGCAGATGGCGAATCGGGCAATTTTGCGCGGACTTTTTCGAGGGAAAGATTTAAATGCTGAAATGCTGACCTATTATTATCCAACGTGTGCTGTAGGGAGTAAATAAGCCGGGTTCCAGCAATGGAAAAATCCGGTGCTAAACCTCATAGATGAAGCCCCAGGCAGAAGTCTGTCTGAGGCGGGATGCGGCCCCGCGGGGCTGCAGACACGCCACGATGGAAGGACTTTATCTATGAAACAGATGACAGCAAATCACCTGACCGACGCAGAGGTCATTGCAGAGTATAAGAAAGAAGACTGCTGGGGTCTTTGCACCTCTATCGACCTGAAAGAGTGTGACCCGGCAACAATTCGTGACGCAGACAAGATCCACCAGTTCGTACTGGAACTTGCCGACCTGATCGACATGAAACGCTTCGGCGAACCGCAGATCATCCACTTCGGTCCAAACGACAGAGTCGCCGGGTATTCAATGACCCAGCTCATCGAGACCTCTCTCCTCTCTGCTCACTTCGCCAACGACACCAATGCAGCGTATATCGATATCTTCAGCTGCAAAGAATATGCACCCTCGGTCGCCTCGGCATTCTGTAAAAAGTTCTTCGGCGCAAAGACAATGAACACCAACGTGTTCTTCAGAAGCATATAACCCAACCCCCCAATATTTTTTTCTTTTGACGCCGGGATTTTTCCGAGCCTTCTGCCGTATCTTTTCTCTCTTTCCCTGCAGTTTTTCTGCACCGCCGGTGATGAGATCGCCGCTGCTGCAGAACAATTTTCCAGTTCCTCTATATTCTGTGTCTGCAGACCTGTTTTTTTGAGTGCCGGCAAAACCGCACAATACTATCATCACATGCGCTTTTGTATTTTTGCCGGCCTCATGTGCGGCCGAACTCCGGGTATCCCTGCTATTTCCTATGCCTGAGTGGCAACACTTATAATCCCTTAAGCGCTCACCAAAAATATACTAATTCTCGAAAGGACACTCACTCATGGTAAATGAAAACGACGTACTCCACATTGCCGAACTGGCAGACATCGGCATTTCCTCCCCGGAACTCGGTAAATTCACCGAGCAGTTCAATGCGATCCTCGAATATTTTGACATCCTCGACACCCTTGAAGCAACAGATCCGCTGATGCGCCCTCTAGTGAATATCTTCCGTGAGGATGAAGTCAGGCCGTCGATCTCCCAGGACGATGCTTTACGAAACTCGCACAACCCCGAAGACGGGTATGTTCGCGCGCCAAAGGTGATCTGAGATGAACGATATCTATAATGCCTATCTCAGCACGGACGAGATCCAGGGAAGCGGATCGGGGATCCTGGCCGGGATCCGTGTTTCAATAAAAGACAATATCTCAACAAAAGATATCGAGACGACCTGTGCGTCAAAAATACTCAAGGGCTACATACCTCCGTACGATGCACACACTGTCACTCTTCTGAAAGCGGCTGGTGCATCGATCGCCGGCAAAACCAATATGGATGAGTTCGGTATGGGGTCAACAACGGAAAACAGTTCCTTTGGTCCGACATTGAACCCGCGTGACGTGACCCGCGTGACCGGCGGAAGTTCCGGCGGTTCGGCGGCCGCGATCGCGGGAGGTCTTGTTTCGATGGCTCTTGGAAGCGACACCGGAGGATCTGTCCGCTGCCCGGCCGCATGGTGCGGGGTCGTCGGTCTGAAACCGTCCTACGGCAGAGTGAGCCGGTTTGGTCTGATCGCCTATGCCAACTCATTCGAACAGATCGGCCCGATGGCGTCCAATGTCCGTGATGCGGCAAAACTCTTCTCCGTGATCGCCGGCCATGATCCAAAGGACTCGACTTCGGTCAATAAACCCTATGACGGCAACGTCAATCCCGAGATCAGCGGAAAAGTGATCGGTATTCCAAAAGAGTACTTCGGCGAAGGCGTTGATGCCGGTGTCGCAGCACAGGTCAGAAAAGCGATCGGCAAGCTCGAAGAACTCGGAGCAACGATCACTGAGGTATCGCTTCCTTCGATGAAGTATGCCCTTCCCGCGTATTATGTGACCTGCACCTGTGAAGCCAGTTCAAACCTCGGCAGATTTGACGGCGTCAGATTCGGTCCGGAGCCTGAGATGAATCTCCCTTGGCATGATGCCTATACCAAAGTCCGCGAGGCAGGCTTCGGCGACGAGGTCAGACGCAGGATCCTTCTTGGAACGTTTGCGCTTTCCGCCGGCTACTACGGCAAATACTATGTCAAGGCCCAGCACGCAAAACAGCTGATCGCAAAGGACTTCGCATCGGCTCTGCAGACCTGCGACATGCTCGCCGGCCCGACGATGCCCAACATCGCGCCGAAGATCGGAGAGCTCACAGCTGATCCCCTGCAGATGTATCAGGCCGATATACTTACCGTTCCGGTGAACATCGCCGGCATACCTGCGATATCCGTTCCCTGCGGAACTGCCCGCGGAATGCCGGTCGGCCTCCAGCTCATGGGTAAAATGTTCGGCGAGGAGACCATTCTGAATGCGGCGCTTGCTTTTGAGGAGGCGGTTTAAATGGCGGATGAGGATTTCACCGTAATCATCGGTCTTGAGGTGCACTGTCAGCTTGATACTGCGTCAAAACTCTTCTGCGGATGTTCCGCCGACTTCAGGGCCGACGCCCCGAACACCCACGTATGTCCGGTATGTCTGGGTTTGCCGGGCGCCCTGCCTGTCCTGAACAAAAAGGCGATCGAGTATGCTTTGAAAGTTGCCAAGGCGCTCAACTGCCGTATCCCTGAAGAGGGAGAGTTCTGCAGAAAGAACTACTTCTATCCCGATCTGGTGAAAGCATATCAGATCACCATGGGCGATAATCCGCTCGCTCTCGGCGGCTACATCGAGATCGAAGACGATGCCGGAAATCCGAAGGTCGTCAACTTAACGCGGATCCATGTCGAAGAGGATCCGGGCAGACTTGTCCATATGGGGAACAAGGAACGCGGCCACTACACTCTCGTCGATTACAACCGTTCCGGCATTCCGCTGATTGAAATGGTCACCGAACCTGAACTTTCCTCGCCGAAAGAGGCACGCCGTCTCTTAAACAAACTGCGGGCGACGCTTGAGTATCTCGATGTCTTCGATCCGGAAAAGGAAGGAAGTATCCGCGTCGATGCGAACATCTCCATCAAAGGACATGAACGTGTCGAGATCAAGAACATCTCTTCCTACAAAGGCGTGGAAAAAGCGCTGACCTTCGAGATCACCAGACAGAAAAATCTGATCCGCCGCGGCGGCACGATCTCCCGCGAGACCCGTCATTTCCAGGAAGGAAAAGGCACGACCACCTCTGCACGTTCAAAAGAGACCGCGACCGACTACCGGTACTTCCCGGAACCCGATCTTCCGGTCATCCGCGTCTCTGACTGGGTGGAAAAGATCGCTTTGCCGGAGCTTCCGGATGCACGCCGTGACCGGTTCATGTCCCAGTACGGTATCGCCGTCAATCATGCCCGGACCCTCACGGGAGATCTCCGCCTTGCCGAGTTTTACGAACTCGTAGCTTCGGTCGGTGCGCAGATCGCGGCTTCCTGGGTCGCCGACATTCTTATCGGCGAACTCAATTACCGTGATATGCCGCTGTCAAAGGTGACCGATCACGCCGGTCAGTTCAAAGAACTCATGATCCTCGTCCGTGACAAAACGATCACCGATAAAGCCGGCGTCGAGGTGCTTCGCGTCTGGCTCGATTCCCTGCATCAGGGCGGCTCGCCTGAGTCTCCTGCTGCAATCGTTGCCCGTCTGGGTCTTGTCCGCGAATCGGGAGAAAGCTTTAGGGGGATCGTTGAAAAGATCCTTGCTGAAAATCCCCAGCCGGTCCTTGATCACAAAGCCGGTAAGAAAGGCGCCTTGAACTTTATCGTCGGTCAGGTCATGAAGGAAACCAAAGGAAAATCCGACCCCCGCGAGATCCATTCCATGATTGCTGAAATCCTTGGAGAGTAAGCATGCATCTCATCATCGCCGAAAAGAACATTGTTGCCGAGAGGATCGCAGCATTTCTAGCAGGCAAAACGAAGGTCCAGGTCACCAGAGACGGTGCGGCGGCGCATTATGTCTTCGATGACACTGTGGTGATGGGTCTTCGCGGTCATGTGGTCGAGGTCGATTTTGTGGAGGGATACAACAACTGGCGGAGTGCTGAACATCCGCCAAGATCCCTGATCAAGGCCGACATCATAAAAAAACCGACTGAGAAGAAGATCGTCGCCGCGATGCAGAAGTTTGCCAAAAAGGCGACCCGCGTGACCATCGCGACCGATTATGATACCGAAGGAGAACTCATCGGAAAGGAGGCATACGAGCTCATCCGGGCAGTAAACGCCAAAGTTCCGATCGACCGGGCGCGATTCTCAGCGATCACCCGGGATGAGATCGTTAAATCGATCCAGGAGGCGGCAAATCTGGATTTCAATCTGGCATCAGCCGGCGAATCACGTCAGATCATCGACCTTGTCTGGGGGGCGTCACTTACCCGTTTCCTCTCGATAACCGCCCACCGCGGGGCTGACAGTATTCTTTCCGTCGGCAGAGTGCAGAGTCCGACACTCGCTATGATCGTCGACCGCGAGCGGGAGATCGAAGCCTTCGTCCCGACGAAGTACTGGATGCTTTCCCTCGCAACGGAGAAGGCCGGCATCGGTGTGGAGGCACGCCATGTCCACGGAAGGTTCACCGATCCGTCCGAGGCGAAGGCCGCATATGAAGCAACGAAGGCCCCGGTCAAAGTCACCGACGTCATCACCGGTCATAAGATCGATCGTGCGCCGGCTCCTCTGGATACGACGGCACTGATCGTCGGAGCGAGCAGACTGGGCATCTCGGCGTCATATGCCATGAACCGGGCAGAGGATCTCTATATGCGCGGATTCATCTCATATCCGAGGACCGACAACACCGTGTATCCGAAGAGTCTGAAGATCGCCGATCAGCTGGAGATATTCTCGCACGGAGCATTTGCAAAGGAAGCAGGCTACGTCAAAGATCATCTGCGTTCTGTTCCGACCCGCGGTAAAAAAGAGACGACCGACCACCCGCCGGTCTATCCGACCTCGCATGCAAACCGGGAGGAGATCGGCGACGATGTTTCCTGGAAACTGTATGAGTTCATCGTGAGAAGATTTTTTGCAACGATCTGTATCGATGCGGAATGGGAAACGCTGAAGATCAATCTGACGGCGCATACCGAACCCTATACGATCACGGGCGGCCGGATCCTTGAACCCGGCTGGCGCGGCGTCTATCCCTACAGCAAAGCGGAAGAGAACATCCTTCCCGAGTTCACCGTCGGCGAGACGCTTCCCCTTCTCTCGAAAAACTCCGAGGAGAAGGAGACGCAGCCTCCCGCACGCTACTCCCAGAGCCGGCTTATCCAAAGAATGGAGGAGCTTGGACTTGGCACGAAAAGTACCCGCCATGAGGTGATCAGCAAACTCGCCGGCCGGAAATACATCGAAGGAAATCCGATGAAACCGACGATCGTCGGCCGTGCCGTAACCGAATCGCTCGAGGAATTTGCCGGAACGATCACGGAACCCACGATGACCAAGACGCTTGAAGAGCATATGAGCGATATCGCGGCCGGAAAGAATACGATCGACAAGGTGCTTTCCGAATCACGTAACATGCTTTCCGGTATCTTTGATGATCTCGAAAAGAACGAGGCGGCCATCGGCAGAGACCTTATGGAGAGGACACGGGAGGAGCAGACCATCGGCCCCTGTCCGGTCTGCGGCAAACCTCTCCGGATCAAGCGGAAAGGCGGCTCCCAGTTTATCGGCTGTTCCGGGTATCCTGACTGTACGTTCAATGCGGGACTGCCGCCCTCTACCTGGGGAAATGCTATAAAAATGGATGAGGTGTGTGAGATACACGGGTTAAACCATGTCCAGCTTCTCAGAAAAGGAGCTCCCGCCTGGAAGATCGGCTGCCCTCTGTGTTCCCACATCAAATCGAACACCGAAGCATTTCTGCTTATGTCGGGAATGACGGAGGAGGGAGTCAGAAAGCTCAACGCAGCTCACATTTATACCATATCCGAGCTGATATCGCGGGGACCTGCCGTCCTTGCAAAGAATCTCGGCATCTCAACTTCCGCGGCGGAAAAGCTCATCCGTGAGGCAGAAGGGGTTCTGTCTCTCCTCAAAAAACGGACCGAGCTGAAAAAGTTCGTGTCGAATCATGTCGCCCCGAAACGCGGCCGCGGCCACTCTAAAGTGAGTGCCGCTCTGATCTCGGTCGGCGTTACCGATGTCGAAGCTCTTTCCCGTGCAAACCCCAAAGATCTTCTTGAGGCCAAACTCAGCGAAGCAGAGGCCGCATCTCTTGTGGCCGAAGCAAAAAGTCTGGTCAATGTCTCCCGCATGAAGGAATACGGCGTTCCTGCGATCACTCTGAAGAAGTATGTGAATGCCGGGTTCGATGATCCGGAAAAGTTCGTATCGGTCCATCCGGCAGGTCTTTCTCTTGCGACCGGCGTGTCGGTAGCAACGATCTGCAATCATCAGAAACAGATCGCTGAAAAACTCTGCCGGCCGTGTCCGGAAAAGATCAGTAAAGCAGCGTTTGAGGGAGGGATCACTCCGTTAAAAAAGAAAGCGGATCCCGAACTCCTTACCCCGCTCGCATTGGCCGGCGTCTACAGTCCGGAACTGCTGGTCAAGGCGGATGTGAAGACACTGGCGAACGTTACCGGTATTGAAGAGAAGAACATTGCAGATCTGCAGAAATACGCAAAGAAGGTGACAGAAAAATGAGATGGCAAACCTGGCGTCATATCACCAAACTTGACCCTGACAAGGTCATAACAAAAGAAGAGATCGCAGAAATCGCGGCGAGCGAGACGGATGCTTTGATGCTTTCCGGTACGCTTGACGTTACACCGGAAAATCTGGCGCAGCTCTATGACAATGTCCGTGATGCGGGTCTTCCGCTCACCGTCGAGCCGGCCGATCCCTCCTGCGCCAGATTTGAAGGGATCGACTATGTGTTTGTCCCAAGTGTCTTCAATGCCGGCCATCCGGCCTTTATCACCGGGCTTCACAAAGAATGGGCACTGAACGCCAAGATCCAGTGGGATAAAGTGGTCCAGGAGGCCTATGTCGTTTTGAATCCGACCTCGTCGGTGGGCAAACTCACCCGCGCCAAATGTGATCTCTCCCCTGCCGAGGTCGCGGCTTACGCGGTCATCGCAGAAAAATACTACTCCATGCCGGTGTTTTACATCGAATACAGCGGGATGTACGGCGATCCTGCCGTTACTCGCGCCGTTTCAGAGGCCGTTTCAGAGACCCGGATCTATTACGGCGGAGGCATCAACTCCGGCGAAAAAGCCGCAGAGATGGGTCAGTATGCCGACACGATAATTGTCGGGAATGCGGTCTATGAGGCGGGCCCTGCAGTTCTCAAAGAGACGGTGAAGGCGGTCAAATAATGCCGGAGATCGACATCGTCCTAGTGGAACCTCTGTACGAAGGGAATATCGGATTTGCGGCCCGTGTGATGAAGAACTTCGGTTTTCACAACATGGTCCTCGTCAACCCTCCCAAACTCACGATGGAGTGCACGGCCCGTTCATCCCATGCGAAGGATGTTTTGGAGAATGCGGAGCGCATCACGCTCGAAGAGGTATTTGCCAGAAGCGACCTCTGTATCGCGACCACGGGAGGGCTCTCAAAATCCGTGTCCAACCCGATGAGGATGCCGTATTACTCGGTCGCCGAACTCCGCGAGATGATAAAAGGGATCGACGGCAGGATCGCGATCCTGTTCGGACGGGAGAACTGGGGGCTGAACAATGAAGAGATCGCCCGGTGCGATATCGTCTGCACGATCCCGACAAGCGACGAGTACCCCATCCTCAATATCTCCCATGCGATAGGAATCGTCTGTTATGAACTTGCCCACCTCCAGCGCGGCGAGTATCTTCTTGCGAATAAAACTGAGATGGATGCCCTGTATGCGCACATCGAACGGTTTCTGGAAGGGATCCGTCATCCTGTCGAAAAGCGTGAGACGACGGTCCTTCTTGCAAAGAGAGTCCTCGGCAGAACGAAGCTTACGGTCCGCGAAGCCAGCACGCTTCACGGAATCCTGCGAAGGACCGAGTGGCATCTCAAGCATCCGGGTCAGGCATATGATGCTGAAGACCGTGAGTACTGGTCCGGAGATGAGGAGTAAAACCTCCTCCTCTCCATGACTGCAAATAGTAATCCTTTTAATGTTTATACGTCCTTGTAATTAGTGCAAGCATCGATAGTGTAGTGGTTATCACTAGGCGTTGCCAACGCCTAAACTCGGGTTCGAGTCCCGGTCGATGCATTCTCTGTTTTTGACATTTTGGATTGATATGTTCTTAGAAAGGTCGATATGACGGTAATTCTTCTCGGAGTCGGCAATTCCCTTGATTCTGATGACGGCGCGGGCCCGTATCTTGCTGATATGCTGCTCGATTTCCCCGGGATCACGGCGTTTAACTGCGGGACTGCCCCGGAGAACTTCACCGGCCTTGTCAGAAAACTCAAACCAGACCTTCTTCTTATCGCCGACGCCGCTGATATGGGGCTCCCGCCGGGCTCGGTCCGTATCATCCCGCCGGAAAAGATCCATGACACCGCAGTCGGCACGCACATGCTTCCTTTGTATCATCTGGTTGATTTCTTAGCCGATCCCTCGCGCAAAACACTGATCATCGGCATCCAGCCGGCAAGCCTTGCGTTCGGCGGTCATCTGAGCGGTCCTGTGGAATCGGCATTGAACGAACTGAAAATGATGATTGCCGAAAATACTCTTCTGAAAATCCCTGTTTTGTGATTTCGGGTAAAGATAAAGTTAATCTCTGTCGAAGAACAGAGAATTATACGATCATGTCCGATGTCAAAGTCCCTCTCGACGTCCCCAAATCCATGCGGGATGTATATATTGCCAATTATGATCTGATTACTGCCGGATCAGGCCGTCTGATGCTTTTTGCCGGCGACCAGAAGATAGAACATTTGAATGATGATTTCTATGGTGCAGGGATCCCGGAAGACGATGCCGATCCTGAACATCTCTTCCGCATTGCATCGAAAGCAAACATCGGCGTTCTTGCAGCACAGCTGGGACTCATAGTAAGATATGCGATGGACTATCCGGAAGTGCCGTATCTTGTGAAGATGAACTCCAAGTCTCATCTGGTAAACGTGTCGCAAAAAGATCCGGTCTCACCGCAGCTTTGGACCGTTGAACAGGTTGTCGAGATCGCTCAGGAACACAACCTCAAGATCGCTGGTATCGGGTACACGATCTATCTCGGCAGTGAAAATGAGGCCGAGATGCTTGCAGAAGCCGCCCAGCTGATCAATGAGGCGCACTTCTACGGGCTCCTCACCGTTCTCTGGATCTATCCGAGAGGAAAGGCGGTCGGAGACGAGAAGGATCCGCATCTTATCGCAGGGGCGGCGGGTGTTGCAGCATGTCTCGGCAGCGACTTCGTCAAGGTCAATGCACCGAAAAAGGATGGAAGATCCTCGCCTGAACTTCTCAGGGAGGCAGTTCTCGCTGCCGGACGTACAAAACTTGTCTGTGCCGGCGGTTCGGCAACCACCGAAGAGAAGTTTATCCGGGAACTCTATGAACAGATCAGCATAGGCGGGGCATCAGGAAACGCGACCGGCAGAAACATCCATCAGAAATCCTTAGACGATGCAGTGAAATTCTGCAATGCGATCTACGCGGTCACCGTTGAAGGAAAAAGTGCTGAAGAAGCACTCAAACTTCTTAAATAATTTTTTTAGACAGATATTTTCATCTGCGGTTTTTGTATTCGGTATGCCTGAGAGTCTTACGAACGGGTTCTTTATTGAATCAGGGTCCAAAAAAGGAGATCCCTTTTTTGAATCCGGTTTTCTGCTCTGCAGATGATGACACCGGGTGAACGATTTTTTGGCTCGCGGATCTGCTGTCCCTCCATTGAATTCATCATCTTTGACACCCAATACCTAATTGATTATGCATCTTCTCAGTCAGACCGAAGGCCGGCTAGCTTTGCAGACCGCACGACTCTATGCTGAATCCGCAGTGACCGGCAGACCGCCCGCAGCGGAAATGGAACTCTCCGGCATCTTCACCGAAAAGCGGGGCGTCTTTGTGACGCTCACCAAATTCGGGGACCTTAGGGGATGCATCGGCTTCCCCTTCCCCGTCATGCCTCTTGGCGACGCGATCAAAGACGCCGCACAGCATGCCGCGATCCATGATCCCCGATTCTACCCCGTCAACGAAGGAGAACTCCGACAGATCAAGATCGAAGTCACCGTCCTCACCCAGCCGATCCTTCTCGAATGCGAACCCGAACTCCGCCCCGCTGCCGTCATCATCGGCAGACACGGACTCATCGCAGAAATGAACGGACACACCGGCCTCCTCCTTCCCCAGGTCGCCGTCGAATACGGCTGGGGACCCGTAGAGTTCCTCCGCGAGACCTGCAGTAAAGCCGGTCTCCGCCCCGACGCATGGAAAGATGCATCATGCAATATTCTTACATTTGAAGGACAGATATTCAAGGAATAACCCATGGCAATAACATTCGAAGTCATCCATAAAGACATAGCAGGCCGCGTCGGCAAACTCAAAGCCGGCGACAAAGCGATAAAAACGCCTGCACTCCTCCCGGTCGTCAACCCTCATCTTCAGATAATCCCCCCGTCTGAAATGAAAAAGATGGGCGTCGAAGGAATCATCACCAACGCCTACATCTTCTCCAAAAGCGAGGAGTTCAGAGGCCCCGCTCTTGAGAAAGGCCTCCACGAGGTCCTCGACTTCGACGGGCTCATCATGACTGACTCAGGATCCTTCCAGATGTCAGTTTACGGCAGCGTTGATATCACAAATGAACAGACCCTCTCCTTCCAGAGAGACATCGGCAGCGATATCTGGGTCCCGCTCGACATCCCGACCCACCCCGACACGGAACGCGATGACGTCATCGCTCAGATGGAGATCACGACTGCGCGAATGAAAGAAGCGAAGGAACTCTTCGGTCCCGACGCCCCCCTGTCAGGTCCTGTTCAGGGTGCAGTCTTTGAAGACCTCCGCGAATACGCCGGCAAAACCGTCTCCGACATGGGCTTTGCCTACTGCCCGGTCGGCGCCGTCGTCCCCCTGATGGAAAGCTACCGGTACCGGGAACTCGTCGATGTCATCATCGCCGCGAAAAAAGGCCTCAACCCGGGAGCCTGCGTCCACCTCTTCGGTGCCGGCCACCCCTCCATGTTCGCCCTCGCCGCGGCTCTCGGATGCGATGTCTTCGACTCGGCCGCCTATGCCCTCTATGCAAAAGAAGGACGCTATATCACGACCTACGGAACGCTCAAACTCGATGAGATGAGCGAACTGCCGTGCGCCTGTCCCGTCTGCCGCAGTCATACCGTCGAAGAGCTGAAAAAATCCCCAGACAAACAAAAACTCCTCGCCTGCCACAACCTCGCCGTCACGATGGCCGAGATCTCGAGGATCCGTGCCGCCATCCAGGACGGGACCCTCTGGGAACTCGTCGATGAGAGGTGCCGGGGCCACCCGAAACTGCTCGAAGGCTACTGCAGACTCCTGGAAAGGGTCGACGAGATCGAACACCTCGACCGGGCAAGCAAACGCCGGTTCTTCTACCGGGGCAGCGAATCGTGCCGGAGGACCGAGGTCGCAAACTACCATGCGATGATCCCCCGCGTGAAACTCGCGGACGTCTCCCTCATCGCAGCCGGCGGACCTGTCCCGCGGGTCTTTGAAGAGGTCATCGAGTTCAAGCCCCCGTTCGGCCCCCTGCCCTATGAACTTGCCGAGACCTTCCCGGCGGGACCCGCCGAAGTTCCCGCATGGGACGAAGAGATGATGAAGTACGGGATCAAAGGCCTCAAAGGACTGCTCGCGACCAACCCCGACACCAAAGTCACCATCTCGACGACCGAGAAATGGGCGGAACTTTTCAGAACCGAGTTCCCCGCCGCCGAGGTCATCACATGAGCCTTTTCGACGCACGAAAACGCGACGGGAATGCACGGATCGGGAACCTGAAACTTTCCGACGAGGAAAGCATCAGCACGCCCGCCGTGATCGATACCGAATCGGTCTTCCCCTCGCTCAAAGAACGCGGGTTCACGAACCTCCCGCCGTCTGCCGGCAAAGCCGATTTTGAAAAATACTTCGTCCCGGGAACGGAGCCGACGGCCGTTCACCCGCAGAGCGAGTCCGTCGAGGGAAGCGTGCTCCTGTTTTCTAACTGGAACACCGTCGTCTCCGACGCACGCCGCCATGCGGACTACATGGAAAAACTGCTCGCGGTCTGTCCCCCGGACGCCGCACGCTATGCGCCGGCATCTGCTCTTCCCTCGAACGCCGCTTCGCTCATCTACCTCGGCTTCGATCTCTTCGACTACACCGCGGTCGATCTTGCGGCCGTGCAGAAAAAGTTCTGCACGACGGAAGGCGAGTTCGATGCTTCCTATATGGAAAAAGGCCTCTGCGACTGCCCGGGCTGCAAAGCCGGGGACCCGAAACTTCACAACCGTCTTGCTCTCGAAAAAGAGATCGCCCTTGCGAGGACCTGGATCGAGCAGGGTCAGCTCCGCGAATTTATGGAGATGCGCTGCAGACTCCACGCCGAGCAGGTATCACTCCTGCGGCACGTCGACAGGAGACCAGGCTTCGCCAAAAACCTCCCGGCCGTCCGCTCGTCCCGGTTCCTTGCGAACTCCTCCGAGTCGATGACCCGTGCCGAGATCTCCTTCTTCGAAGACAGAGTGATCAACCGGTTCGTTCCGTCAAGAACCGATGTCTGCGTTCTTCTTCCCTGCGCCGCACGAAAACCCTACTCGCTCTCAAGATCCCATCAGCTGTTCTCCCGCGTGGTTGACGGCCGCGCCCATGAAGTGATCGTGACCTCGCCCTTGGGCGTGGTTCCCCGCGAGCTTGAACTGATCTATCCGGCAGGCCACTATGATGTGCCGGTGACCGGATACTGGGATCGGGAAGAGTCCGCGATCCTCGTCGAATACCTTGCGGCCTACCTTGCAAAGCACCGGTATGAAAGGGTCATCTGCCATCTGGAAGGCGGGGCAAAAGAGGTCGCAAAGACCGCCGCCGAAAAGGCCGGCGTGGAACTCGAGTTCACCTGCAATGATGACAAACCGCTCTCCCAGGACTCGCTCCGTGCCCTGAACGACACGCTTCGCGAGAGCAGAAAACGCCGGACGGATCCGATCCGCGGCACTCTCCTCTGGCAGTTCGGCGAACTCGTCGACACGAAAGGCTGGCTCGCGAAAGGCCGGTATCCGAACCAGAAGATCTACGAGAAGAAGACGCAGATCTTCTCGATCGATCCGGAGACCGGTCTGCTCCGCCCGACCCACGAGGGCTGGAAGTATATTAACGGATACCGGGTCTGGATCTCGGACGGCTTTGTCCCGCAGGGAGATATCCTTGCGCCGGGAATCGCCGACTGCGACCCGCAGATCCGCGAAGGCGACGAGGTGTTCGTCGGCGGCGAAGGGTATCAGGCGACCGGCAAGACCACGATGGGTGCGGACGAGATGCTTCGCGCAAACCGCGGGATCGCGGTACGCGTGCGGAAAACGAACCGGAAATGAGCACAAAAGCTGAGCTTCGCCTCATCCTCAAAGAACGGCGCGAAGCTTTGTCGTTAGGGGACCGGCGGGAGAAGGGGTATTACATCACCTGCCGGCTGCAGGAGCTCCTGAAACCCTATCAGACGATCCTTGCCTATGTGGCAAAAGATCCGGAGGTGGAGTCGATGGTGATCATCAACTGCCTTTTGGAAGAAGGGAAGACCGTGGTCGTGCCTATCATCGAGAAGGAGACCCACACGCTCCGGCTTTCGTATCTCACGTCGATGGATCAGCTGGAACCCGGCACGTTCCGGGTCCCTGAGCCCTTGTCCAGGGAAAAACCCGCACCGGCATCGTCGATCGACGCGGTCCTCGTGCCGATGGTCGGTTTTGACCGGGCGGGGCGAAGGCTCGGCTACGGGGCGGGATATTATGACCGCTTTTTTGAAAAGAATCCGGATATCCCGCGGATAGGGATGGCGTATGCCTGTCAGGAGGCTGAGTTGATCCCGACCGAGCCGTTCGATGCCCGGATGGATTTTATCGTGACCGAGGATGAGGTCATCAACTGCGGGCGGCCTTAGCTGAGGCGGGGTGAGCCATCAGGCTCGCCCTCAGCGGAGCAAGTCTGAGCGGAGCGAGGACTTGCGACCAAATCTCTGATTTGCGAGCGGGTAAGCACATCTTTTTTTTTAACAGGACATCTAATCTTCCTCATGGCGCTCCAAAGTGATATCAGAAAGGTGTTTATAATGCACTAAAGTGATATCATAAAGGTGCAATCACTACACAAACTTAATATGCAAATCGTGTATAATTGTTATTGATGCAAAGGCTTCTCTATGCTGATCTGGTAAAATGGAAGGACGATCCCGATCGCAAACCGCTTATAGTGAAAGGCGTTCGTCAGTGCGGGAAAACATGGCTTCTCAACACGTTCAGTCAGGATTGTTTTGAAGACGCGGCGTATTTTAACTTTGAAAAATCGGCTGATCTCTGCACAATATTTGAAAAAGATCTTGATCCACAGAGAATCATAGAGGAACTTGGTTTTCAGCGTGGAAAAAAAATCGAGCCGGGTTTGACCCTCCTGATATTCGATGAGATACAGGCATGTCCCAACGCGATCACCTCGCTCAAATATTTTTGTGAAGAACTGAAAACATTGCATCTGGTGTGTGCCGGATCGTTACTTGGAACCGCGCTTGCCGCCTGTAAGTCGTTTCCAGTCGGAAAAGTTGACATCCTTACATTACGCCCGTTATCCTTCCCTGAGTTTCTGCTTGCGTCGGAGAATTCATACCTGTATGAAGAACTCAAAAAGAAGCCAATTGACGGTATCCCGAAATCGATTCTTCCAAAACTGGAATCTCTTTATCGTGAGTATATGATAACCGGAGGTATGCCGGAGGTCGTGAATACCTGGCTTACAACGCGTGATATCTCGGCGGTCGAACGAATTCTTGACGCTGTTCTCGAGATGTACCAGAAAGATTTTGCCAGACATGTTCCAAAATCTGACTATCCGAAAGTAACACTCATCTGGGATTCGATACCAGGACAACTTGCAAAAGACAATAAGAAATTCATCTTTTCTCATGTCAAAACAGGTGCCAAATCACGTGATCTGGAAGATGCATTACAATGGCTTGCCGATGCAGGTCTTGTCTATAAAGTTCTGAAAGTGGACGTTCCGGATTATCCCTTGTCAAAGTTTGCGGATACGACGTATTTCAAATTATATTTCTGCGATGCGGGGCTGCTGAGGCGTTTGAGTAATTTCCCTGCAGCCGCTTTAATGTCTCCGGACCCTCAATTTGCATTCATGCGGGGAGCACTGACAGAGAATTTTGTCCTGACGGAATTGATAGCAGCTAAATCCGTCACGCCGTATTTCTGGAAATCCGGAAATAAGGCTGAAGTTGATTTTGTTTTTCAGGATGATATGCTGATGATCCCAATAGAAGCAAAAGCATCAAGAAATACGCAGGCAAAGAGTATGAAAGAATATAGGAAAAAATACAAGCCAACATATGCACTGCGGGCAAGTCTTGAACAGCCCAGTATCCATACGGATACATGCGGTGTCGTTTTGGATGTGCCGCTGTATCTCCTCTGGAATATCGACACGTATCTTGTTCAGTGAAATGGACCTTTCAAAATACTTTTTTTCACAGTCTGGACGAAAATAGGGAGGGTCATTTCACCGATAATTAACCCCGGCAGTTTGTCAATATTTTCTCGGAAATATTTATCGCAGGCCAACGTCTATTATATTTTATGAATAAAAGTGTGTGTTTTATAGTGATATTACTGCTATTTGCAGTCTCTTTTTCATCAGGTTGTGTTTCACCATCTTCTCACGAAGCAACTCCCAATCCAACATCTACACAAACGCTTGCCCCTCTCGTGGATAATACACCGGTTTCGTCAGTGACAAATACTCCTACCGCAGTCCCAAAAAACATACACTCCTGTTGTAACAAGTACACCGACTCCTACTAAGACCGTTACATCAGGAACGATCTATTATGTGAACAAGGAATCAAAGATAGTGCATAAAGCCGGCTGTTCGTATATCAAGGATCTTGCCAATTATTATACCGTGACGGATCCATTAGGATACCAAAAATGCAGCAGGTGCTGGTAAATCTTTTTTTTATCAATTTTGCTAACCCCTTTTCTTAAATCCAAAAATGAGAATCCCCACCGCGGGACGCTCCGCGCCGGGTCGCCAGCCTTCGGCTTGCTCGCAAAGCTCCCGTCGCTTCGCTCCCCTCGCCAGTCACTTCCCCGCATCCAGCTTCAAAAAAAGAGAAAATAGCATATTAGAAAAACCCGCACGCAGTTTTTTTTCGGCAGCATTTTCCGGAACCCTGACCGCGGTCGGGCAGAATATCACTGAGCAGGAGATTTATACTCCTTCAGCAGAGCTTTCTCATACTCACTTGTCTTTTTCGTGGGGACATAGTTAAGCACCTTTGTCCGTTTGAGCAGTTCTTCGGTGATGGCGGTATCATCGGCAAGGTTTAATTATTTCACCTCAGAAATGATCCAGTCCAGCTTGTTGATCCCGGTCGCTTTTCCGTCCACGAGGATATGCCGGATATTGATCTTGTCCGGCGGATATCCTGGTCAGATCGATCGAGTAACTCATTGTAATATATCTGCGGTTTTTTTATATTCACTCGATCGGGAAATTGAACTCCTTACTCCAGTCAAACCCTTCGTTTGCTTCGATACAGTCGGGCCAGTGGCGGCACCAGGCGGGCATCACCACATCTCTCACTTTATCTTCGGACGGGTGATACGGTTTGATATCCAGTATGGGGGTCCTGTCTTCTGCATCGATATAGCCGATCTCAAGCCGGTGTCTCTCTTTGTCAAGAGCGATGAGAGGAGATACGGTGACTGCTATCGGATTTGGCCGGATCGGGGATCTGCTGGCCAGCACTCCCACTTTTTCCGGGCCGTTCGTGTACGGTTTGTCCATGACAAAGTAGTTTCTGGACTCCTCGCTGTCATACAGATTGAACCACCATATCACCTGAATATGGCTGTATTCATCCAGTCCCAGGGCCGCTTCAAAGTATTTCTCTTTCAGCTCGATATAATACCGGCCGTCTTCGATTTTTACCGTTCCGATGGGGTTAAATGTTACTAACATCCGCTTCTTCTCCTTTCACCTGATTCAATAATTGATAATTGATCTGAGGGGTTATTATATTTCTCCAAAAAATAAGTGGGCTCCGTCCAAGCGCTTTTGCCCCTTCTGCCCAAAGAACTCAAGGCTCACGCCGACGGATAGATACGCCTCATCACCCTCTTGATCGCATACACGACACTCGTCGTAACGACTGCCGCCAGCAGAATAACGACCCAGGTCTCTGCCGTAAGGGGCATCGTTCCGATCGTCTGCTGCATAAACGGAACATAGACCGCCATGATCTGCAGAAGCAGAGAAAAACCTACGGCGGCGACAAGGATCTTGTTCTCCCGCAGCAGAGTTGCCAGACCAAACCCGTTTTCTTTGCGGATATTGAGAACATGGAGCAGCTGCGCGATAACCATGAACGTAAATGTCGCCGTTTGCGCGTAAAGCAGCGGCGTGTTCTGGCTTAAGAAGAAATTGAAGATCAAAAATGAACTCACTCCAAGAACGGCGCCGCTGATGAGGATCCTTTCAAGAAACTTCTTATTGATCAGGCCGCTTCGTGCACCCCGGGGCGGCGCTTTCATGATGTTCGCCTCTGCAGGTTCATATGCGAGTGCCATGGCAGGCGCAATGTCGATAACAAGGTTGAGGAAGAGGATATGCAGCGGCAGGATAGGCATGGGTTTGAGGAAACTCACACTCAGAAATATCGTAATGATCTCGACCATGTTACAGGAAAACAGGAACGAGACATACTTCTTGATGTTCGAAAAGATGACCCGTCCCTCTCTTACCGCGTCCACGATCGTGTAAAACCGGTCATCCGTCAGGATCATATCCGATGCTTCCTTGGCAACCTCGGTGCCGCGGATCCCCATCGCCACGCCGATATCCGCACTCTTCAGAGCCGGCGCATCATTCACCCCGTCCCCCGTCATTGCCACAACATATCCCTCCTGACGAAGAGCATCCACGATCTGCATCTTGTTTTCAGGAGAAACACGGGCAAACACCGCGGTCTTTTTCACCAGAGCGCCGAACTCCGGCGTCTGAACTGCCAGATCCAGATCTTTTCCGGTGATCGCCGGCTCCGCATTGTCCAGGCCTATCTGCCGGGCAATGATCGAGGCGGTTTTTGGATGATCCCCTGTTATCATCTTCACCTGGATGCCGGCCTGCCGGCAGATACCGACCGCTTCCCGGACATCGCTTCTTGGCGGATCGGTGATCCCCACGATCCCAAGAATATCCACCCGGTCAAGATACGAAACGATGCCTGCTTTGCTCCCGTCTCCGCTGTATCCATCCAGTTTGCCGACTGCAAGTACCCGCAGACCTTTTTCGGTCAGATGATCGTTTGAATCCTGCAGTCTCTCCTTCTCCTCCCCGGACTGCAGAGACATAGCAAGAAGCACGTCCAGCGCTCCTTTTATGTATGCATGGGACGTTTCGCCGTGTTCATACACCGTGATCATATACTTCTTTGCAGAATCAAACGGCAGCTCCCCGATCCGGACCCAGCCGTCTTTTTGCAGACTTTCCCTGCTCACTCCCGCTTTCGCTCCCAAAACGACCAGAGCGCCTTCGGTCGGATCGCCTATCACCGTATAGTCCTGCTCATCTTTTTTCAGCGTCGCATTGCTGCAGAGGATCGAGGCGGCGATGAACTCCCAAAGCCCGGCATCGCCGGATGCTTCGCCCTCAGCATCATCAGGGATGATACTGCCGGCCGGCTGATACCCGTTTCCTTCTACCGTATAGGACCTGGCATTTGTCAGCACGATCGTTCCGACCGTCATCTGGTTTTCGGTAAGTGTCCCGGTTTTATCCGTGCAGATCACGCTCGTCGAACCAAGGGTCTCAACAGCCGGCAGATGTTTGACCAGCGCCTTGTGCTCTGCCATGATCCTCATTCCCTTAGACAATGTCATCGTCGAGACCGCAGGCATTGCCTCAGGGATCGCGGCGACGGCAAGGATAAGCGCGGTATGAAGGATAGCTTCTATCGGGCGGTTCGTCAGGAACCCGGCGATCAGCACCGCGATTCCTGCGAGTATTGCCACAAGGATGAGGATCCTGCTGAGCTTGTTCATCTCTTTGCTGAGCGGCGTTCTCTCTTTGACACTGCTGTCAAGAAGTTCGGTGATCTTTCCCACTTCCGTCGACATGCCGGTGCTCGTGACAACGGCATATGCATTGCCCCGTGTTACGGACGTCCCCGCAAAAACCAGATTGATCCGGTCGCCGATCGAAATATCCTCAGAAAACAGTGTTTTCGCATCCTTCTCTACGGGTTCCGACTCCCCGGTGAGGGCCGATTCGATACAGGCAAAATTCGTGGTCCGGATCAGGCGTGCATCCGCCGGGACCGAATCACCCTCTTCCATAAAGATCAGATCGCCGGGTACAAGCTCAGAGGCTTTGATCTCATGCAAAGAGCCGGCCCGCACGACTTTGGCATGGGTGAATATCATCCGCTGCAGGGATTCCACCGATTTCTGCGCTTTATATTCGGTAAAAAAACTTGTGAGAACAGCGATCATCAATGCGATCAGAACGGCGATGCCTTCAATGATCTCTCCCATGGAAAAGGACAGTACTGCTGCCAGTATCAGAATGTAGACGATGATATTATTGATATTGTGCAGTAAAATACGCAGGGCAGAAACGCCCTTGGATTTGTCCAGTTCGTTTTTTCCGTATTCGTGCAGTCTTTTCTGGGCTGTTTCAGTGGATAATCCCAGCACTTTGTCCGTGTCGAGTTCTTTGAGCACGTCCTCGATCGTTTTTTTGTACATTCCTTTCCTCCGTGAAAGCGCGGATGGTTCGGATAACCGCATTATCATGCCGGATCCGTTCGGGAAACGCCGGGTTTTTCAGCGCCGGCAGAAAGTATTCCTGAATGATGCCGATAATCAATGAATGGTTGGATAAACATTTAAATCCAGTCTATTCCGGCAATCTGCGGATATGAACTTCGAAGAAACGGATGAGCATTTTTCCTGGATGCAGGGTGCCCTGCGCAGCTCTGATATATGGCAAGATCCAAAGAAACCCGTAGAGGAAGCAGAATAAAAAGAGAAGAGCCGCGGCGAAAAACTATAAAAAAAAAAGGTCAGATCCTGGTGTATGTACCGCCGTCCTGGTCGGTCAGGATCTTTGCGTCTGCTGATAACGTGTGAGGATACACCGTCTGGGTATCGGTCGAGTAGGCAAACACATACGTTCCTTTATCGTTACCCCAGAATATAGCGACCTTCTTTTCTTCGGAGAGGCCGTCCACTGACCTCATCGCATATCCGGTGTTGTCGTCTTTGATCTCATAGATGATGTAGAACTCGTTTCCGTTAACGGTGTAAGACTCGGTGCTCTGCCAGGTCCCGACGATCGGGTCGGCCGTGCCGGTGTTGTTTACTGCCGGCACATCGGGGCTTATACACCCGGCGCAGGCAACAACGAGAACTGCGAGGAGTCCGAGGAAGACTGTCAGCTTTTTCATGTAACGTTTATCTGACATTGATCATATAATAAGTTCCCGCCGCGTCGATAAGCAAATGCTTATGCCTTTTCCTCATGCAAATATTATCTCAATGGCTCTTGAAATCGAAATAAAAGTGAAGGTCCCCTCCCTGGATCCCATCAGGGAAAAGCTTCTGGAAAACGGATCGGTTCTGATCGCCGAGCAGGATGAACATGATCTGTATTATAACGCTCCCCACCGGGATTTTGCCGTGACCGACGAGGCGCTCCGGATCCGGTATCTGGCAAACCAGACCTGCGGCAAAGTTATGCCCCCGAACGTGACCTATAAGGGGCCGAAAGTCGGCCGTGAGGGTTTCAAATCCAGAGAAGAGCTCATCGTAGATCTCTCTTCTGCCGAGGAATACTGTCTGATCCTCGAGCGGCTTGGTTTCCGGCTGACCGCCGAGGTCGTCAAACACCGGGAAATCTATCAGTGCGAAGGCGCGATCGTGACGCTGGACGAACTTCCCGGGGTCGGCACGTTCTCGGAGATCGAAGCATCCTTTGACCTTTCAGAGGAAGAAGCGGTCTCCGTGATCAATAAAACAGCAGAAATGGCCGGGATCAAAGGCGAGCGGCTGACCAGATCCTATCTGGAGATCATGCTCGACTCCAGAACAGCCTGATACCGGCAAAACCGTAGGATCCCGCATTGGTGTATGCCGTGATGATCAGCGAAGTCGTCCCAAAAGATCCAAATGAGGATTTTTACTGAGGTCCAGGCGCCTCGTATGCGGAGCCGGCGGTCGCGTTGTTCCGGCAGGCGGACGTGAATGTTTCCACAGTTTTCGAGCTCCTCGACCGCGGGATCTATCTCACGAACGCGGTCAAATACCCCAAAACCAAATCTGCCGTGGAAACCTCCGCGATCGAACGCAGTCTTTAGATGCTGGAAGAGGAACTTTCCCGCTTCCCCAATCTCCGGGTGATCATGCTCATGGGGGATGCTGCAAAAAAGTCGTTCAATATGCTCGCAAAAAAGCAGACCGGAAAACCCTGCATCCCGTCTGGTGCGAACTGCAAACAGCGCAGCCGCGGGTTTTATTTTGGAAACGTCCGGGTGATCCCGTCATACATCATGACCGGCGGAAATCTTCTGATCGAAAGATCCAAGGCGCAGATGATTCCAGAGGATATAAAAAAGATGATGGAAATTATTCTTCCGTGACTTCGATCGGGTCACGGGTGTTTTTCAGAACGATCTTCGGCTCATCCTCTTCCTCTTCAATAGTGATGAGTGCATAATTTCCGTCATAGGCGGGTCCGGGGTTCACGCAGATACGCCGTTTTAGCTCACAGATCCCTTTCTGCTCATGGATATGTCCGCAGCAGATGATATCGAACTCTTTTACGATCCCGGCGATCGGGTGTGCGCCGACATGGACGTCTTGGGCCACCTCGTCCAGCGCTCCAAACGGCGGCGCGTGGGTGACGAGGATGTTCCACCGGTTCTTTCCGGTTTTGGCGGCGACTTCTTTGACGATCGCCGTAAGCTCCTCATCGGTGTGTTCGAACGGTGTGGAAAACGGCGTGGCGTTCGAGCCGCCGATCCCTGAAATGGTGATATTTCCAAGATCGATGCTTTTTCTGTGAATGAGTATCGCATCGGAAGCTTCGAGGACCGGGAGGATATCCCGGTTGTCACAGTTTCCCGGGATCACAAATGTTGGCGCCGGGATATCTTCCATAAAGGGTATCACGCCGTCAAGCGTCTGGCCGAGGTCGGTGACATCTCCGCCGATAAGTACATAATCCGGACTCTCTCTATTGAAGATCTCATAGACGATGTCGAACTTCCCGTGGATATCGGTGATAAACACAATGTCAGTCATTAGTTGTATATATCCCGGTCATAGGATATGAACTTTCTAAATCAGGGTGCTGTGCTGCGGCCGGTCAGAAAGCCGTTTCATTTGCGTGCCGCCCATCAGCCTCTCAGAAAAATATCCCCGTCCGGTCGGTTTAATGCTTTCTCAAACCAAATAATAGAAGGAATGGACACACCCAATACCGGACTTCCCCCGGCATCACGTATATTTGCCGGCGAACTCATCCATGCAGTGGAAACTGAGACAGGATTCAAAACTCCGTTCGGCATATTCTCCCCCAAAATATTTCTTATCGGCACCCTGACCGAAAAGATCATGAGAGACGACAAGATCTCTTCGCTTCGCGTCAGCGATCCGACCGGGGTCTTCTCCTGCTCGATGAGCTGGCAGAACACCGCTCTCCTCAAAACCGCCGAAGAGATCGACGCCCCCTCGTTCGTCGCGATCTTCGGAACGGTCAGGTTCCGCAAATACGCAGGCAGAACGTTTCTTGAGATCATCCCGGAAACCATCACCACCTCGACCCGCGATGCCCGGAACGCCTGGATCTTCAGCACCGCAGAGTCCGCGGTCTTGCGACTGGAACAATCCCCGGCCTCCGATCTCAGGAAAGAGCTTGCCGAAAAGATCAGCGCGGCGCTCTCCTCTGTGCGCCCTCCCGAACCAAAAAAGGAGGTCACGAACGAAACGATCCTCGAGATCATCTCCGTTCTCTCAGAAAAGAAAGGAGCACGGATACTTGACGTCATCGCCCGCTTACAAAGCCTCGGACTCGACGAAACTTCAGCGAAGATGCGTCTCGGCATGCTGATGGAAGAAGGGGAATGCTACACCCCGACGACCGAGTTTATCAAAATCGCCTGATCATGCAGCCGGAATTTTATGCAGAAGGACCTGCGGTCCTCATCGAACGGCAGGAACGCTCCCTGGTGATCGCCGACCCCCACTTCGGCGTCGAAGCGGATCTCCATCGGCATGGCCTGCATTTTAGAAGCGGAACCGATTCGCGGCTCGCGAGACTGCTTGCCGTCATCGAACAGGCCGATCCCGACTACCTCATCGTGCTCGGCGACCTCAAGCACATGATCCCGTACGTCACCTACCAGGAACGGACCGAGATGCCCGAGGTCCTCAGAAAAATACGGAGAGAGACCTCGTTCCGGCTCGCTCCCGGAAATCACGACACCGGACTCGAACCGTACCTCGAAAAGGACGAACTCCTCCCGATGAACGGGGCGCTCATCGATGGGACAGGCTATTTCCACGGCCACACGATCCCGGATTCCTCCCTCCTCGGTCATCTGATTTTGTGCGGCCATCACCACCCGGTCGTGAACATCTACGACGCGGTCGGCTGCGCCCTTCGCGGAACGCCAGGCTATCTTCTTGCCGAGATCGATCCTTCCGTCTGGGGTCCGGCGCCCCTCGAACCGACCCGGGTCCTGCTCGTTCCGGCATTCTATGAACTTGCCGGCGGCATGGACATCCGGCTGATCCCGGGAAACAGGATCTCCCCTATAGCCAAGGCGATCCTGACCGAAACGGCCGAGGTTTTCCTCAAAGACGGGACCTATGTCGCTGCGTTTTCCGAACTCCGTCCCGATCCTCTGGAGAGAATATGACATCCGCGATCCAGGAGCTCAAGGACTCTCTTCACCCGAAGCTCCGGGCGGTCCTTGAAAAGCGGGGATTCGATGAGTTCTCCGAGATCCAGATGCGTGCGGTCCCAAAACTCATCACCGGGATCAACGCGATTTTGATCGCGCCGACCGGCACGGGAAAAACCGAGAGTGCGCTTCTGCCGGTCTTCCATCACATGCTCACCGATCCCCTCCCCGAAGGATTTTCGGCGCTCTACATCACGCCGCTTCGGTCCCTCAACCGGGACATGATGAACAGGCTCGAGTGGTGGGGAGCCGAACTCGGCCTGAAGATATCGGTCAGGCACGGGGACACGACCCAGACCGACCGGCGAAAACAGGCGACCCATCCGCCGGACCTTTTGATCACGACGCCCGAAAGCCTGCAGGCGATGATGATGGGAAAGGTGCTCCGCAAACATCTTGCGGCGGTCCGCTACGTCATCGTCGATGAGATCCACGAGTTGGCCGACGGAAAACGCGGCGCCCAGCTCTCCGTCGCACTCGAACGGGTCGCCGAACTCGCCGGCGAGTTTCAGCGGATCGGGATCTCGGCAACCGTCGGGAACCCCGAGGTTGTCGGCAGGTTCCTCTGCGGAAAACGTCCCTGCACGATCGTTCAGGTCCCGGTGGCAAAGACCCTCGATCTTTCCGTGAAGTTTGCCGGCGAGTCATTCGGGGACCAGACGAAGCTGATCGAAAAATGCATCGACGCCCACACCTCGACCCTCGTTTTCACGAACACCCGGAGTGTCGCCGAGGCGATCGGCCATGCCCTTCTTCCCCGCGGGGACACGGACGTCCATCACGGATCCCTTTCCCGCGAGGTCAGGATCGATGCCGAGGACAAGTTCCGTGCGGGAATGACACGGGGCATGATCTGTACCTCCTCGATGGAACTCGGGATCGACATCGGGCAGATCGATCATGTCATCCAGTTCAACTCGCCGCGTGAGGTCGCCCGCCTCATGCAGAGGACCGGGAGAGCCGGCCATCAGATCCATGCCTCGTCGAAAGGCATGATCTTAGCGACCGGTTTTGACGATATCTTAGAGTCGATGGTGATCGTCAGCAAGGCGATGAGCAATCAGCCGGAAAACATCCGCCCGCACATCAATGCCGCGGATGTGATCGCGAACCAGATCGCGGCCCTCGCGGTAGAACGCGGCGAGATCGCGATCGAAAAGATCGAACAGATCTTTTCCCGGAGCTTCTGCTTTGAAAATGCCGGCCCGCTGATCCGCGAAGTGATCGCCGGCATGGAAAAACATTACCTGATCCGGACCGAAAACGGCATGGTGATCACGAAGTCACGGGCTCGAAAGTATCTTTCGCTGAATCTTTCGATGATCGCTGACGAGAAGAAGAGCATGATCTTTGATGTGGTCTCGAGAAAACCGGTCGGGACCCTGGACGAGTCGTTTGTGATCAGCTGGATCTCATCCGGCGCCGTGTTTGTTGCGAGAGGGCGGATCTGGCGGGTCCTCGACATCGATGAGGACCGGATCATGGTCGAGCCGGCGAAGAATGCGAAAGGGGAACTGCCCTCATGGGAAGGCGAGCAGATCCCGGTCCCGTTTACGGTAGCGACCGAGGTCGGGAGACTGCGCCGTCTGCAGAACTTCGACGAGTACCGTGCTGATGAGAAGTCCGTGATGTTTGCAAAAAAGGTCCTTTCCGAGATGAAAAAGAATCGTTCGGTGACGGCGACGGACAAGCTGATCGTTCTGGAAGATTCGGATGAGGGGGTCGTGGTGAATCTGTGCGGGGGGCACAAGGTGAATGAGACGATCGGACGGGTCCTCTCGATCCTGCTTTCAGCCAGATACGGGACGACGGTCGGGATCGAGACGAATGCCTACCGGATCCTTCTCCGGCTCCCGCAGTTTCTGCGTGCTCCCGATGTGGAGGAGGTCCTTCTCTCTCTCGAACCGGAACACCTGGAAGCGATCCTGATGCTTGCCCTGAAAAAAACGGCTCTTTACAAATGGAAACTCGTGCAGATCGCAAAAAAGTTCGGGGCGATCGATGCGGACGCGGATTATGAAAAGATCAGTATGAACCGGCTTCTGGATCTTTTCGACGGAACGGTGATCGAGAAAGAAGCGTTCCGCGAGCTCTTCTTCTCGAGTATGGATGTGGTGTCTGCGAAGTCCGTTGTGACGATGCTGAAAAATCATGAGATGGAGACGAAGACGAGCCGTCTGTCGATCATCGGGGCGGAAGGGCTCTTTACCGGAAGGGACGTGGTCGTGCCGCCGGGCGAGGATCAGGCGATTCTTGAGAGCGTGAAGCACAGGATCGATGAGCAGGATGTGATCCTTGCCTGTATGCACTGCAGGAAATGGAAGTCGAAGACGAAGGTCGCCCGGGTCCCTGATCAGCCGGAGTGTCCGGTCTGCGGGGCCCGGCTGATCGCGGCGCTGAAGCCTTACGAGGAGCCGATGTTTGCGGCTCTGAAAAAGAAGACCCTTTCAACCGAGGAGCGGGAGGCGGAGACCCGGATGATGCGGAACGCGAACATGGTCCTTTCCAGCGGAAAGAAGGCCGTCGTGGCTTTGGCCGGCCGCGGCGTGGGTCCGGAGGCGGCGGCACGGATCCTGAACACGTTTGCAAACGGCGATAATTTTTACCGGGAAATTCTGAAGGCTGAGCGGAAGTTCGTGCAGACGCACAGATACTGGGGATAAACGAAGGGGCGGGCTCCACGCCGAATGGTTTTTCAAGGCAGAGGTGAGTCCTCTCTTGTGCATCTCGAGGTATCTACCTAAAGTGGTGGAAGGTTTTTCCATCCTTTCCGCTCAGAGATTCGACAAACTACTATTAGATGCCTCATTTTTTCACATAAATTCCCATAAATTTAAGATTCATGGAATCTTATATGGTCACCATGGACTTTCTAGATAAATTATGTGCTGTAAAATCTATTCTTTTGCCATCGGATGAAGATAAAAATAAAGAGAAAGGGGATATGTTTGAAATACATGTTGAGAGCCTTTTTGATAAAAGATATTTCGTAACCGAAGAGTGGACATCAGACATCTACAATAAATACAATGGCTCATATGTTGAGTCAAACAAAAATCCGGATATGGTTATCCGATATAAACCAACAGGAGAACGGTTTGCCGTGGAATGTAAATACCGCTCTGATTTTACCTATTCTGAAAGGATTGATGATGTTTGTGTGCAATGGTCGTATCCAGAGCAGATTAACAGGTATAACGAGTTTCAGAAGAGAAAACAGATTCCTGTATTTATTGTCATAGGTATTGGAGGTGAAAGTGACATTCGGAAAAAAGAGATTCCGGAATTAATGTTCTGCATACCATTAATCAAGGCAAAATATCCTGAGATCTTCCCCTCTGTTTTGCAGCAGTATGAGAGGAATCCATGCAGTAACTTTTTCTGGAAATCCGGGATATTGACGTAATACCCCCCTATATTATAAATCTCAACCATTTTTCTCTTAATCGGAGTTACGCAGTGTTGATGTTAATTCAATTCGGAAAGAGTATGGCTGGATATGGACACATGAGATAAAACCAACCGCGAATCGGCGCGAATCCCGCCCTTCGGGCTCCCAGAATCGGATTTGCTTATCCTCACTCTCGCTCGTCGCGTCTTTCAGCCACGACGGCTCGTCCCTTCATCGGGATCGTTCGGGCAAATCCTGTCGCCGCCCCAGCGGCTCCCAATAATAAGTTCCCTCTTATTTTCTATGAAAAACTCTCTGAATATTTCCCTCACATGAGGCGCTGGGGCGCCGACAGGATTTGCCCGAACGCTCCCGATGAGGGATGAGCAAGACAGCGAAGCTGGATTGCGAAAGTGAGGATAAGCAAATCCGATTTTTCTCGCCCGAAGGGCGGATTCGCGCCGATTCGCGGTTGGTTATTTTTATGTTTCCACACCCAGCAAACTACTTTTCGAATTGGATTGAGGACAACACCGCGTAAGTCCTATTAATATTTTACCACAAATGTGATCGTTCGATCATCATAGTCAGTATAATTGTATGCCGAACAAAAAATAATAGCAAATATCTGCTTCAAAATACCCTCATACAATAAGTATAATTACTTTCCCTCTAGATTGTTCAGTAGGAGACCAGATAAGATAATGTTACAACGTACTTTTTCTAAGATAATTTTTATTGGGATAGTTCTTCTTTTGTTATCAACATCCGGTTGTATTATTTCTCAGAACACTCCGATGCTTCAACCAGTCTCAGATGAGTATTACGCGGAAATGGACGATGTCCTCGACCCGTATATGCAGATCATCGATGATCAGATGAAGCAGATAACCGCATCGGTGTGGAATGCTGCACGTGAACTGGACGGCGTACCGGCAGATGACCCTTCAATAGATCTGGCTTTACTGAAACTCAAAAGCGATATCCCTCTTTCCTATGATGTTGGACGCGTCGATGCAAACAACATCCTAAAGGCTATTACCGGAAATCAGGATAACCAGCAGCTCGTTGGGACGGAGATCACAACTACCCCATACTCTGAAGAAGAGCTCAGAGATGCAGGTCCAGACTGTTTAATATCCAATTATGTCACATTCCAAAATGGGGATAGAGGAATCAAAGTCATTGCACCCGTATATAATGCAGAAGGTAAGTTTGACGGGACCCTGCAGGTATCTCTGGATGTAGGGTATCTTTTCTCCGGACCAATTGATAGACACAGGAAAGAAGACGGATACACCGTTTGGGTCGCTCAGGAAAACGGGATCGTGATCTATGATGAGGACACGCGGAAAATCGGCATAGATATATCAACCCCTTCATCAACAGACACGCCTTCGTCCAGCATGGCAGCAAAGAATATTCTTGCAAACACGTCAGGGCATGCTTCCTACATTTACTATACCCAGGGCTGGTACAACGTTTCTCAGACAAATACCGTATGGAATACATTAGAACCAGGATACGGATCGACATGGAGGGTCGTTCTTGTCGACAACATCCCGCCGCCTCCTGAGCTCAGCGAACTCACAGTTACCCTGGAAGAGTTAAAAGCCTTCGTAGTGAACGCTTTCGTCTATGCCCATACAGAAGGGAAAGAAAAGGCCCTTGCAGCATTCAATGATCCAAACGGGGAGTTCATTGACGGGGAGCTGTATATATTCGCCGGAGATATGAACAGCACGATCCTGTCACACCCGTATCAGCCGGATCTTGTCGGGATGAATGCCTGGTTTGCAGAAGATTCGACCGGAGTGAAATTTGCACAGAGAATGATCTCCCGGGCACAGCAGGGCGGAGGATATGTATTTTATCTGAATCCAAATCCGAATGCGCAGTATGCATCAGAATTAAAACTGTCCTATGTGCTGCCCATAAACAACGAATGGTACATCGGAGCAGGATTGTATGAACATCATGCCGCATTTTCCCATACCATTGATGTCGATTGGCAGAAACGAAATGAATTGATCAGCCAGGTAAGGACAATGCATTATCTTGCAGCAGTCGAAGGCATCTCCTCTGTAACTGAAATGATCATGGATCCGGAAAGTGAATTCCAAAAGGAGGGCCTCTATCCATTTGCGGTCACGGGAAACGGCACTATTCTTGCTTTTTCCAGCGACAAAACGCTTGTTGGAACAAATCTGTTAGGTTTAACCAACTCATACGGCATGTCGTTTGTACGGGAGGGGATATCCCTCGGCAAGTCCGGCGGAGGTCTGATGTATGCTCTCGTTTGGGATCCGAATTATCAAAGGGAGGTGTATGTCCTGGATTACGTCGAACCGGCGGATAATGATACCTACTTTGCCAGTTACATGATCTTGGAGGATTGAAGGGGGGTATCATATTTTTTTAAATAGGAGTTACGCGGTGTTTGTGTGGATTCAATTTGGAAAGGGTAGGGTTGGATGCGGACACATGAGATTATTTAACCGCGAATAAGCCCAAATGGGCAAAGCCCATTTGAGGCGGCACGCAAGCCGAAGGCTTGCACGCAACGTATAGGGGCCTCAGCAAATAGGATATCCCACCGCGGGCCGCTCCGCGCCGGATCGCAAACCTTCGGTTTGCTCAGCTGAGGTCGCGGCCCCGCACCCCAGATCAAGAAAAGGGA
>JAYFOG010000052.1:0-10872 GCA_034932965.1 Methanocorpusculum sp.
TTAACGGAGAGAAAAACCGGCACGCCGGTTTTTCCCCAGCATTTTTCCAGACGGCGTGCGATTCTGCGTAGGCGATCAGCCGAAGCAGAGCACGGCGGCGCAAGAAAAATGCGATTCGCGAGGATTCGCGGAGGCGTGCAAACCTTTGGTTTGCGTGCCGCCTCAAATGGGCTTTGCCCATTTGGGCTTATTCGCGGTTAAATAATCTCATGTGTCCGCATCCAACCATACCCTTTCCAAATTGAATCCACACAAACACCGCGTAACTCCTAATGAAAATGAACGAGTTGAACAAGGAACTGAGAGTCTTCTAATTCTTAGGGGGGAAAGAACACCGCGTAAGTACTATGATAAAAATTAGAGGTCTCCTCATTTAAAACTAAAAAGAATCTCGAAGTGTTCTTCAGTGGCTCGACCAGATTTCTGCGGACCCATGAAAACAGAGCCGCACCCATTTTGTCTCTGTTCAAAATCATATAGTAATGTTGAGGGGTATTTTGAAATCCTTTCAGATATCTTCCTCTTCGTCCTCTTCTACCTCCTCCTCCTCATCTCCCTCATCTTCGTCCTCAACATCATCCGGGTACTGTTCGGGCGGCTTGCCTTTGCTCTGTATCACAACCGGCTTTTCTGTATCCTCATCCAGAACCTGCAGGACACGGCATTTAAACGTCCATTCATCACCAAAATCAAACACATAGACAAACTGTTTCCCCTTAAATAAAGCAAGCTGACTCAGCTGGACATCCCTGTCGATCCTGTCCCCCGGCTGATTTCCGCCGTTCGCATCATATCCATAAAAGCTGTCATGACTCCCCCAGACTTTATTGTCCATAAAAAACGCATGCAGATGCTGAACATCCCAGAATTCTGTCTCTGATATAATTATCTCATGCAGATCTTCCAGGGTCATATTCGCCGAGATGCGGATATGCCTGTAGCATCCCGGCTGCATCGAGACACTGATAATATAGGATCGCCGGATATCCGAAATCTTGGGTCTTCGCCTTTGAATCATACACAAAAGAGGAAAGCCGGATATATATATTTTGCCAATTCTCTTGCTGCATACAGAGAAACGCCAAACCTGAGTACACCTAAAATGGATCCCTTGAATAAGGATCACAGTCGATTTCATCTGCGATGAAGTGTTTTTTTGTTTCAATCGATTGCGACGGTATTTCCGACCGGATATCTTAATGATATGAACTAGATATATAGTGTGAGAAATCATGGTCACGATCGAAAGCAAAAAGGAGCAGATCGGGTTTCGGATCAGTCCGGAATATTACCGCAAAATCAAGGAGTTATGCCAGGGAGATGACACCCTGTTCACGTCGATCAGCGATTATATGACCTCGCTTGTGGTTGCAGATATGACCAGGAGAGAGATGAGTGTCGATACTCTCACCTCCCAGCTCTTAGAAGCTCTTGAGTCGCCGGTGATCCGGATGAAGATCCGGGAAATTATTGAGGGAACGCAGCCCTGATTTTTCCGGACTTTTCACCCGAGCATTTGTCCATCGACCCGCTCTCTACAAAACTGGCTTCTTATCCCTTATGGCCGCAGGTCAAGCGGTCACTCACTCGTTTTGCGGATAATATCCGCCGTTTTTTGCAGCACCCCGGAACTCGATTCTGCTGTTTGCTTTGAGAATACGGATATACCGTTCAACACTGGATCTGCTCTTACCTGTCAGTTCAGCCAGATCCCTGGTATTGAGACCCGGCTGTTCAGTGATGAGTCTGCATACTGCATTTACACCTTCATTTTCCAGGCTGACCTTCGAATTTACACCTTCATTTTTCTGCATTGCACCTTCATGCAGTGCTGTTGATTCTCCAAATAATCTCAGGATGTCTTTTTCCGTTTCGACGATCCTGCCGGCGATGAATTCGATGAAGGGTTTTGTATCTTTATGAGCGAGTTCGAGGGATCCGATATATTCATGCCGGAGTATTGGGGGTATGATGCAGATCTGATATCCTGCATGTAATAATGCGAGGTTCATGATGAGTCTCGCGACCCGTCCGTTGCCGTCGATGAAGGGGTGGATGAAGACAAATTTCTGGTGTGACAGTGCTGCAAATTTGACCGGATCAGTAGTTTTTTCATGGGCATTGAACCAATCGATGTATTCTTTCATTCTATCCGGGATCTGATCCGGTTTCGGCAAGGGGTAATGACTTCGCGTGACAACAACACGCTCTGTCCGATAGATGCCTGCATTGCCTTTGTCTATCTGGTCATAGAATAACCGGTGGAGTGTTTTGATATGATCTTCGGTTATTGTTCTGGCTGAAAGGATGTCGTAGATGTATCCGTATGCTTTGGCATGGCCGAGGGCTTCATAGATATCACGCAGAGGCTTGCCGCTGACGGTGAGTCCGTCTTCTATGAGGACCTTTGTTTCCGATTCGGTAAGACTGTTCCCTTCTATTGCATTGCTGGTGTAGGTGAGACCTACACGGAAGTATTCCTTTAATGATGCGAGTGTTTCCGGAGAAAATGGACGTAATGTGTCTATCCGTTTTTTATAATATCTGCATTTTTCAAAGGTATCGGTCATGGTGATCACAGAAAAAGACCCGGCAGCATGCAGGCTTTCAGGTGCTGCTTTCGTTGTATTGTATATTGGTTTTACAGCCTCAAATAGCTATTTCCAAGGTCATGGGTCTCTTAGAATGAGGGTTAGAATGAGGGTGATCTGAACTGTCTGGATGAGAGAAAATACACACGAATAGGGAGATTACAGTTGGATGTGGATGCATGAGGTGCAGAACAGGTTGCAAGGCTGCGCCTTGGTCGCCGCTTCGCTTCACTCCGTTCGCTTTCGTGCCGGTTTTTCTTTTAAGATAGTTCTCTTTTTGTCCAATCCAAGAAATATACTTTTCAAAATACATCTCATCTCTTCCAATCCTTCTTCTAATCCCGGGGTGCGGGAGGGCGACTCCGGCGCGGAGCCCGACGCGGTGGAGATATCTTATTTCCTAGACCCATATACGATTCAAAGTAGTTCATCTGCAGCGGAATATTCATGGATAACAGGATCTATTTTTGGGGTGCGGGTCGGAGACGCAGTCGACGACCTTAGCCGAGGCGGGCTACCCCGCAGGGGTGGCCTCAGCCGAGCAATGCTTTGCCTTGCGATCAAATCGAAGGTTTGCGAGTGTGCTTCGATTTGGTGTACGAGATGAGCGCGGATACAAATGAAAAACCAACCGCGAATCGGCGCGAATCTCGCAAGCCTTTGGCTTGCTCTCAGAATCGGATTTGCTTCTCCTCACTTTCGCAAGCCTGCTATGCAGTCTTGCTCATCCCTTCATCGTGACCGTTCGGGCAAATCCTGTCGCCGCCCCAGCGGCTCCCATTATTTATTTGCCTCTTGATCTTATGTCGTGATTGTCAGTAAAAAGGATATTTTTCAGATCAAGAATCGTTCAATGAACATCTTCTTGACAGGAGGCGCTGGGGCGCCGATAGGATTTGCCCGAAGCGGGGAGCAAAGCGAAGCTTTGTGATCGCGCCGATTCAAGTGAGGGTCGAAGACCCGAGTCGGAGAGCAAACTGAATGTTTGCGAACGCGGTTGGTTTTATCTCATGTGTCCATATCCAGCTATACTCTTTCCGAATTGGATTGTGATTAACACCGCGTAAGTCCTATTGTAATATATTTCAGGTTGACATCGAAGATATCTCTGAGGAATATCTTTTTCAGACTCTATATCTATCTCTCTTTGCAGACTTGAGTCTCTCTTAATTCTCTCATTTAAGATTCTGAAATTCAACCAAGATGTATTTTATCTTACACAAACAACTATCTGTTATGACCGATACAGAGTCACCTTCGGCTAATGTTCTCTGTTCTATTTCTGCATTGATTTTACTATACGAAAAGAAGAAAAAACTTCTGGAATCAAATATGGATGAAATATTTAGAGGGAATGGGGGGTTTGCTTCGTTAAATGAAGTGGATAAACATATCAACTCTTCCAAAGAATTGTATGCTATTAAATGTGAAATCGAGGAGCTACTGGATGATGCAGATTCACTGCAATGGCTTGAACAATTCAAAGGTGTTGAAGATGGCGATACAGAAGATTCACGTAAAATCAAGGCAGAACAGTATGATTCACTGCTGCATGAAAAATATGTAAAAGCAGACGCCATTCAGTTAAAAATTGAGATTTTGGAGTGTGAGCTTGAAGATTTACAACGTCAAAAGCAGGATCTTGATAATTATGGCCGTGCGTTGTTTTTGAGGTGGGAAGAAGTCAGCGGCATATTAGACCTTGAAGATGACCCTGATTATGATCCGCTTAATAATGTGGAGGCTGAAACAACCGGGAAGCTTGATGATTTGAAATCCAGATTACATATGGTGAATGTTACTATAGAGAGGAGTTAGTATGATCTTAACTGAAAAAACAGAAGTACTTATGTGACGTACTTCGATTTGCAGTTGATTTTTCTCTTGTGTCTGCACTGATGCCACACTCTTCCCGAATTGGATTGAGGTCACATCCACACGGTATCTTTAAAGCGTTCGCCGCGGGCCTTTGCAGCTGGAGAGAGATTCAGAGCAGGGTTATTGAAAAACTCGAATCCATCTGAAAACTGTGCTTTCGCTTCTTCAATGGCCTCTTTGACGTTTGGAGATGAAACAAGGATCGAGTATTCCGTATTTGCCAGTTGGATATAGCCGTTTTCTGCAATATTCAATATCAAAGATAAAGGTTTTTTCAGCTTTGTGATCTCGCCGCCAATGAATACTGAATGGAGATATATAACGCCATACTCTTCTCCTCTGTCTCCATTTCTCGCCTGCATGATCGTATCTGATAATGCGGAGGGGAAGATAATAGGTTTTGCTGTCAAGGGCGTGTTGATACGATCGGTTCTTCGGTATGGGGAGGAATGCGGCGGGTGCTATAGATATGCAGAGAGAATTGGAACGGATCACCCTCGTACCCTGAAAGTGACTGTTGGCAAATATACTTCTCCCACATCTCTTTCCTTTTTTCTGATTATGGGGTGCGGGAGGTGACTGCGGGCTGCCCCGGAGGGGCGACCAAAGCTTGAGCAAATCAACGATTTGCTCGCAAGTCTATCGACTTGGTCGCAAACTTTCAGTTTGCTCTGCTGAGGCCGCCCTTCGGGCAGCCCGCCTCAGCTAAGGTCGTCCACTTCGTGTCCAACCCGCCTCCGCTGAGGCCGCCCGCCTCAGGCACACATAAAAATGTCAGCATCAAAAAATCAATCATTGGTTTAATTCAAGTGCTGTACGCAGGGCAGATATCTGCTTATAAAGAGGCGGAATATCGTTTACTGCAAGATCCCAGACGTATTTGAGATTGACATTCGCATATGCATGGATCAGACGGTCTCTCATTCCGGCCATTTTTCTCCAGGGGATATCAGGATATTCGGTGCGGATCTCTTCCGGGATATGTTTTGCCGCTTCACCGATGATTTCAATGAAACGGATGATGCCTCCGCTGTAGAGCGGGTCGGTTAAGAACTCCTGATAATCCATGCGGCCGACAGCAACCATGATGTTTTCAGATTGTTCGCAGATGTCATCTAAATATGTGAGGATATCAGGCGTTTTCATACAGCAGCTTGTCCTGGACTGCAGAAGATGACATCTTTTTGTATGCTGGATCGGATCCGCGGTTTGAGATATTCAAAGGAGACGAGGTCGACTTTGCGTTCCAGTATCGATTCAAGATACTCAGCGAGAGCAAGATAATTGTCGAATGTGTCAAATTCCGGTTTGCATGTATACAGGAGGTCGATGTCACTGTAAGGTGTGTCTTCTCCGCGTGCGACTGAGCCGAAGAGAGCGAGGAACTCAATGCCGTAGACTGTCTGGAGAGTTGAAAGAGAGGAGGCAAGTTGTGTAAGGACGCGGTTTTTGATACTTACATATTCGGACATTGACTGATGTCTGAGTATTTGTCTTTCGTATGTTATGAGGTTTTGCCTGCATGATCGTATCTGATAATGGGGAGGGGAAGATAATAGGTTTTGCTGTCAAGGGCGGGTTGGACGCGGAACGCGGCCGACCTTAGCCGAGGCGGGGACCTTTAGGTCCCTCAGCGGAGCAAGTCGATAGACTTGCGAGCAAACCGAAGGTTTGCGAGTGGGCGTGTTGATACGATCGGATCTTCGGTAAGGGGAGGCTCCTATATGTTGCGTGCAAGCCTTCGGCTTGCGTGCCGCCTCAAATGGGCTTTGCAGGCGTTTCATCTGCAGCGGAATCTTTAGATGATGTGAAATAAGCAAGGTCAGGATCTCTTTTTTTGGGTGTACGTCGAGTTCGTGTACGGCAATACTGTGGACACCAGAGATATCCCGCCGCGAATAAGCGGTGGGATTTCTCATAGTTCCACACTTTACCCTGCCCCTCATGAATTGGATTCGTCCAATATACTCACCTTAAAAAAAGAGCCCCATATTCGGAGGGTTTCCCCTCCAAGTATGGAGAATAACATGAAATACAAGAGGAGAACTCATCTCTGCCCGGTGAGAAAACTCGCAAATCTTTGATTTGCGGTTCGCGCCGATTCAAGCGAGCGAAGCGAGTCGGAGAGCAAATCTCTGATTTGCGAACGCGGTTTATTCTTTCTCTTGTATCCACACTTGCCCCACCCCCTCACGAATTGGATTCGCCCCGATTCAAGCGAGGATCGAAGACCCGAGTCGGAGAGCAAATCTCTGATTTTTGAGCGCGGTTGGTTCTTCTCATAATTCCACACACAACAAACTCCTTCCCGAATTGGAGCCACACCAACACTGCGTAATTCCCATATAAAAAAATGCAGGGTGAATTTCTTCACCCCGCTCGCAAGGCAAAGCCTTGGTCGCAAATCAGAGATTTGCTCGGCTGAAATCGCCGGCTGCGCCGTCGATCCGCCTCAGCTGAGGCCGCCCCTTGGGGCAGCCCGCCGTCGCAAACCTTTGGTTTGCTTAGCTAAAGGCGAGCCTTGCGGCTCACCCCGCCCCTTACTTTCCAGATTCAAGGAATCCTTCCACGAGCTTCCCAAAAAGCATGATGAGAAACCCGAGGAAGATCGTGATAAGCTTCCTAAGGCGGCTGGAGATTCTCATCTCCTGCCTCCCTCAGTTCAGGGCCGGCTTCGTGTCTGCCCAGGCATCGACCGCGGCGACCGTTGCGTCGTCAGAGTAGCCGGAAACGGTCATCGAATCGCGGTTGAAACTGATCTGGAAGGTGTCGGTCCCGAGCTTTGCGGAAATGCGGACGTTCCACGTTGCTTCGGTACCGATCTCGGTCGTCTCCGCGGTCCCGCCGTTCCCGAATGCGGTCTTGAGATCCGCACTGCCGGTGAGGGCGGTGATTGCGGCCGAATACTCAGCTCTGCTGTAGGCCGTGACCTGGACCTTGCCGGTCATTTCGGAGGTGTTCGGGTCGAAGTAGCCCACATAGGTCTTGTAGGTCTGCTTCCCGAGCTCGACTTCGGCAAGGCCGAGGGGATTTTCCACGCCGGTAATTTCTGCGATGATCGCATCATACGCGGCGGCGTTCGTAAACTCTGCGGTGAAGATCCGCTTTGCGGACTTCGAGATTGCTGTCTGAATGAAATCTGCTGTCATGGTTTTTTGTCCCGAGATCAGTTGGGGCCCCGTCCAACCTCTGATTATACTCTTGGAGAGGGTGGGGGATAGCGGTAAAGTTTTTGCAGATTTTTACCAAAAAAGATGGGTTTATATGGGAGTATGCGGAGGGGGTGTCGGGAAGTCTGCAGATCCAATTACTAATTTGACAGATATTAGTAATAGATTAGTAATTGGATCCTATGCCCCCTCCCCACCTCTATTCCTTACATATGAGTGAAAGATCCAATTACTAAATTTACACAACTTAGTAATTCATTAGTAGTTGGCCCATTATCCCCTCTTCCTCAGTCAGTGAGTACGAGTAAAATGAATCCAACTACTAAATTTACACAACTTAGGAATTCATTAGTAATTCAAAAAAAATTAGTCGATTTTTTGTAACCACTCAGGCCGCACTGAATAAAGAAAAGCCCTTCCTTTCTTCTTTACACTCAGATACTTCGAATCCGCCAGATGCATCAGATCCGTCCTTGCCGTCTGATACGTCACCGAAAACCGGTCCGCGATCTCCTTAATGCCAAATTCTTCTGTCTTATACTCAACCATATAGGTAAGGACGGCTGCCTGCCGCCTGCTCACATCCGGCAGCACAGAAATTGCCTTCTCTGCATTACTCTTTCTGCTGCTCTCACGCTTCAGGTGACTGATCAATGCCTCCCGTGCCTTTCTGATGCACCGGATATTATACAAAATGAAATACGTCAGATCAAGATCATCCTCCTCCGTCGCGAGATATGCATCCCGGTATTTTGCCGGTGCCTGCTGAATGATTTTCGAAATCGGAATATATGCAAACACCTCATACTTCCTTGACAACACATACCAGTAAAAGAGTGTTCGGGCTGTCCTCCCGTTACCGTCATAAAACGGATGGATGTAGCCGATCAGAAAATGCAGTGCAATACCCACGATAATCGGATGAACAAATGAATCCCCGTCATTTGGATAATGCCTGTCATGATTCACAAAATCACACAATGCGGCAATCATCGGCTCGATCTCCTCGGCATTCGGGGGGTAATGAATCACTTTGCCGGTCATCTTATCGATTACGGAAACATCATTTGTACTCCTGAAAACACCCGACTGCGTCTCGTCCTTCAACGTATCCTTCGTCACGATACCCTGCACTTCCCGGATAAACTCCGGGGTCAGCATATCATCCGTCTTGCCCCGGATAAACTGCATCGCCAGATGATTGTTCACGATCATCTGCTCATCTTTATTCTTTGGCGGAATATTTTTTCGGAGCATATTCTTTGCTGCAAGCTCTGTAGTAACAGCCCCCTCAAGCTTACTCGAAGCGATCGCTTCATCGGACAAAGCCTCAATAATATATTCCGTTGCAGACTCCAGAGACTTACTGCCCTGTGAAAAAACTTTTGAGAGATTCTGGTCACACACATGCAGTTCCCGCGAGATCTCCGGCGTAAGAACATAGGTGATATCCAGCGGTTTATACGGCAGATGGTTACAGGATAATGCCCGTGTCAATTTGAGAATCGCCCAGTTATCCTCCCACTGATCTCTCGGCACCCGGTACTTTAACTCATCTTTGGTATAATATTCGCCCAAATTCCCGAGTGACAGTGCACCTTTCAGACCGGTGAGCTGTTTACTTAATTCTTTAATGTGGATATCGCGACCCAAAGTATTTTCATCAGCCATATACTAATCTCCAAACTACTAATATTATGAAATTAGTAGTTTACTGTTTTATACTTATCCCCAGTCATGCCAACTCCGATTCCATTAAAAGCACACCCTGCCTGAAGCAGGCAAAACCGCATTACCATCCACCGACAAAGTATCATATACCTGTATCATGTCCGAATACACAAGCATCAAAAAGGAGGTACTCACGAAATTAGAGGCAAACCTTCCGGAGATACGCGAGCGTTTCGGGATTGAAACAATAGGAATATTCGGCTCGGTGAGTCGGGAAGAGGATACGGCTGAGTCTGATGTGGATGTATTGTATGCGTTCAAAACAGGCGGGGTCCCTCTTCGGGAATTTTTTGCCTTCAAACAGTATCTGGAAGATCTGTTTGGACGAACGGTCGATTTAGTTCCCGTACGATGGCTGGCACCCTCACTCCGCCCGTACATAGAACGTGATATGATACTGTTCGAAGCAAATAAGGCAGAGGCATGAAAGCTGAGTATATCTATCTGGACCACATGCTTCAGCGGTGTGAAAAATAAGAAGCCCTAGAGCTCCAGCTTTCGCCGCAGCTCCTCGGACATAATGATCACCGGCTTTCGGAGCCTATGCCGCTTTTCCGCGGTATGCACCGCCGATACGGAACACCCCGTCTCCTCCGCGATCTCCTCGCATGTCATCCCTTTCCGGAGCATGCAAAGAAACGTCTCCTTATCCCGCAACGCGGGATACTCATACCATTGCTTCATCGGAGATGAACCACCTTCGCGAGGCTCTCATGCGGATCCTTCTTCACATACCTCGCCGCCTCCACGGCCGGGAGCGCCTTTCTCAGATCCAGCAGATTCACCTGTTCGACCTTCGCCACCCGTTCGCGGCCCGCCGTATCGACCGCGAGATCATACAGCGCCTTTTGGCCGATGAACCGTTTCGCATCCGAAGCCTTGATGAACACGAGACTGTCATACACATCCGGCAGTTCGTCCATCAGGAGATCCGTGTTCACGACATCGTCCGTCGGGATCTCGAGCACGAACTCGTCCGATGCAAGATCTTCTGCTCTGATGATTTCGATCAGCTCCTTATGGCGGGCTTCGAAGGTCTTCGTCAGCTCCTTCATACAGTAGAGGAACTCCTGATACCAGTATGCCGCGGCGAACTCGTCCGCGGGAAGAGGCCGGTGCCCGAGAAGAAGGATCTCGAGAGAGGCGGGTGTGAGATCTTCCGTTGCGGATCCTGCAGGGAATACTGCATCGCACGCTGCCGTTGTGCCGCCCGTGTTCTCCGTCGTTTCTTCCGTCATGTGCTCCCTCCGGTCTTGATGTTGCCTTCGCATCTGCCGATCCAGACGGCAATTTTTGCGATCCGTTCTTTGGTCACCCTGAACCGGTGACCATGGACGCGTGTCCGAACTGAGCCGCCGTCAGGTCCTGGTTCGAAGGTGAGCGGTTTTTGCGTGGTCATGCTGATGACCTCGCCGGTGACGATGTTGTAGACCCAGCAGCCGGTGATGAGTTTGTGCCAGGCGGCAAAGTCGCCCGGCGCGTCGCCGATAAGTTCGCTCATT
>JAYFOG010000053.1:0-40098 GCA_034932965.1 Methanocorpusculum sp.
GGCAGTCTACAAAGCCAAATCCGGCTGTGAAGACATTCTCGCAAAGGCCCAGGACGGAGGAATCGTCACATCAATGTTTGCCTACGCACTTGAGACAGGCATTATTGACGGAGCAATCGTCGCAGGACCAGGATCAGAGCCATACAAGCCTGAACCAATGATCGCCACTACTGTAGAAGAACTCTTCGCAAGCCGTGGAACCAAATACTCAGTATCACCGAACCTTGCACTGATCAAAGAGGCGACCCGCAGCTATGGTCTTGACAAGATCGGTATCGTCGGAACCCCATGCCAGATCCAGGCCGTTCGTAAAGCACAGCTCTACCCGGTCGGTATGCGTGACGTTCCCGACAAGATCGCCCTTGCACTCGGTATCTTCTGTATGGAAAACTTCCCCTACCAGGGACTCTTCCAGATGGTCGAAGACCACTGTGCAACCAAGATCGACAATGTCACCAAGATGGACATCGGAAAGGGCAAATTCTCTGTCTACACCGAACGCGGTGTAAACTCACAGATCCCCTTAAAGGTCACTCACAAGTACGAGCAGCCCGGATGTCACGTCTGTCTTGACTACGTCGCAAACATGGCAGATATCTCAACCGGTTCAGTCGGAACGCCTGATGGATGGTCTACCGTCTTCGTTCGTTCGACCGCCGGCGAGGCAGCCTTCAACAAGGCAGTCGAAGCAGGCTGGATCATTGCCGAGTCAATGGACGGCGTCAAGCCGGGTCTTGAACTCGTCGAGAAACTCGCAACCGAGAAGATCACCAAAAACCAGAAGTACATTGAGCACAGGACCCACAAGGACCATGCGGCTCTCAAACCGCTGCGTAACCCTTACATCTGAACGGTGTAATCGGCTTACCAGAGTACCCACCCTCTCGGGTACACTTTTTTAGACCTTTCAGTCATCTCTGACGATCCCAAACGAACATCTTTTCATCTCTAAACGATGTACCTTGTATCATGAGTGACACATCCTCTCCTGCGCCGAAAAAACGAACGGTTAAACCCAAACTTGATAAACCAGATGAACCAAAACCGGCAAAAACCTCCCGGAAAAAAACTTCTGCAGAGGAGACGGTCCCTCAGCCAGAAGAACAGCAAAACGATACGCACAAACCTGTTCCCGATCAGTTTTTGACAGATCTTGGATCATTTGCAGAAATTCTTGAGACCAACGCCGGCATCCTTGAACCCATCCGGGAAGTCTTTGAGTATCATCTCATCGACCCGATCGACAGAAAAACCTTCCCGAAACTCGTCAATGCCATGTCGATGCTGCTTGGAGCGAATGCAACGATGGTCCTCATGACGGCCTGCCATGTGAACTCTGCGGCCTTTTTCGATGATCTGCTCCACGCGGTCAAAGATGAAAAACAGAAAAGTGCCGTCTGGATCATCCAGCATCTGACATCGCTGTACGGAAACCGTGTTCAGCAGGCATACACGCTTTCGGCCGGCACCATGGACGAAGACTGGCACATGATCGATGTCAACACCTACAAACGGGAAGGCGATACGCCGCTGTGGATCCTCAACCTTGAACTCGTTCTCTACAACGGAACGGAAACCAAGATCACCATGACTCCCGACTCCGTCTTCCAACTGGTCGAGATCCTCTCCGCTGAACTGGCAAAAAATATCCCAAAGGAAAATGTGGACGAAGTTCTCATAAAAAAATGCGAAAAGAACTTCACCGCCTTCTTTGAAAAGTTCTACGGTTGCAAAGATGAAGAGAAAAAGACTGATGAGCACCCGCCTGGTTATGCGTGAGTTCTCATCTTTTCTTTTTTTGGAAAAAACAACGTATAAGCATTCCAACTCTCCTGCTGCCGGAGAGTAGATACTGAATTTATCACATAATGAAAAATGTATTTTGGGTGAGATGATGTTTCGGATCGGCGAATTCTCAAAGCTTGGTAAAACTACCGTAAAAGCTCTGCGATATTATGACGAGATCGGGCTTCTTGAACCGGAAAAAGTCGACCTTGCACGCTATCGGTATTACACGACCGGTCAGCTCGTGAAGCTTCACTACATCCAGTCTCTTCAGCAGGCAGGCCTCTCACTTGACGAGATTAAAAAAATAATCTCCGGAGAGGACACCGCGGCAATTCTGGAAAAAAGAAGGGCCGGACTCGAGATAGAACTTCGGGAAAAAACCGACCAGCTCTCCCGAATCGATTTCTTATTACAAGGAAAGGAGGAGGAATATTTTATGAATTATCAGGCAACCATCAAAGAAATTCCCGAGTGTATCGTCTACTCGAAAAAAATGACGATCCCAAACTATGATGCATACTTTACCGAGATCCCGGCAATAGGTGCTGAGTGTGCGGCGGCAAACCCTGACCTCAAATGCACAGTGCCAGGTTACTGCTTTGTCGTGTATCTCGATGCAGAATACCGGGAGAAAGATATCAATGTCGAGTATTGTGAGGCGGTCGATAAATTCGGAAACGAAGTGAGCGGGATCAAATTCAAAAAAATGCCGGCCATCACCGCAGTATCGGTAATGCACAAAGGATCCTATCGTGATCTTGGCAGGGCATATGCGTTCGTGTTCAAATGGATCGAGGAAAACGGATACACCGTAACGGGAAGTCCCAGAGAAAGTTACATCGACGGAATCTGGAACAAGGAGAGCGATGATGAATGGCTCTCCGAGATCCAGGTGCCGGTGATGAAAAAATAAAAAAAAACCTCGCCCAGTCAAATTGAAAATAATTCGTTCAACGCTTCGGCAATGGTCGGATAAGGAAACACCAGGTCCCGTAAAACCATGTAATCAGCATCCTGATCCATTGCCAGTTGTATAATGCTGATGATTTCATCCGATCCTGCACAAAACAACGCGGCGCCAAGGATCTTTTTTGTATCGGCATCGATGACCGTTTTCATCATTCCGGTCATCTGACCGATGACCTGTGCCTTTGAGATGCTGCTTGCAGCAAGATTTGAGATCAGAACATTGTATCCGGCTGCCCGTGCCTCCCGTTCAGTTTGACCAACGCGTGAAAAAGGCGGGGAGATACATATACTGGATGACGTTCGAGTATCACCATTTGCGGCAGGATCCACGCGGGGACTTATCAGGATCGCATCGGCGTGTATCTCCTGTTTTTGTCCTTCATAAATGAAAGAGATCAAAGATGACCGCTGTTCCATTGCTATTTTTTCGACATGAGCGCCAAGTTTAAAGGTAACACCCCGTTCTTCAAGAGCCTTTTTGATTTCAGCAGCGATGTCCTCATCTTCTTCTGCAAGAAACACCATATTCTCCTCTAAGAAGGTGACGGCACAACCAAATCCCGCATAGATCGAAGCAGTTTCAAGCCCGGCCTGACTCCCTCCGAGAATGACGAGCCTTTTTGGAAGATCCACAAGATCCATGAGCATCTCACGTGTATAAACGATCGAGCAGGTATCAAGCCAGCTGATCTCGGGAAACGTGGATGGGTTTACAGAGGCAGACACGATCTTTGATCCGGAAATGACCGAGGTCCCCTTTGAGGAGAGTATCCGGACCTCATTTTCAACGATGATCGAACCTGAACCGCGAAAGACGGTAACATTCTCAAGTTTTTCCAGCTCATCAAGATCATTTTTTGCGAGCATTGCCTGAAAACGACGCTTTTCCTGGATAGCTCTCCTGTACCAGATATCCTTTTCATCAAAGGAGAGGCCGGGATGGAGCTTCACAAAATCTGATTTATGCACAAGAAAGTGTGATACGATATCTGCCTGATCAACAGAGGTCCCGTCAGGTATTTCAGCGGATTTATCTATGACCGCTACTGATTTCCCTGCCGCAGCAGATCGTTTTGCAAGAATTTTCCCGGTTTTGTCGATCCCGATAAGGATCACATCAAACTTTTGCATAGACTGATTACTGTTTCATCTGGCAGTTTAAGTAGGTATAGCCAAATCGGGAGTAAAAAAAGATATGAGGGTCTGACTGAAAATCAGCGGATCTCGTGGATGACCATGCCGGAGAGCAGTTTCGGCTCGAACCAGGTAGACTTCGGCGGCATGATCAGTCCCGCGTCGGCGACATCGATCACCTGCTGGGCAGTCACCGGCTGCATAATGAATGCTGCCGAGTATTCACCGTTGTCAACATCCCGGATGACGTCCGCGAGAGGAGCGAAACCGCCGACAAAGGAGATACGCGGATCGCCGCGGGGATCGAAGATCGCAAGCATATCATCTAAAACGACCTCCTGCAGAACAGAAACATCGAGCCGTGAAATAGCATCGGCGGCAGGATCGACCGGGCGGGTCAGTTCATACCACTGGCTTTCAAGATACAGATGGATGATATGCATCGATCCGTCGTTTTTGACCGGGATGATATTTTTCGAGATATCGACCTTTTTTAACGGTGTGACGGAGAACCTGAGGGAGAGATCACCGAGGAACTGGTCGGCGTTCATGCCGGCGAGGTCCCTGACGAGACGGTGATACCCGTAAATGCGGACCGAGTCATGGGCAAAGAGGACACTCATGAACTTCTCCGCGTCAGGGGTCGCACGGCCCTCGGCAAGACGGCGGTCCAGAACATTTGCCGATGACTTCGCCCGGTGATGACCGTCGGCGATGTAGAGGCTGGAGATATCGGCAAAAAGTCCGGTGATCTTTTCAACATCAGCAGGATCCGCCACGCGGAAAAGCCGATGGAGATTGCCGCCTGCGGAGATGTATTCACCGTCCGGTGTGCGGGCAGCAGCGATACTGACCAGTGTCTGATGGATGAGGCCGGAGTCTTTGTACAGTAAAAACACCTGACCCGTATGGGCCGAGACCGCGTCGATATGCCGGGTCCTGTCCTCTTCTTTATCATATCTTGTCAGTTCGTGTTTTTTGATCGTATCATCATTGTATTCCGCAACAGAGACGCAGGTGACAAGACCGGTGAACGTCTCGCCGCCGAGGGTTATCTGATAGATGTAAAAGGAGGCAGAATCATCTTCGGTGAAAAGTCCCTCTGCCTTCATCTTCGCAAACATCTCTGCAGCTCTTTCATAAACACGGTCATCATGCGGATCGATATCCATGAGTTCCGCATCGGGACGGATGACCCGCAGAAGAGATCGGGGATTTTTTTCTATTTCTGCAGCTGCCTCTTCAGCGCTGATAACATCGTAGGGGACTGAAGGCACGCTTGAGTACGCATCCGAAGCGGGCCGCAGACCGGTGAAGGGGTATACGCTAACCATTATGCTATATTGGTTAGCGCCCAATAGTAAAAATAGCAAATGGTAACCTTTAGAGGAGTGGGTGGGACCTCCGCCGGCTGTCTGATCAGAAAAGCATCGATCGAAGATATACCGGATATATACCGGATCGAGCTTCTCTGTTTCCCTGATCCCTGGGATTATAAGGCGATGCTTGAGATGATGACGGTGTTTTTGACGTCATTTTATGTAGCAGAAGCAGAAGGAAGGATCGTCGGATTTTCAGCAGGGGCAGTGGAAGAGACCGAAGAGGAAAAATACGGACATATCTGCAATCTTGCCGTCTCTCCTGATATGCGGGGGTTCGGCATCGGAAGACTCCTGCTTCGAAAACTCGAGCGGGATTTTTTCATGCAGGGGTGCACCGGATGCAGTCTGGAAGTGCGAATCGGAAATACGCAGGCACGCGAATTTTACGAAAAAATTGGGTACGAAGATGTCATTTTGTTCGGCGAGTATTACAAGGACGGAGAGGACGCCGTTGTGATGATGCGGTGGTTCTAAATGTCCTTGAAAAATATATTTATGACGGAAGACCTCGGATAAGAAATTATCATGATGCAGACCCACTTCAAAAAGCGGAGTGATATTCAAGTTGCTAAGGCCGGGAGCGGCGAGTATCCACCCGGTCCGGTCGATCACCCTATGAATATCGTTAAGGACAGACGCTACGGGTTCATCCCCCAGCCCAGATTCAAAAAAAGAAGAGCTTACTAAAGCTCAGCCCCCAAAACTCTTTTTCTCTATTTTTCAGCCCGATACACAAACCCCTCTGACATGCGTTCATCCTGAAGTTTGAACCATGCCTCCTGACCTTTTTCACGAACCATGTCATTGTCTTTTTTCACGAACGAATGTCCGCGATAAAACTCCTCGATATGCCCGCACGGGTAATCTTTGCATTCAGCGCACATCTCCACCCCTTTCTCTTTTGCACAGATCCTTATTGCACAGCCGGGATCCCCGCTTCCTTCGCGGCATGACATGCATGTCCCGTTCTCGGCCATGTCTTTCAAAAACGGCCAGAAACCAGCCCCTCCCGGGATCATATCAATGATCTCCTCAAATCCTGCTGCTTTCATTTCCCGGTACAAGAGTTTGGCAGCCGGATCGATCCTTGCTTTGACCGCGCAATTTTCGCAGTAAAGACCGCAATAACAGATGTACTGTTTATCCATACCTTCACTTCCTGACTTACTTAACTATGGCAGCAGCCGGCATTTCATCTTTTCGCCAAAACCAGATACGCAGAGCGGACGATTTTTTTTGTTTCAGAGAGGGGAGAGCATGGCGGATATTCAGCATAAAACAGCGAATGGAGAGTTTATATCATAAGAACACCGATAAGAAATCATGAAAGAGATCAAAGATCTGATCGGAACGCCTCTGCCTTTGAAGAGTCTCGCTGATTATCAGGAGGGCTCGGTCGTATCCCGGATGGTCATCAATAAAAAAAGCGGTACGGTGACGGTGTTTGCTTTTGAGAAGGGTGAGGGTCTTTCCGAACACTCTGCTCCGTACGATGCTCTTGTGATCGTCCTTGAAGGAGAGGCGGAGATCCCGATCGGCGGGGTATCTCATTTTGTTAAGGAGGGAGAGATGCTGATCATGCCGGCAAAGATCCCTCATGCGGTCCATCCCGTATCAAGATTCAAAATGATGCTCGTGATGATCCACGAGTAATATCTTCCCATTTTTTAAATATATCTGACTGTTCTGTGGTTTTAACAGATCTGGAGATATGAACCTGAGTATTTTCAAAAACTCATTCAGACCCGGCATGCCGGCTGAATATATCCTATTTTTTAAAAAAAAATGATTTTCTGATTCAGCCTTACAGCAGAAGAAGGACCGGTACGAATACCAGTGAGATCATCGACATAAGTTTGATCAGAATGTTGATCGAAGGTCCGGACGTGTCTTTGAACGGGTCGCCGACGGTGTCGCCGACGACAGCTGCTTTGTGAGCGTTCGAGCCTTTGCCGCCGAAGTTACCAAGTTCGATATACTTCTTTGCATTGTCCCATGCTCCGCCGGCATTTGCCATTGTGACTGCAAGCAGGAAACCGCAGACAAGGGATCCGACTAAAAGACCGCCGAGGGCCAGCGGACCGAGGATAAAACCAACGGCGAGCGGCGCAACGATTGCGAGAAGACCCGGAAGCATCATCTTTTTGATTGCTGCTTTCGTAGCGATCGAGACAGCTGATGTGTAGTCAGGATCTGCAGTTCCTTCCATCAGGCCTTTGATCTCTTTGAACTGACGGCGGACTTCAACAACGATCTGCTGAGCTGCATCGCCGACTGCGGTCATAGTGAGGGCAGAGAAGAGGAACGGAAGCATACCTCCAAGGAGGATACCGATGAACACTCTGGTGTTCAGAATATCGATCGTCTCAATGCCGACGGCGAGTGCGTAGGCGCTGAAGAGCGCAAGGCCGGTAAGAGCAGCTGAGCCGATGGCAAATCCTTTACCGATTGCTGCGGTCGTGTTGCCGACTGCGTCAAGCGTGTCGGTGATGTCACGAACGGAGTGGTCCTGGTGGGACATCTCGGCGATACCGCCTGCATTGTCCGCGACCGGACCATATGCATCGACGGCGAGGGAGATACCAAGTGTGGACAGCATACCAACGGCTGCAATACCGATACCGTACATGCCGGCAAACTGGTATGCAATGAAGATCGCAACTGAGATGATAAGAACCGGCCAGATGGTCGACTCCATACCTTTTGCAAATCCGCTGATGATATTAGTGGCCGCACCTGTCTGACAGGATTTTGCAATGCCTAAGGTCGGCTTGTAATCAAACGAAGTGTAGTACTCCGTGATAAGACCGATCATGAAACCTGCAATAAGACCTGCGATGGTTGCAAACCAGATTCCCATACCAAGAGGTGCGGAAAACATGAATCCCATACCGAACTGACCGTATAAGAGGATACTCGTTATACTGTAGGTCGAGATGATGGAGATGATGATTGCAACAACAAGACCGGTATTGAATGCTTTGTGGATCGCGGAGCTTTCATTCTTCTTTGTACGAACGAAGAGCGTTCCGACGGCTGCTGCGATGATACCGACTGCTGCGATGAGCATCGGGAGGAGAATAAGGTTTAACGGGGCGATGGTTTCGCCGAAGAGCTGGGACGCAAATGCTGCGCCTGCAACACCAAGAGCCATGGATGCGATGATCGAACCGACATAGGACTCGAAAAGGTCTGCACCCATACCGGCAACATCACCGACATTGTCACCGACATTGTCTGCGATGACAGCTGGGTTTCTCGGATCGTCTTCAGGGATGCCTGCTTCGACTTTACCGACAAGGTCGGCTCCGACATCGGCTGCTTTGGTAAAGATACCGCCGCCGACACGGGCGAAGAGAGCAACAGAAGAGGCACCGAAACCAAACGATGCAAGGATCGAGACAACAGTGTTAACACCGACAACGTTGTCAAATCCGCCGTTGATCGTTACAAGGATGATGAACACGATGGACAGACCAAGGAGTCCAAGTCCGACCACGGACATACCCATGACCGAACCGCTTGCAAAAGATACTTTCACGGCATCTGCGATTCCGCGTTTTGCTGCATTGGTTGTTCTTACGTTTGCTTTTGTTGCGCTGTGCATTCCGATATATCCGGCAGCTGCCGAGAGTCCTGCACCGATGACATAACAGAGTGCGGCCCACGGGGAGATGAGGAGAGCGAGAATGATTGCAATAACGACGACAAAAGCTCCGATTGCACGATACTGACGATTCAGAAAGACCATTGCGCCAAGGTGGATGGCGGCAGCGATCTTCTGCATCTTCTCATCGCCTGCCGGCTCTTTCTTCACGATGGAGAAGGAGTAGAGGGCAAAGAGAAGGCCTAAAACGGCACATATTGGAGCGAGATAGATCAAATCCATAGGTATAGAAAACCTCCGTGAAATGGGGATGGTTTCTCCTTATATTAATGGGCGGAGGAACTAATAATACTAATCCTTTTACAATATCACCGAGAGAAAAGCAAAATCAGTTAAAGAAAGCAGAATTTTTCATAGGCAAGCGTGGAAAGATCCACAACTACTGCCTCCGCGGGCGTCGGCGTGATGTTCATCAGTTTCTGGAACGAGGTCTGTGACTGCCAGGTTCCGGCATTTATACCAAGAACACCCCGATACGAGATGACATCGCTGATATGGATATGGCCTGTATGGATGATATCAGGGACATCACGAATAACAAGGGCATCTTTATCCGTAGAAAGGAGCGGAGTCCTCTGCCCGTAGATCGGACCGAGATGCCGGCGCTTGAGCATGGCCTGCATGATCTCACCGGGTTTTGTGTATGAAGCGCCGGGAATGAACTTGATCAGATCATCGATGCTTCGTCCGTGATACATAAGTACGTTGACCGACTGGATATTGACGACGGCCGGGTTTTCAACGAAGCTGACATTTTCCGGAAAATTCCTGCGAAACTCTTCCGGAAGAGCAGGCTGCGGCTCGGCTCCCCTCACCGCATCGTGATTGCCCGGCGAGATGACGATCTTGAGCCTGTCGGGAAGTGCCGCCATAAGGTCGCCGACATGATCATACTGTTCATAGATGGTCTTGATCTCCAGTTCCTTGTCCTGATCCGGATAAATACCGATCCCATCCACCACGTCGCCGGCGATCAGCAGATAGCCGATATCTTTGCGTTCATGCATCCATGCCGAGAACTTTTCCCATGCATCAGGCAGAAAGGTATTGCTGCCGACATGGATATCAGAGATGAACACAGCTTTTCCCTTTTCTTTCGACGGCGAGATCGTATTCGTCAGCGGTATCTCCGGCCGAAACAGCGTATCTGAAAAGACCATCTGGGTCCTGCCCATATTGTCGCGGGACAGTTGACCTTTCACGCCGATCACCTCATCAGGGATGATTGATTCAGCCTCGGCAAACCCATCACGGTTTCTGTTGAAAAGCACCTTCATCGATCCGGTCGGATCCTCCACCTCAACGATCCGGTGGCCTTTCGCGCTCGTCGAGATCGTGGTCACCATGCCCACGAGACCGATCTCCTGGTCCGTGAACCGGTTGCCGGTTCTCACAAGAGCTTCGATGGGGATAGGGGTCACCCTTCCGCGCAGCATGCCGGCCAGCGCATCATACCGGTCGCGAAACATGGCATAAGAAGACTCCGGATCCGGGAGAGGGACAGAACTTCCCTCACGCCCGCAAAGGATCTCGGGTGTCCTGCTCACACCGACATCTAGCCGGTCGGTTCTAAGAGGCGTCATTGCCGGCACCTCCTTTGGCGTAACGACCGTCACACCGTCCGGAAGAGAAGCAAGGATCCCTTCGATGACTCCCGATCCGCCGCTTTCGCTGATATAGTTCACGACCTGGTGATGCACCAGAAATCCGGCATCGGCAAACCTAGCGACGATCTCACGTTTATCCATAAAAAAATGGTTCAGGTTAAATTAACTTTCCACTCGAAATGAAGGGGTTATTTATAGTTCATGAAAGCGACTCGACAAAGACCCCGATCCGGCGCACGGCCTCAGTAAGTTTTGAACGGTCCACCGCATAACAGGTGCGGATATGACCCACGCCGCTTTCGCCAAATGCGCTGCCCGGAACAACGGCCACCTGCTGCTCCTTTAAGAGGCGTTCGGCAAACTCCTCATCGGAAAGACCGGTTCCTTCGATGGACGGGAACGCATAAAACGCTCCTTTCGGGATATGACAGGGAAGACCGACATCATTGAGACCTTTCACGAACAGGTTCCTTCTGATCCTGTACTCGGCGACCATCTCATTCTTTGAATCCTCGGCGTTTTTCAGTGCTTCGATCGCAGCAAACTGAGACGCGGTCGGCGCCGACATCATCACATACTGATGGATCTTGAGCGCGGCATCGCAGATCTCCTTGGGTGCGCAAAGATACCCGAGCCGCCATCCGGTCATCGCATATGCTTTGGAAAAACCGTTCAGCGTGATCGTCCTTTCCCACAGCCCGTCGATCGATGCAGCCGATACATGAGAACCTTCGTAGGTCAGTTCCGAGTACACCTCATCCGAAATCAGCAGAAGATCATGATCGATGATGATATCAGCGATCGCTTTCAGATCATCTTTTCCCATAACTCCCCCGGTCGGATTGTTCGGGAAATTGATGATCAGCGTTTTGCTGTTTGGCGTGATCTTTTCCATCAGCGCATCAGGGGTGACTTTGAACTGATCCTTTGCTTCGCAGGGAAGAGGAACGGGTTTTCCTCCCGCCATGATCACTTCGGGTCTGTAGGAAACAAAACACGGATCGACAACGATGACCTCGTCTCCGGGATTGACCACAGCACGTACGGCAATATCGAAAGCTTCCGATACACCGGTGGTTACGATGATCTCGTTTAGCGAGTAGGGTATATGATACCTTTTTTCCAGATCTTTGGAAAGAGCTGAACAGAGATCAGGCAGACCGCGGTTCGAAGTATACATGGTCAGCCCTTTCTCTATAGATGTGATAGCAGCTTTTGATACGTTCCAGGGAGTATCGAAGTCCGGTTCCCCGACACCCAGACTGATAACCTGATCGTTATCCATCGTGAGGACGAGGTCGAAGAACTTTCTGATACCCGAAGGCGGGATCTCGGCAGCTACTTTTGATACAAAATTTCGCATGATGGACCCGGCTTAGAACGTGATCAGCTGTCTGTCCCGGTTTCCCGGACGGGCCATTTCCACACCCTGCTCTTTATATGTCCGCATCACGATCTGGGTCATCGTTTCCCTGACTCCGTCGATCGATGCTATCTGTTCGGCAACGAACCGGGAGATCTCTGCCATTGACTGGCCGGTGATGGTCACCTGGAAATCGTAGCTTCCGGTAAGGAGCCGGATGCTCTCTACCTGAGGGAAGCGGGCAAGTTTTTCCGCGATTCCATCGTAACCCAGTCCTTTTTCCGGTGTCACTTTGAGGGAGAGTATGACGGAAATATCATCGACGCCTAATGCCGAGTAGTCGATGACTGCCGTACACCGGCGAAGAATACCTGCCTGACAAAGGCTGGCGATCCTTTTTGTCACATCGCTCTCGGATACTTCCAGCATAACGGCAAGATCGCTTACAGGGATCCTGCTGTTTTTCCGGAGTTCCTTTAGGATTATGGTGTCCTTTTCATCCATGTTTACTCACCTTTTTCATGATTTTTTACCAGAGGATGCAGAATGCCGCATTCCTGAAACCGTGAATCGTTCATGATCACAGTACGTATGTCATTGGTCGGGCTCTTAAAATAAATTTCTGTCGTTCTGCCGTGGCGGCCGTGAGAAACGACGCGCGTGGTGATGATCCCGAGCATGTTGAGTTCATTTATCAAATCCGAGACGCGGCGGTGACTCAATGCTTCGGTATCAAGTTCTGCGGCGACTTCGCGGTAGACGTTGATTACCGAACCGCTGGTGAAGACCTTCTGGCCGGAGGCCGCCATCAGAAGCATGGAGCAGAGAACGATCTTGCTTTGTGCGGGAAGGGTTTTGACACACTCGCTCATCGTGTCGGTCTCGATGTTTTCCTGGGCGCCGTTGACATGTTTTACCATGACGCGGTCGGCTCCTTCGCGTTCGGCAAGTTCGCCGGAGACCCGGAGAAGGTCGAGAGCCCGGCGTGCATCGCCGTGTTCCTGGGCTGCGCGTGCTGCGCAGAGACCGATCACTTCATCGGAAACTACGTCCGGGAAGAATGCCATTTCAGCGCGCTGATGCAGGATGTCCCTGAGCTGATCGGCGTTGTACGGGGGAAAGACCATCTCTTCTTCCGAGAGAGAAGAAAGCACACGCGGATCGAGAAAGTCTTTGAAGGTGAGATCGTTTGAAATCCCGATGATGCAGACGCGTGAGGAGAAGAGATCGCTGTTGATGCGCGTCAGATTATAGAGTGTGTCGTCCCCGCTTTTCTTGACCAGTTTGTCGATTTCGTCAAGGACGATGATCTGAAGGCCTCCGGCCTGTTCGAGGACGTTTTTGAGTTCCGAGTACACCTGATCAGTGTGCCATCCGGTTGCAGGAATGGTGTTTTTGACCCGGTCGCTTGCTTTCAGATCATGACCGCTGACATGGTTTGCGATCTGGGCAAGGACACGGTACTGGGTGTCGATGGTTTCGCAGTTGAGATGGACGAGTCTGCACGGCGAAAATTCGGAGCTTTCGTTTTCAAGTTCAGCCCCGACAAATTTGACCGTTGCGGTTTTTCCGGTTCCGGTTTTTCCGTAAATGAGGATATTGGATGGAGTTGCTCCCTGAAGAGCGGGAGCAAGGATCTCGGCGATCGAATCGATTTGATCCATCCGGTGCGGAAGTTCCTTTGGACTGTAACTATGTCGCAGTACCTCGCGGTTTTGAAAAATTTTATTGGGATTGATATATCTTTTAAAGAGACCTGTAGATTTGTAGGGTTCGCTTTCCATCGTAAATTTTTCCTTGGATATGTTATATGGTTTTTTTTCCTGATAATGTACCACTACTGCGAGTGGAAAAATAGAAGGGGACATGGGTCGGAGAGGGGGGGGACCAATGTAAGAGGGGATCGAGAGGGGCTGATTGAGGGGAGAATAATTAAGAGAGGTGAGAAGTGATGAAATGGAGGTGGAATTTGGGATAAGAGGTGGATAGGTGATGCTGATGAGATGCTGGTAACCAGGTGTTTGACGGGGCGTTTGCTGATTTGAAACAGCTGTAAGCGATTTTTAGGGTCCCACCCCTTTATTGCGAGTGGAGATTTTTTTTTGAGGGGGGAGATGGAAACAGGCTAAAAATAGGTTTTATTCAAATACTTTATATATCAAATACGCTGAAAACAAAAAATCACAGTTGTTGTATATATATTAATTGCTTCTATCATCAACTTTGTACTTTTTTTTTTGCTTTAAAAAAATATTTTTTCGCTGTTTTTTCGTTGTCAATTCATTTTTGTCTTTGATGTAGAAAAAGAAAATATTTATATAGTTAAAAGTTTAAGTAATTATAATTTCAAAAATACATAAATGAAAAATGAATTTTTCAGCAGTTCAAAAATAATTTTTCCACTCGCAATAAAGGGGTGGGGGACTTCTTTTGTAAATATTTGATAAACAGGAAAAAAACTCCAGCAATATCCTGCACCGATCTCAATCCCGATCATCAATTTGTCCTCATAATCTAACCTGTCTACTCTCCCCTCCCCTCATTATCCTCCCTCCCTATTTTCTATCTATTTCTCCATCAGTTACCTGATCTCATTTACTCTCCTGCTTTGAAACAGGAGAATAACCTATTATCTCTGAACTCGTACACTTCTCTTATGTCAAGAGAACACCGGGAAGCTGTTTCGATAAAGACAGCCGTGATCACCGTTTCAACCACCCGTACAGAAAAAACTGATCTTTCCGGAAAGATCATCAGAGAAGCATTCGAACTAGCAGGCATTCCGGTCATCTCTGCTGAGATTGTCAAAGACGACATCGCCGACATCAGATCCGCAGTTCTCTCTGCACTGGATCAGGCAAACTGTATCGTTGTCAACGGCGGCACAGGACTCACCCATGACGACTGCACCATCGAAGCGGTCTCTCCTCTCTTCATAAAAACCATGGATGGATTCGGCGAACTTTTCCGCCAGAAAAGCTATACCCAGGTTGGAAACTCGGTTATTCTTTCCCGTGCCGCAGCCGGCATCAACAAAGGCCGAGCCATCTTCTGCATTCCAGGTTCACCCAAAGCCGTCAAACTTGCAGCCGAAGAGATCATCGTTCCTGAAATCGTCCACATCCTAACCCATGCAAACCAGTGACCCGTCTCCTTCTCTCTCCCCGTCTGATTGCCCGGTCTCCCGGTCTTCGCAGCCGTTCCTTCTTACACCTGTAAGGACTCCTGCCCAGATCCGGGAAACTGCAGACCTTGCAGAAATCATCTGGACCGAACACTACACCCCCCTCATCGGTGCAGCCCAGGTCGCCTACATGATCGAAAAATTCCAGTCGGTTCCTGCGATCACCGCCCAGATCCGGCAGGGGTACAAATATTTTCTGATGCAGTCCTGCGGGATATCCGCAGGATACGCGGCCGTCCTTTCAGAGCCGATGGAAAAATCCCTCTTTCTGTCGAAGATCTATGTGGAAAAATCATACCGCGGCAGACATTTCACCTCGCATACCATCGCAGCTCTCAAAAATATCTGCCGTGAAGAAGGTCTTGAAAAGATCCGGCTGACCGTCAACAAACGCAATCACTCCTCCATCGCCGTGTACGAACATCTCGGATTTGTAAAAGTTCGGGATGTCGTCACGGACATCGGCGAAGGCTATGTCATGGACGATTACATCATGGAAGCGACCATCTGATACGTCTCTTCGCGGCTGAAGGATCCGGTGTTGATCATCTGCAGCGTATCTAAATATGCATAACAGGTCGCCATGCATTCATTATAGCAGGAAATGTTGATTTCATATTTTTCGTACACCGCTTCATCATACGACTCATCTAACAGCGTCTCCTGATCTGCGATCTCATTGGTCAGGACCCTCATCTCCTGACTCAGCGCCTCGATCGCAGAAACGAGTTGACCCCGCTCCTCCAGGATCGTGTCGACCTGCCAGGACGCCGAATAGGCGGCAGTCCCCCCGCCGATCAGGATCACTGAGTCCTCTCTCACGCGTGTCCTGTTTCTGGTTCTGTTTCTGATCAGGGCAGAATCCTCGCCGATGTAGGCAAACCTGGTCGTTTCGATATGGATATACTCGCTGATCTGATCATCTCCCCCCTCCGTTTTGACCGCAGCCGTCATATGGTTTTCTTCGCTCAACACCACGACTCCTGCCGCATACCCTGACCTCGCGAGAAGACCTGCAAGAAGAATACTCTTGTCATCACAGTCTCCCCGATTCTCGATCACCGTCTCGATCGGGAAGTTGACCTCAGCTCCGACCGTTTTGTAGGGAATGTTCTGGACATAGGTGGTCAGCAGTTCAACATACTCATCACTCGTCAGAGCGTGATCCTCTGCATATTCGGCAAAAAATCCGAGAAGCTTTGCATACATCTCATCCTGCGCCGGATCCTCTGCGATCGCTGCGTAATACTTCTCCGGTGAACAGCCGAACAGCGGGGTCGATTTGGATCCCTCCTGTTTTGCCCCGTAATAAGGAGCAAGGCCGAGGACGATCTCTCCGCTGACCGTCTCTCCCCTGAAGGGAAACCCGATTTCAACGACCTTTTCCGATGTATCGGCAGGATCCGCAGTGATCGCCGGATAGACCGTCTGTATCCCTGCGACGCCCACGGCCGACGAAGTTATCATACAAAAGATAAGTATCGACAACAGTATTTTTTTGAGAATCTTCATCTGCTGAATGCGGTTCACCTCCAAAATCCTGTACTCGCTTCTTTTTTTCTCCAAAGATGCCGATCCCAGCCTAGATCCGCCGTCCCGACACGATCGTCTGATACACGTTTTCTCGGTTGTAGGGTTCGGAGTTGATCATATGCAGCACTGAACGGATTTTATTACCTGCCTCGATCCCCTCATCATACTCATGCAGATGGAGATCGTATGCGGATCTCAGCGTCGAATTCGATGCGTTCTCCGGGTCTTCGAGCATCGTCTTCTCATTCTCGATCGTCCTGCCCAGACTGTTTAGCGTCTTATACAGAAGATCCAGAGCAGCATATGCCGTATCCCGCACATTCAGGATCGTCTGGATCTGCCAGGAGGCCGTATAGGCATCCGTTCCGTTTCCGATCCGGTAAAATGCGTAATCACCGTGATCGGACTCCTGATCCAGAAGTTCAGGGACCTCCCCTACATAGGCATATCTGGTCGTTTCGATCAGACTGTATCCGCTGTCCTCATACTCAGTCTGAGATCCCCCTTTCACCCCTGCCGCCATATGATCATCTTTTATGAAAAGAAACACGCCGGCGTCATACCCTTTTTTGTCCAGAAGACCTGCGAGGAGAATACTCTTGTCATCACAGTCTCCCCGATCCTCGATCACCGTCTCGATCGGGAATTTTATCTCCCTGCCGGATGTTTTGTAGGGAATGTTCTGCACGTAGGTCGTCAGAAGTTCGATATACTCATCACTTGTCAGCGCATGACCGTCTGCATAGGCGTCAAAAAACCCGAGAAGTTCTGCATACATCTCATTCTGCGCCGGATCATAGGCGATCGCCGAGTAATACCTCTCCGGCGAACAGCCAAACAGCGGCATTGATTTGGCTCCCGCTGATTTTGCCCCGTAGTAAGGAGCAAGATCAAGCGTGATATCACCCGTGACCCGGTCCTCCATGAACGGAAAATCCAGGTGAACAGTGGTCGTTGAGGTGTCCGATCCATTCACCGGGATCGACGGATACGCGGTCTGATGAACGGCTAGGCCGATGCCTGCCGCAAGTATCAGAAGAACAATGAGAGAAAAAAGTATTTTATTCGGTATTCTCATCGGCAGTATGGAAATACTACCTGTTCTGCTTTAATTGTATCGTTTTGACGGTCATCTCCATGCATCGATCATTGCGATCCGTTCCAGAACAAGTTCGCCGATCCGGTCTTCTCCGACGATCTCCAGCTCCTCATCGGTGATGTCGAACTCCTTTTTCAGCGTCTCATTCGCCGCCGAAACCTCATCAGTTTCGCAGACGAGCCGCAGGATCTCCTCTTTTGCTCTCTGTGCCTCTCCGTCAAGGATCAGGACATAGACCTGGTTTTGTCCTGTCTGCAGACCGAACCTCGGTGCCAGAGAACACTGTCTCTGGCCGGAAGCATACACCAAAATCTCCATCGAAAGAGTTCGGGCGATATTTTTTCCATCGGCAAATGACCTCTTCGCATGCATGACCGCCGATTCTATGTGGGGTTTTCCGGCAATCTTTGCCGCGTTGAAGAGAACGATCACCGATCCGGTTTCTTTGCCGATCCTGTTGATCGTTTTCAGCGCGCGGGGCACATCCTCAACATCGAGTCTTCCTGAAAAAATTTCCATCGTCATGTTCACTCTCCAAAATCAAACAGGGTCGCCTGAGGTTTTTTCTCGATCGTCATCTCCTCGATCTCTTCCTCCTCAGTATCTTTTCGTATCTTTTTTGCAGATCTGCGGCCGGCCTGTTCGAGAACGTTTTTCGCGATCGCTGCACCAAGGATCGAAACGATCACGTTTTCATCTGCCGCAAGGAGATCCTGCGGGCTGGCGATCCCGTGATCGAAAAGTCTGCGGGCCCGAACACGTCCGATGCCTTTCAGCGCGATCAGGGGGAGCAGCTCTTCTTTCACTCCGTGGCTCACTCTGAGTTCGAGATTCTGCAGCTCTTTGTCGGACGAAGGGCAGAACTCATGACAGATCCGTGCCGCCGCATGCATCAGCCATCTGAGGTTTTCAACCACCGCATGGATATCGCCGGCTCCTACCCCGAACCGCTCGGAAATGGAGTCCTCGCTGATCTCACAGATCCACTCTTCGGCAACGAGGGCCGTCTTGATCGCCGCAAAAAACTCCTCGGAGATGTCCTCGAGCAGGAGTTCATCGCTTCTTTCCTTGAGGATCTTGTCGACGAACTTCTCGTCCGAGGCTTTGAGATAGAATCTGAACATATCCGGTGTCATGCAGAGGAGATGCAGCATCCCGAATGCCGAAAACGCTTTTCCTGCGATCCCCTCCTTTATCATCATCGCCGACTCCGGGTCCAGGTAGAGCCGGGACGTGAGTGCGCCAAACATTGTCCCGCGGATTTCGTTCCCCTCCTTTTCGATCATCCCGGACTTCTCCAGATACGCAAGCGTTTTTTCGATGTTTTTATCGAGACGCCGGTGAACGGATTTCTGGCTTGCGTAGAAGGATTTTTCCATGAATCCTCTGACTTCGGCCGCAGTCTCAGCAAACCCCGAGGTGATAAGTGCGAGGAGATGGCTTCTGAGTTCGTTTTCTTTCTGACACTGGGAAGTGATGTCTTCGGCCGGAGCATCGATGAACTCTTCGAACAGCCGGTCCACGTCGCGCTGTTCTTTGGCAATCAAAACCGCCTCGCCGTAGGGGTCGAGTCTCGGCCGGCCGGCTCTGCCCGCCATCTGCCGGTACTCGAGGACCGGGATTGGGTTCATGCCGATCCCCCGCTCATACCTTTGATAATCCCGGATGATCACCCGCCGTGCAGGCAGGTTCAGTCCGGCGGCAAGCGTCGGGGTGGATGATATGCAGAGGATGTCTCCGTTTCGAAATCCTTCTTCGACGGCCGCTCTCGCTTCACGCGGGAGACCTGCGTGATGGAACGCTGCTCCTGATTTTACGGCCAGGGCGAGGTTCTTTCCTGATGCCGTCGTGTCGGCTTTGGCGATCCGCTTTGCCAGCTCGTCGAGCGTGACCGAGGTTTTTTTCAGCGTCACGGCTGCCCGCTTTGCATACGCCTCGGCGGAACGCCGGGAGGAGACGAAGACCAGACACTGGCCGCCTTCGTTTACCGTATCTAAAAGAAGATTGAGATCGTCATCTTTTTTCGGCGTCTCGAGCAGCCGTTCGGTCCCGTGGAAATGGACCGCTCCGTTGTAGTAGACCCCCTCCCGGAGATCGACCGGCCGCCATTCGCTTGTGATGAGAGCCGCATCCAGCCATTTTGCGAGGCTTTCGGGATTTCCCATCGTGGCGGAGAGGCCGATGATCTGCATATCCGGGTTCTGGAACCTCAGCTGCGCGATCACCATCTCCAGGGTCCCGCCCCGGGAATCGTCGCCGATCAGGTGGATCTCGTCAACAACCAGAAGAGAGATGTTTTTCAGCCACCCGGCTTTGTTCCTGATGAGTGAATCGGTCTTCTCGGATGTCGCGACAATGATGTCGTATCTGCCCAGGTACTCGTCGCGCTGATCCGGGTCTCCGGTCGCGATCCCAACCTTGACGGATTTTCCGCTGAAGTCTTCATATTTTTCCGAAGCAAGGGCTTTCAGGGGAACGATGTAGAGACATTTTCCTCCCTCGGAAATCTCCTTCTGCATTGCCATCTCGGCGATGAGTGTTTTTCCGGAAGCCGTAGGAATGGCGGCCAATATGTTTTTCCGGTCGAATAAACCCGCAGTTACACACTCGGCCTGGGGGGGATAGAGCTCCTCGATCCCATTTCTCAGATACGCCTCGCGCAGATGATTTGGGATCGGCATCTCGTTTATTTTCATGAAACGAGCCCGGATGTGTTTAGACCCCTTTGTTTCCAGTGGAACTCTGCAGAATCACTCATCATATTTATTGATTTTTATTTAATGCTGGCCGTTAGTAGTAGTAGTTCAGAACGTCCAGTTTTGCTTCCTTCTTTTTGCGATCCAGGAAGTTAAAGACGGTATTATGATCCGAGCCGTTTATGAGCATGGTCACCGCGGTGTGGGCATCGTTCATCTGATCAGGCATGCCGATGATCCCGACGGTTTTTCCGTAGACGGAGATAAGAGCGCCGCTCATGTTTTCGATCTGTTCGCGTGCTTTTCCGTCGCGTCCGATGATCCTTCCTCTGATGCGTGCGAGCTTCTGGGGGGTGTCGGCGATGTCTGAAAGGTCGATGAGGGTCAGGATCATGTCATCGTCTTCGAGCAGCTTTTTTGCCCGTTCGGGTGAGAAGCCGCGTCCGATCGCTTTGATGACTTCCATTGAGCGGATCTCAGCAAGGGAGTCCTCTTCATTGATGATCTCGATAAGACCTGTCTGGCTGTCGACCTCGAGGGTCACGTGGAGCATTTTTTCCAGAAACTTTCTGGTTTCGCCGCCTTTTCCGATGATTGCGCCGATTCTGTCGTTGGGGATTTTTACTTCCTGTGTCATGATTTATATCTCGAAAAATTCTTCACCGACGATGTCTCTGAAAAGTTCATGTTCGTCGGTTGTTTTACATTTGGTTCCGAAAAATCTGTTGATGTTTTTGATGTCCCTGAATAGGAAATTGTAGGCCCGGGGGTGTTCGGGGGTTACTGCCTGGGCCATGTCGATTAAGATGAGTCCGTTTGGACCGGTGAGGATGTTGTACTCGGACAGGTCGCCATGGATGAGGCGGGCTTTCTGATAGAGGTCGCGGATGAGTCCGACTGTTTCTTCGTACCCTTCTGCGGGAGTTCCCGGGAGACGCAGGCGCATCTGGGGGTAGGGGATGTTTCCTTCTCCAAGAAATTGCATGACGAGGATGTTTCTGTCGAATGCATACGGGGTCGGGCAGGGGATGCCGGCCTCTTTTGTTCGAGAAAGGTTGCTGTACTCTTTTTTGGTCCAGGCAAAGATGATGTCTTTGTGGGTCCGGCGGATCCCGGAGAACCGGGGGTCGCCGATGATGTAATCGCTCATGGTGGTGAAGTTTCCGGTCCGCAGCCGGTAGATCTTGACGGCGGCAGAGATCTCGTTGCCGTTTTCATCAGTTTTTCCTGCGAGGAAGACGTTGGCTTCTTTGCCGGTGGAGATGGAGCCGCCCATGGAGGCGATGACGTTTTTCTTGACGAGTTTGTAGAGTGCTAAAAGAGTGACTTCGTCGAAGACTTCGCCGGTGACTTTTCTGGAGTCGGCGTCTTTGAGTCGGATGCCGAGTTCGGAGAGTTTGCGGTCGAGGTATTCGATCCTGCCGTCCTGTTCCTGGTGGTGATCGGGTGAGGATCCCGGCGGTGAGGCGGGTTTGGGTCTGCGGGTTTTTTCGGGGGACATGGGAGGGGTTGATTTCTGGTTCAGCTGTGCTGTTGTGGGATATGTTTCTTTTGTCAGGTATTAGTTTTTGGGGAGGGGGAATACGCTGGAGGGAGTGGGTTTTGTGTCACGTTGGTTTTTGAAAAATGTGACACTACTTTTCTGGAGGGAATCCGGTGTCAGGTTTCATAAATTGATGGTGACACCAAAATCAGGCGCATTTTGGCTGAATTTTAAAAAAAAAGGACATATGCTGGATTTATTGTGTGGTGTCAGGTTTTTCCCGAAACTCTCGTATTTGTAGTAATTAGGGGTAGAATTAGGGTTTAGAAAATTTTCCCAGGGTTTTGAGAAAAATGTGACACTAATTGATAGGATCATATCTCAGGAAGGGGTTTGCCCATTTGGGCTTATTCGCGGTGGGATTTTTCATGTGTCCACATTCTGACGATCATCATTTCTCATCTTGGTTATTTTTTGAGGTATTATAATCACGAGGGGCGAGTTATTCTCTAATAATATCACATATTTATGATAAGGAGATAATTTGGTGTTTATATGAGTAGAAAAGATGAAGTTGAAAAATATTTCGACTTGGGGTTTGGATTAGACACCACTCCCAGAAAAAAGGAAGATGCCAAATATCTGAAAATAGGGATGCTATCTGATTTAAGATACATTTATCGGTATCGGGGAGTTGACGAGATAAAACGTCTTACCTCCTGTAGTAAAGAACAACCAATTGAAATGAGACTGTCTCATCCCTCGGATTTAAATGACCCGTATGACACATGGATACCGTTTGTTTATCTAAAGAATACTGATACAAAACGTGAAGTTACAAAGTATTACTATGAATTTGCTTGTAAAAATGGATACTTAGACTCAAAAAAATCGATGGAGTGTTGGGAAAAATTTCAGCAGAGTCTGGAAATAAGTGACTTTGATGAGTGGTTTGATAAAATTTCTGAAATTTTACTTGAATATTGGAAGGCTCCAATAACCAAAGAGGAAGTGAAAAAGAAACAGATTCAAAAAATCAGAGACGAGCATCAGAAATCTTGGCGAAAGGAGCAAGAAAATTTTGGTATTGCCTCTTTCTCTGAAAGGTGTGATTCTCTGCTCATGTGGGCTCATTATGCCGACAGTCACAAAGGTGTTTGCTTTGCGTATGATGTGGTTGATTTATTTCTTATTCGAGACCCGAAGGACATTCTGGAGTGGATACATCCGGTTAGGTACGTACCAGATACATCTGAAATTCGGGGTGAATGGGAAGAAATTGCGGCCGGTAATGAGCTAACCGATGCTCAGAAGGAAGATATTTTCAAAAAAACTCTATTGACTAAATCTCTGGATTGGGAGTCTGAAAATGAGTGGAGATTTGCTTTTAGATTTCCAGATACTAAATATCAATACTTACCTTGGTTCCCGTGCTACATCTATCTTGGAGTTAACATTGCAGCAGAAAATGAAGAAGCTATTCGAAAAGTTGCTGAGGAAAGAAATATTCCTGTGAAAAAAATGCAGTTATCCGATGATGAATATAAAGTAATTGTAGGTGATTAATCATCGAAAGGTGCAATTAACAACTCCCCGACTTTCATTTATAGTCCCACTTATAGTCTCATTTAAAGTCTCACAATTCTCTCACTTCTTCTCCTCATGGACATGCACATGATGCATATCTTCCCCGTGCGGATGATCATGCTCCATATATGCATGCGTATGCTCATGACTGTGTTCTCCCTCCACCGGAGGATCATGGACATGCGAATGATGCCCGTCATCATGCTGGTGGCGGTGTTCATGGGTCACCCGCTCATGGATATGGAAATGGGTATGCCCCCCCGTTGCCGCAAAATACGCTCCGAGAACCATGATTCCCGCCGCCAAAGCAAATAAAGGCGTAAGCGGCGTCTGAAACACCGCAAACGAGATCCCTGCCCCGATAAACGGCGCGACCGCATAAAACGCGCTCGTCCTCGCGGCGCCAAGATCCCTCTGCGCCCGCACATAAAGATAGATCGACAGCCCGTACGCAAAAAATCCCAGAACTAGCGCCGCGATCACGCTCACGAGATCCGTCTCCATCCCGGAAGCCAGAACCGCGATCAAAAGCGCCCCGAACCCTGCTCCGAACCCTTTTACAACGACTATCTGCATCGGGTTCTTTAAGGAAAGCATCCGGGTGCAGTTGTTCTCCACACCCCAGCAGACACACGCAAGGATCACCAGGATCGATCCGGCCGAAAACGAAAAACTGCTCATATCCTCGACCGTCAAAAGAACACTGCCCAAAACGATCAGCAGGATCGCGATCCATAACCTTCTGCCGATCGCCTCCCGAAATATCAATAGGGCCACGAGCGCCGTCACCACGATCTCGAAGTTATTCAAAAGCGAAGCGTTCGCCGCAGTCGTGAGAGAAAGACCCAGCATCAAAAGGATCGGCGCCGCAATATCCAAAAGGATCATCCCGACGACAAACGGCAGATCATTTCTGGAAAGCGGGGCCTCCTTTCGCTCCCTGCTGCGCCGCCGGGTCACGAGATTCACCGCAAACATCCCGAGGCCCGCTCCCAGATATAAGAGGGCGGCCATCAGTTCGGGTGACGTCGTCTCCAGCAGGATCTTTGAGACCGGCGCACTGATCCCGTACAAAAGAGCTGCGAGAACGGCAAATCCGATCGCCAGTCTGCCTGCGGAAACATGCATACCTTCCATTGGTCCCGGACAATGATGAGGTTTTTCATACTCCCCTCCCCTCATCACTGGATTTATCTGTATCCGGGGTAATATACTGAATAAATGCCCTTATCCGTCCTTGCGATCACTACCTCCCCGCGTCGTCACGGCAATACTGAATCCGCACTCGACAAGGTGCTCGAATCATTCCAGGAGATGTCTGTTGAAAAGGTCGTCTTAAACGATCTCAACATCAATCCCTGTAAAGGCTGCGGCAAATGCGAAAAGACCGGGGTATGCATCCACACAGACGACTTTGTCGGGCTGGCTGAAAAGATCCGGGCCTGCGATCTTCTCGTCTTCGCCTCTCCGGTCTATTCCATGTCGGTGTGCGCCCAGGCAAAAATGCTCATCGACCGCTGCCAGGTTTTCTGGTCGAGAAAGTATGTGCTGCATGATCTCCCAAAACCCGAAGGAAAAAAGTTCGGGATATTCATTTCGGCGGCAGGCCAGACCCGAAGCGGGATCTTCGATCATACGGTTCCGGTGGCGCAGTTTTTATTCGACGTGTCACAGATACCTGCGTCGCGGCTCAGTTTTGTCCTGCTGCCGGGACTGGATAAAAGAAATGACTTTAAAAACAGTCCCGAGTCGATCGCAAAGGCAAAAGAGGCAGGCGACGCTATGGCGGCAATGATGGTGAAATCATGATAAAAATGCTTGTGATCAATGGAAGCCCGAGAAAGGGCGGGAATACGGAGACGGTTCTGGATGCCTTTATCGAAGGAGCAAAGGAGGCAGGTGCCGATGTTGAAAAGGTCCGCCTGGCGGAGATCGATTATAAAAACTGCAAAGGATGTAATTCCTGCCATAAAACCGGGGTCTGCGTTATCAAAGATGATCTGACGCCGGTGTTCGATCAGCTCCTTGCTGCGGATATTCTGGTTTTGGCGTCCCCGATCTACTCGATGTCAGTGACTGGGGAGATGAAGTCGTTTATCGACCGGGGTCAGTATTTATGGTCGCAGAAGTTCGTGACAAAGACGCTCTTCTTCAGCGAAGAGCATCTCGCAAAGCATATTGGCGTATATCTCGGGACGTCGGGGCAGGACATCCCGCATATCTTCGATTCGGCGTTTCCTGTCGTCAGGGCGTTTTTCAATGATTCAGGTTTTTCCTATGCGGAAAACGTGCTGTTCCCGGGCATGGATAAGCACGGCGGGGTGAAGGGCTGGCCGGAGAGCGTGGTCGAGGCGAAAAAACGGGGAAAAGAGATCGTGATGAAGATGAAGGAGTGAGCTTCACCTTTTTTTCATCAGTGCCGAGTATTCCCTGATAACTTTTTTCTTCCAGAACTCCTTTGGATCGTCTTCCAAAAGAGCCTCTGCGGTATGCATATCGGCCCGCGCCGCGGCCGCTTCTCCGGAAAGCGAGCGCTTTACTTCGCGTTTCTGCCGCATCGGCGTAAATGAAAGATCAGAGACCACATCCCAGAAGATCAGTCCTTCGGCAGGTGCCGGATGGACCCGGGCCGTTGGGGAGGTGAGCAGATCGTCGATGATCTCCGGCTCCGCAAGGCGCAGGCCGACGGTCTGCAAAGCGCCTGCCATCCCCCGGACCATGTTCCAGAGAAAACTCTTCGCAGCAACTTCGAAGACCGGGCAGCCGTCCGAACCCTCGAAGACTTCGGCGCGTGTCACGGTCCGGACTGGATCCCTTCCCGCTTCCATCTTCGAAAATCCGCTGAAGGTGTGCGTTCCGATCAGCCGGGCAGCTGCGTCCTGCATTTTGGCAACATCTGCCGGATAGGGAAAGTAATACCGGTAGCTCCTCTCCCGTGCCGCATACCGCGGATAGAACTCCTCGTCTACCTCGGCGGCGCCAAGGCACCAGATGTCATCCGGCAGATGAAAGTTCAGCGCCTCGACTGCGAGTTCGGGCTTATCGGTCGTGATCGAAAACAGCTGTCTTCGCGCACTCACGCCTTTATCGGTCCGTCCGGCCGTTCTGAAATGCCCCTCCTTTGCATCCGAAAACAGCCCGAGTTCGATCCCGCCGGCGACGAACTCTCCTTCCACCGTCCGCTTATCCGGCTGGAACTGGGATCCCGCGAAGTTCTGCCCCCGGTATCCTGCAAGGAACGCGAGCTTCATGGGATACGGCGGGACTTCAGCCGCGAGGTCTGCCGTCTGACTTTTCGAACGACGTTATGGAACGACTGCGAGGTGTAGGTCCGAATCGGCGTCTTTTTACACCGGCTCTCGATCCTTCCTTTCCTGATCGCGTCCAGGATCGAGGGGACTGTTCGCTCCTCCGCGTCGATGACATTGATCCCGTAGCCGACGAACTGACAGGTGTGGGCGTCGGAACCTGCGGTCATCGGGATATGATATTTTTTCGCGAACTTTGCTGCCCGGGAATTCGCGGTCCCGATATAGTATCTGCTGTTGAAAACTTCGATCGCATCGGCCTGCCGAAGAGCCTGCGGCGCGTGAAGACCGACCGCGTGCCGCCACCGGTGATAGGGGTGGGGAATGATCGTAAGGCATCCTTCTGCTTTTGCCTCCCGGATCGTTTCGATGGCGTCTTTTCCCGGCGCGAAGACTTTCGTGGTTCCAAGGACCAGCACATGTCCCTGTTTTGTCGAGACCTCGATCCCCGGAATGATCAGGATTCCGGGATCTTTGAGCCCGAGCGCCTGCTTTGCTCCCTCGGTCGTGTCATGATCTGTTATCGAGATCGCATCAAGTCCGCGTTCCTTTGCTTTGGCTATGACCTTTTCGACGGAACACTTTCCGTCTGCCGACGCGTTTGTGTGGATATGCAGATCGCAGGTTATCAGAACCATCTTAAGGTAATTACTATGTAAGTACAAAAACATAAGGATAACATACAATGCATGTTCTCTTTCCCACAGGACGCCAGAGTGCATCCTCCCTCGGTCTGGCTTTATCCAAGGTAACAGAGTTCACCTGTGAGATCATCGAAACAGGCGAAATCGCGTCTTTTTTAACACCTGCTTCGTTAGAGAAGCTGATTGCCGATCATCCCTGCGATCTTGCTGTTGTTTCCGGTATGTGTACGGCGTCGTTTTCCGAGGTGGAAAGGAGGACTGGTGTTCCGGTCCGCAAAGGAACGCGCCATGCGGCCGACATGGGGATCTGCGTTCCGCTGATTTTAGCAGGAAAGCTCACGGCCGATGTGCCGGCCGATGATATGCTCTTGGAAGAGAAGGCAAAGGCGGCCCGCGAGAATCTGGTCATCGCGGAGGGAGAAGCCGAGCCGTTTTTTACGATCCGCGGGGTGAAGATCGGCGGATCCTCGCGGATCAAGGTGATCCATGAGATCATGGACGCCCATCGGCATCCCGCGCTTCGGGACGCAGTGATCCGTGCAAAAGAGAATGGCGCAGATATCGTGGATCTCGGGTTTGGGTTCGATGCGTCCGCGGATGATGTGGTCAGGTGTTTTTCGGTCCTGGCGGATCTGGATATCCCTCTTTCGATCGATACGCTGGATCCAAAACTGATCGAGGCCGCGCTTTTCCGTGCTGATCTGATCCTTTCTCTGACGAAGGAGACGATCCCCCAGCTCGCAGAAAAGATCCTGGAGGCAGGAGCAGCAGCGGTCCTGATCCCGCGGGACGGTTCGTCTCTGGAAGAGACCATCAGCTCAGCGGTCAGCGCAGGGCTTTTTAAGATCCTCGCCGATCCGCTGCTCCAGCCGCCGCTTTCGGGGATGACCCGTTCCCTTTCCGGCTACCTGCCGGAGATGCCCTGTCCGAAGATCCTCGGCTGTGTGAACGTTGTCGAGATGATGGATGCGGACAGTCCGGGGATATGTGCAGTTCTCGCATCGGTCGCGGCGGAGACGGGATCGGCCTGTCTTCTGATTTCCGAACACTCGGACAAGACTCGCGGTGCGACCGCCGAGATGCGGCGTGCGGTCGAGATGATGGTTTTGTCAAAGGGCCGGCCGTATCCGAAGGATACCGGACTCGATCTTCTGATTTTGAAAGAGAAACGTCTCCGCCGGGAACCTCCTCTCCTTTATGAGGAGATAAGGGATGCCGGCACGCCTGCAGACTCCCTCATCTACGATCCGAAAGGAAATTTCCGGATCGGACTCGAGAACGGATACATCATTGCCGTGAGGAATGGAAAAGCTATCCGGGGGACCTCGTGGTATGATGTCTTCTCCGATATCCTCGCAGAAAACGGCGTCTCGCTTCTGGATCACGCAGGCTATCTGGGGAAAGAGCTGTATAAAGCAGAGCTTGCCCTTCGGTTCGGCAGAAGTTTCGAGCAGGACGGGAAGTTTTAGGCATGAGGTATTATCTGAGAAAGGATGTTCTGATCGTCAGAGGAGATTTCCGGGCGGCGAGCAGCGGGATCGGCGGCGGCCTTGCGGATGTCAGATCGATCCTGAACATCTCGGTCCCCCGGCAGTTTTCGGATGACGCTTCGGAGCACATCGCCCGCGTATCGATGCAGAATGGCTTTTTACATCCGTATTTCGGGCTTCTGACCGCTCTGCCGATCACGAATCTCTGTATCGCGAGGTATGACTATGTTACGGTTTTTGTCACGGCCGCCGTATCAGACCGGAACCGGACGATCAATATCATTGTGATCTGTGAACGCCCGCTGACCGATGCCGCTCTTCTTGGGGCTATGATGACGGCGACCGAGGCGAAGATGCAGGTGATCGCGGCACGAAAAGTTCCCGGCAGCGCTCTTTCGACGGATGCAGTTGTTGCTGCCTGTGAAAAGTCTGACGGGGAACCCGAGGCGTTCGCGGGACTCCTGACCGGGACCGGGATGCGGATCTCGAAAGCCGTTTCCCATGCCCTTACCGAGGCACTGGTCCGGTTCGATAATTATCTCCTGTCCACCTGGGGCGTGACCCGCGGATGGTCCCGGGGGCATCCGGCGATCGTGAAGCGGCGGCGTCCCTCGTTTTTTATTTACAGCCGGTACGGGGGCGACCACTGGAACGAGTGGATCCCGGAGGACTGCCCCTATTATCCGTGTCATAATTATGCGGATCAGCAGTGCAGTTTCTGCTACTGCCCGCTTTATCCCTGTATGGACAGGGAGTTAGGTCAGATGATCGATACGCCCAACGGAAAGATATGGAGCTGCATGGACTGCCGTCTGGTCCATGAACCTGCGGTGGCGAATCACCTTCTGGCAAATCCGGAAGCAGGAATTTTGGAACTGAAATCGTTAAAAAAGAAAAATATTTAGAGACCGAGCTTTTTTGCAAGCTCTTCTAAGGGGATGCCGTGTACCATTGCGGCCTCGCGGATGGTCTCATTGTTTGCGATTGCGCAGCCGAGGCAGCCCATACCGAAGCTCTGAAGGGTTGCTGCAGCTTCAGGTTTCTCGCGGAGAAGGTCGGCGATAGTTGAATCAAGTGTGATTGCCATAGTACTATTTTGGCGGGATTACTACTTGATATTTACGAAGAAGATACTCAAAAAAAGATCAATGGGAGGATGTATGGACGGCTGCTTTCTTTTCGAATGTGATGATCTCTTTCCAGGCAAGATCGACCCATTCGCCATTTTCGAGCCGCATCACATCGTATGAAGGATAGGCATCTCCTTTCTCGTCGAAGACGATGGAACCGGTAAGGCCTACATGCCGGATCTGATCGAGGGCATCTCTGATACCTTCAGCTGTATATCCGCTGTTTTCGATTGCCTCGGATACTACGAACATCGTTTCATAGCCGTAGATCGAGTCGCGGACCATTAAGGCTTCATTGAATCTCTCTACATAATGCTCCTCGTATAAGGGATCGGAGATCCTTCGCGCCTGCGAGAATCCGATGAGACCTTCGGAGTATGGGCCGACTTCCAGCGGGACCTGCCGGTTGGTCACCATATCGGAGCCGAACCATGCCGGGTGAAGCCCCTCCGCCTCCGCGGCTTTCATGATCTCTACGCACTGACTCGGGTTGACGATCAGAAGAACGGACTGCGGCTGTTTTTTCTTCATCTCGGTGACGATCTCTGAAACATTGACGGTATCAGAGTCAGGGACCCCCATGCAGGATACGATATGCATATCCGGGTACGAGGTGTTTGCTTCGTTGAGGAATGCATATCTCAGGCTTTTTCCGTAACTGGTGTTAAGATACACCATCATCACATTTTGCGTCTCGTCCCTTCCTGCGATGATCTTCGCCATTCCAGCTCCGAGGTAAATGTCGGACGAGACCGTTCTGTAGACATAGTTCCCATATGCTGAGAGACTTGAGGATGTTGCAGAGGGAGAGATGAGGATGATCTCATACGACTCCGCATACGGGGCAAGGGCAAGCGTGACCGTGCTCGACAGTGCTCCGATCACTACAGGGATCCCCTTGTCCCTGATCACTTTGAACTGTTCTTTTGCAAGGGTTATGTTTCCTTTGTTGTCATAGTATTCCGCTTTGACCGGAACGCCGCGGATACCTCCATCATAATTGATGTCTTCGATCGCGAGTTCGATCCCCCGCATATATTCGACGCCGAACTCCGCCATCTCTCCTTCGAAAGGCAGGGAAACCGCGATGATGACTTCATCCTCCGGAAATTCCCCGTCAATTATCGTCCCAAACGGGTGGAATGCGAGGATAAACATGATGACCGTCAGAATGATGATCCCAAGGGTGATGTACTTCGATGCTTTTGTCTGGGGCGGTTTTTCCTGATGACCGGACATTTACTTCTCCTCCTCTATTGTATCTTCTGATCTGTTTTCGGTCTGGTTTTTCCTTTTGCCAAAGATGCTTTGTGTTCCTGCCGCAAACACGATGTGTTCTTTCGCGAAGTAGGCAAACAGTGCCACGCCCAGGGTATTGACAATGGTTATCGGCAGGAATGTGCTGCCGATGATCGCGATGATCTCATCAATGGTCTGGGTCCCGAAGATGATCCCGCAGCCGGGAACGATCACGAGGAGATGGATCCATTCGATGATGACCGTTATCAGGACCGCCTTGAATATGGTGACCCTTCCCTGCCACCAGCGCACGGCAAATCCGGCGATCAGTCCGGCCGCGAGAATGGCAAGTGAGCATCCGATCGCCGTCGGCCCGCCCTGGGCAAGACGGTAGACACATCCGATGAGGCCTGCAAGGCCGCCGATAAGCGGGCCGCCTAGCAGCCCTGCGACGATCGGGCCGATCGCGCTGAAGTTGAAGATAAGCCCGTTGACATCGATCCCCCGGAACACGCCGTAGATGGAGAGCCCGCCGCCTAACGCCACGGTCCATATTTTATCGGCGAAGTTCGCAGTCCCTCTGACGAGTTTCTTAAACATCTCCGTTTTTGTGAAGACGAAGAGGATCACTACGATTACAAGCATGCGTTCGATCAGGGGGATGCCGTTTTTCAGGAACGAGGATTCGATCAGCAATGCCACATAGATGGAAAGCCCGCTGCCCACTCCCATGATGACCTGCCAGAGTCTGGATCCTTTTGCGTATTTTGGCAGTCTGAGGTCAAGATAGATGACGATGAATCCGAATATTCCGAAAAGGATTGCCGAAAGCGCTGCGATCTGCCGGATGACCGCCATGGGGTCTGCGATCAGTATGGCCAGAATGATCACGGCGGTGAACACGAGAAGGACGATCTGGTAGATGTTATATTCACTCGGGAGTGTTCTGCCCTTGTCTTCACCAAGATGTCGGACCACTTTGGCAAGAGCCCGGGCGCGTGCATCCATACCAACGACGACGGCTCCAAAAAAGATGATAGCGACAAACATCAGGAAGAGATACGGTCCATAGGGTATCGAGCCGAAGATGTACAGGACCTGGGTGATCAGGGTGTCAAGCGTGATCTCAGATCCGTGCGGCATGAAGGATACGGCGTATCCTGCATACCCGAGAAACATGAAACCGATCGTGACGACAGCCACGAAGAAGAACCCGGTCAGCACGTCAATATTGACGCTGCGGATATATTTTCTGAAAAAAGATTCGTTTAAAAGATTGCATTCTTTTTTGTCTGCGGAGTGGATCTTCGTTTTCTGGGAAAGCCAGACCGAATAGAGCATCAGGTTCAGTCCAGAACCAACTACTCCCAGGATCGCGAGGATCGCCATCTCCGAACCGGCCGGGATAGATGGGGTCAGTCCGTCCAGAATGAGGTTGAAGGAGAGCGGAAACTGAGACAGGGAGATGAGGATGACGCCGGCAAGTATGCTTATCAGAACTGCCATGACCGGTTCGAGGATCTCGTAGGAGCTTGTTCTGATGACGGCAAGTGTTAAGATCAGCAGAAATAATGCGATCAGAAAGACTGAGTAGATGCCGGGAAGAAGGTAATCCAGAAATGTTGCGGAGAAGACGAGCATCGCGCCGATCGCAAACATTTCCATGAGATAGGAGATGATGATCAGATACGAACCCCAGTTTTTCGGTCCGGGCAGACGGTTCAGCGCGTCGAAGATCGTCTGGTTGGTTGCAAGGGTATAACGGGCGATCCCGTTGGTGAATGCGTATTTGAAGATGAGGGTGATGATCACGACCCAGATCAGGGCCGGTCCGTAATGTGCGCCGATTTCTATCGCTTCAGTAACTCCGGCCTCGCCTGCCGCGGTGATCGCGAGCAGAAGACCTGGTCCGAAGAACACAAAGTTGTTTTGAAACCATTTTCGCAGGCGGGTTATGAGCGGTTCTTTCATCGATTCTATCTATTTTTGCAGGTCTGAGAATATATACTCTTGGAGTTGGCTGACGAAAATACGGGTTTTGCTGGATTAGTTCTGCATTTCCTCTTAGAAAAACCTCACAAAGCATTGAATGCGGCAGCCGATGCCCCGAGAAGGGGAGCTTTTCCTTCAAGAGCGGAGATGCGGATCTTTGGAGCGGGGAGATACCGGTCCACATATCCGGTCATTTTTTTGACGATCAGGGCAGGATAGTTTCTGGCGATGGGACCGTCCATTATGATCAGGTCAGGGTTGTAGGCCGCGATGATCGAGGAGAGGCCCCGCCCGTTTATTTTTGCCAGTTCATCGCAGAAGGAGATGAAGAGCGGGTTTCCCTGCTCAGCGGCATACAGGATCTGCCCGGCATTCATTAAGGGTCTTGGATCACATTCGATCCGCTCCAGACTCCATGCCCGGAAAAAGTTCGGGATACCGGTGCCGCTCGCGTAGGCTTCCCAGTGCCCGGTCCCTCCGCAGCCGCAAGGAAGGTTCCATGTTGTGTCCACGAGCATGTGTCCGACCTCGGAGGCGTTTCCGTTCGCACCGCAGAGCAGTCTTCCCCGTTCCAGCACTCCTGCGCCGATCCCTGTGGAAATGGTCAGATAGACCAGCGTTGCCGCATCCTTTGCCCCGCCGAAATGATACTCGCCCAGGGATCCGGCTTTGCAGTCGGTCATCATCCGCACCGGGATCCCGAACCTTTCCTCCAGCGGTCCGGAAAGGAAGATCGTTTCACATTTCATGTTGGGCGAGCCGACGACCGATCCGGTTTTCAGATCGACCGGTCCGGCGGTGCTGATCCCGATCGCTTTTGGTGAAATGCCCGTTTTTTCGGTCAAATTTCCGATCATCGTACAGATCAGGCTCCGTATCTCATCACCGCTGGTCAGGCCGCTGACATCGGTTTGAGTGAATGCTTTGATCGTTCCTTTTTTATCTACGATCCCCGTACGGAGATGGGTGGCTCCAAGATCGACTGCGGCAACATGCATACTGCTTTTCCTTAAAAAGGTACTTGCGCTCTTTACACATCAACTATTCTTCTTCCCGCGTTTTTTTCAAATCTCGGGGGTTATGGGGATGTACAGAGGCGGATGGCACAATCCTTAACTATCTATAATCCGAAACTCTGTACTAATTATGATTACCGTCGGGCTTTTAGGGTGCGGAAATATCGGTCACGTGATCGCAAAGGGTCAGGAAAATTTCAGAATCACTGCAGTATATGATGTGGTTTTTGAGCGTGCGGAGGCATTCGGCAGAGAGTTCGGCGCGACTCCTTACTCTGATTTCACTGCATTCCTCAAAGAGCCGACCGATATCGTCGTCGAGGCGGCATCTGTTGCGGCTGCAACGGCACATGCAGAGAGCATTCTTCTCGCGGGAAAAGATCTTGTTATCATGAGTGTCGGCGCACTCGCGGATATTTCTTTCCGCGAAGAACTTATCCAGACCGCCCGCGAGATGAAGAAAAAGATCCACATCCCCTCCGGCGCTATTATGGGTCTGGACAATATCCGCGTGGGTCAGATCTCCTCAATCGATAAATTCGTTCTCCGCACAACGAAGAATCCCAAATCCCTCTCGCGTGAAGCCGAAGAAAAGACCTGCATCTTCTCGGGAAAAGCCTACGACTGTGTCCATCAGTACCCAAAAAATACGAACGTTGCCGAGTCACTTTCGATCGCCTGCGGCAGAGATGTTGATGTCGAGCTCTGGATGGATCCCAATGAGGACCGAAACATGCATGAGATCTTCTTCGAAGGAGAGTTTGGCGAGGCATACATCAGAGTGAGAAACGTCCCGTCCCCGGACAACCCGGCAACCAGTTATCTTGCAGCCCTTTCGATCCTCTCGCTTCTGAAGAATCTGGACAATCCTTTGGTGATCGGCGCATGAACTATGAAAAAGAGATCAGGCGGCTCGCCGCCGAAAAAGGCGCTTTGATCCTTGCACATAATTATGAGCCCGCTGAGATCCAGGATCTTGCGGATATCACCGGGGATTCTCTGGAACTTGCCCGCAAGGCGAAGGAAGCAAAGGAGTCGACCCTCGTTGTCTGCGGCGTCTATTTCATGGCCGAGACGGCGAAGATCCTCTCTCCTGATAAGACGGTCCTGATCCCAAGACCGGATGCAGGCTGCCCGCTTGCTGATCAGCTCACTCCGTCTTCGGTCCGTGCGGCAAAAGCAGCACACCCGGGATCCCCGTTCGTTGTGTATGTGAATTCGAACGCGGCAACGAAAGCGGAGTGCGATATCACCTGTACTTCTGCAAATGCTCCGGATGTTGTCCGCTCCCTCAAGGAAGATACGATCCTTTTCGGTCCGGATGCAAATCTTGCCGCGTATGCCCAGCGGATGGTCCCGGAGAAAACGATCATTCCGGTCCCGAAGAACGGCGGCTGCCCGACCCATCATCAGTTTACTCTCCGGGATGTTGAGGCCGCACGCCGCGCTTATCCGAACGCGACGATCATCTGTCACCCTGAATGTTCTCCCGAGGTACAGCTGGCATCGGATCTGATCGGATCGACCGGGTATATGATCCGCAGATGCGGTGAAAAGAAAGAGTGGGTGATCTTAACAGAAAAGGGGATCATCCACCCTCTGCAGAAGAAGTATCCGGATGTTCTGTTCCACGGAATGGATACGGCGGTCTGTTCGAACATGAAGCTCATCACCGAAGAGGATCTCTACATTACGCTTCGGGACGGTGTCGTTCCGATCCAGGTGCCGGAGAGCATTGCAGACCGGGCCCGTCTTGCGATCGAGCGGATGATCGAGGCATCGGTATAGATGATCCCGACCGATCAGCTTCTTACGTTTGTCGCCGAGGATGTTTCCGCAGGCGATATCACGACCCTTGCTCTCTTGGAAGATAAGGTCGTTTCGGCGCATATCGAGGCACGGGAAGATATGGTCGTTTCAGGGGTCGAGGAGTGTGTCTGGCTGTTTAAGAATGCCGGAGTGATTGCCGATGTTCATGTCAGTGACGGCTCGACGGCCCATGCGGGCGAGCATATCATTTCGCTCAAAGGCTCGGTCCATGCCATCCTCTCTTTAGAGCGGACCTGTCTGAATCTTCTTGGGCGGATGAGCGGGGTCGCGTCGGCTGCGTCAAAGGCCTCCCGTCTTGTTTCGGTCGTGAATGACCATGTCCGGGTCGCCGGAACGAGAAAGACGGCGCCTGGTCTCCGCTTTTTTGATAAGAAAGCTTTAGTTGCCGGAGGGGCGCTGCCCCACAGGCATACGCTTTCCGATCAGTTCCTAATCAAGGATACCCACCGGGCATTTATGCCGGTCGACGAGGCGGTAAGAAAATGCCGGGAATATTCCGATAAGAAGGTCGAGTGCGAGGTGGAGTCCGTGGAAGACGCTCTTCTCGCGGCAAAGACCGGCGCTGATATCATTATGTTCGACAACATGACCCCGGAACTTATCCGTGAAGCGATCTCGGCGCTTGAGGCTGCCGGTCTTCGCGGCGAGGTGACGCTGGAGATATCCGGAGGAATTACACCTGAGACTGTAGATACATACGCCGGCATCGATGTGGATGTGATCAGTATGGGGGCCCTGACGCATTCTGTCCGGTGTGCCGATGTAAGTCTGGAGGTCGATCGATAGATGGAGATCCGATCGTTTGCGGCCGCCGTTCTTTATGTCTGCGCGCGGAGGTAGTTTCATATGAACTGCAGTATTCGGGAGATGGATGATGATGACTGGGTGCGGGTCAGTGAGATTTATCAGGAGGCACTTTTAGAGGGAATATCGACTTTTGAGACCGTTTGCCCGCCTTTTGAATCCTGGGACAAAGCGCATCTGAAGGACTGCCGGTATGTTATGCTTTCTGACAATACGGTTGTCGGCTGGTGTGCGGTGAGTCCGACGTCTGCCAGGGAAGCCTATAAGGGGGTTGTGGAGGTCAGTATTTATTTTGACAAGGCATTTCGAGGATTAGGTCTGGGTACGCAGCTGCTGGATCATCTCTGCAGAAAAAGCGAGGAGAAAGGCTACTGGTGTTTGTTTGTGAATATTTTGTCAATTAATCCTGCGAGTATCAGCCTTCATGTCAAGTGCGGTTTTCGGGAGGTCGGGTATCGTGAACGGATCGCGAAAGACCGGTTTGGTCAGTGGCAGAATACGATCGTGATGGAACGAAGAAACGCGATCACCTAAATCTGTCATCTTGTTTTTTTGAAAAATTTGCACCGCTCTCAATCAATGGGAGCGGTGTTTTTTGCATCTGCTTGGGCATTATCGCACCGCGCGGTCAGGGGTTTATATGGTTGCAAGTTAATCTGTTATTTGGAGATCAACATGGACACACAGCAGATCCAGCAGATTACCGACAGAATCTCCCAGAACTTAGTGTCTAAAGGAGTTTCGCCGGACAAGCAAAGCATTTCAGAGAAACTTACGCTCTACATCAATGAGTTTGGTGTAGTGCCGTTTGAAGCAGAGCGCAAAGTACTCTCTGATCAGTATAAACAATACAAGATCCCTGAGGAGGCGAAGCCCGCCCCGGGTTCGTCAGCAGGCGATGTGGTTCATATCGCTGATATCCAGCCAAATGACTGGGTCAGTGCGGAGGTCAAGGTCGTTTCTTTGCAGACGCCGAATTCTCCGGCGATCGCGCAGAGCGGGATCTTTGCAGACAGTACCGGCGCGGTGCGTTTTGTCGTCTTTTCCAAGGCGGCCGAGCTGCCGAAGCTTGAACTTGAGCGATGGTATCGGATCGATTCAGCGGTGGTCGATTCGTTTAAGGGTGTTCCCAATCTGAAGCTTCACTCGGGTTCCCGCGTCACTGAGATCGAGGATGACCGGTGTCTGGTGCCTTCCGAGCCTACCAAGTTAAATGAGCTGAAAGCCGGGGTCGTTTCCTGTATCCACGTGAAGTTTATCGAGGAGTGGGAGTCGAGGAGTGACCGGATGATGCAGAGCGGGCTTGTTGCCGATGAGTCAGGGAGGATGAAGTTTGTTTTGTGGCAGGATCCCGAGAAGGAGAAGCTGATTCCAGGCGCAGTGTACAATATTTTTTATGCAAGCGTCGATGAGTACAACGGAAGGCTTTCCCTGACGCTGAACTCGGCGGTATGGATCCAGGACGAGGATGCGGAGATTTCCGTTCCCGTGTCTGCGGGAAGTTCCGCTCCAAAAGAGCCTCTGCCAGTTTCTTCGATACGAGATCTTAAGGTCGGCTATGCTTCTCTTCGGGTAAAATTTGTTGAGGAGTGGGAGTCTAAGAGTGAACGGATGATGCAGAGCGGGCTTGTCGGGGATGAGACGGGGAGAATCAAGTTTGTTTTGTGGCAGGATGATTCCAAGGAGCGTCTGGAACTCGGACGCGTTTATGAGGTCATCAATGCTAAAGTGGATGAGTTTAACGGTCGTCTTTCGATCAGTCTGAATCCGGCGAAGTATTCGGCAGAGGAGCCGACGGCGGATATCGCGGTCGGGACACGTCTGGATGAGGTGACCGGGACGATCGTCCAGATTTCGAAAGGATCGGGTCTTGTACGGCGCTGTCCGGTAGAGGGATGCAACCGTGTTCTTTCCCGGCAAAATTTCTGTCCGATCCATGAGATCCAGAACTCTTTCAATTATGACCTCCGGATCAAGGGTGTTGTGGATAATGGTCAGCGGGCATATAATGTTCTTATAAACCGCGAGGTTACAGAGGCGCTTTCCGGTATGACGATGGATCAGGCGATCGAGATCGCTTCGAACAGTCCTCTTGGTCTGGAGGAGATCCAGTCGGTGCTTACGGAGCGTCTTTGCGGACGTTATGTGAAGTGTTTCGGTACTGAGTTCGACGGCAGGATCCTCGTGAAGTCTGCGGAGTTTATCCGTCTCGATCCAAAAGTCACTGCCGAACTTATGAATCGTGCGGGGGCATCTACAGGAGGTAACGAGATATGAATTCAGGTTCTGTATCAAACGGCCAGTTTATGTCTTATGAGCGTGAGCCGGCAAAGCGCGTGTTTGCTGCCGAACTGCGCGAGGCATCAAAGATGATCAAAGACTCTGAGGATGAGAAGAGTCCGGTGTATCTTCTGCTGCCGACAGGTGAGCGGTGTAATCGGGTTCTGATCGCAGGGGCAATTACGCAGAAGGATAAGGTGGGGGATCAGAATATTCTGTATCGTGCGCGTGTTTCGGATCCGACCGGGATATTCTATATCAATGCAAGTTCATATCAGCCCGAGGCGATGCATCAGCTTGCGAAGATCGATACATCGACGCCGTCTTTTGTGGTGGTGGTCGGCAAGCCGAATGCTTACACGACGCCTGATGGCAAAACCCTGATTTCCGTGCGTGCGGAGTCGATCGTTGTGGTGGATCAGGAGACGCGTGATTTATGGGTCCAGGATGCGGCGCGTTCCACCCTTGAGAGAGTGGATGCGCTTGTGTCAAATGCTCGTTCAGAGGATGCTGTTCTCGCGCGAGAGACATACCATTTATCGCCGGAGCACTGGAAAAAGATGGTTTCTGATGCTCTTTCCCGTATCATGCAGCTCTAATCCCATTCAAAATCTTATTTTTTAGAATATCATTTCGGAGTCTTTATATGCCGCAATACCTAACATTATTACCTCACAAACCAATCAAACTGTGATGAACTTTACCGGTATTATTTCTGGTTTTGTTCCCTCACTGATTCGGTGGGTTTATAAGTGATTGGGGGTAACTATGTTACCTCGCAAGGCTCTCGAACTTGCTTTCGGGATTTCCGGCATCCGATGCCTGAGTTTCCCGGAATGCGGTTCGAAGACTATATAAGCATCTGATGCTGAT